>NZ_JBHXWI010000196.1:0-1002 GCF_042671975.1 Rhodococcus sp. NPDC127593 | reverse complement strand
CTGCCCCTCGTGCACCACCGGGGCACCCTCGTACTGCCACCAGTTCATGCACCTCGCCTACGACGGCGTCCGCGACGACGGCACCGGACCGATCACCACCACCGACGGCGAATCGCTGACCGGCCTGTTCTTCGGACAATCCTCCTTCGCCACCCACAGCCTCGCCTTCGAACGCAACGTCGTGAAGGTCCCCGACGACGTCCCCGCCGAACTCCTCGCACCCCTGGGCTGCGGCATCCAAACCGGCGCCGGCGCAGTCATGCGCTCCCTGAACTGCCGACCCGGATCGGCGATCCTCATCGCCGGCGCCGGATCCGTCGGGCTGGCCGCCGTCATGGGCGCCGTCGTCCAGGGCTGCGCCACCATCATCGCCGCCGAACCGCACCGGACCCGGCGCGACCTCGCCCTCGAACTCGGCGCCACCCACGTGATCGACCCCGCCGCCGGCCCCCTCACCGAGCAGGTCCGGGCCGTCATCCCCGCCGGCGTGAACTACGCCATCGACACCTCCGGCGTCCCCGCCGTCATCGAATCCCTCATCGGCGCCATGACGTTCCACGGCAAGATCGGACTCATCGGCGTCCCCGCCGACCCCGAATCCTCGGTTCCGCTGAACATCATCAACTCCCTCGCCATGGGCCTGACCATCACCGGAATCATCGAAGGCGACAGCGTCCCCGACCAGTTCATCCCCGAACTGGTCGAGCTGTACAAGGCCGGCCGGTTCCCCCTCGACAAGCTCGTCACCACCTTCCCCTTCACGAAGATCAACGACGCCATCGACGCCCAGCACCGCGGCGAGGTCCTCAAACCCGTCCTCGTCCACGACTGACCACCCGCAACCCGAACCACTCACGAAGGACACCCGATGACGATCGACTACCCCGATCTCTACATCCGCGGCGGATGGGCACAGCCATCCGGCGACGCGACCATCCCGGTCATCTCCCCGACCACCGAGCAGCGGATCGGCTCGGTCCCCGAGGGCACCGACACCGACAT
>NZ_JBHXWI010000195.1:0-1013 GCF_042671975.1 Rhodococcus sp. NPDC127593 | reverse complement strand
GATCGCTTCGGCTTCGTCGGTGTAGGGGATGACGGACAGGACGGGTCCGAAGATTTCTTCCTGGGCGATGGTGTGGCCGGTTTCGACGTCGGCGAAGACGGTGGGTTCGATGAACCAGCCGTGGTCGGTGTTGTCGGGTCTGCCGCCGCCGGCGGTGACCCGGCCGCCGTCGGAGCGGCCCTTTGCGATGTAGCCCTCGACGCGGTCGCGTTGCCGGGACGAGACGAGTGGTCCCATCTGGGTGGTGTCGGACAGCGGGTCGCCGACGGTCAGGCCCTTGGCGAGGTCGGTGATGGTGTCGACGATTTCGGTGTAGCGGGATCGGGGTGCGAGGACGCGGGTGCCGAGCCAGCAGATCTGTCCGTTGTTGAGCAGGGTTGCGGCGTAGAAGGATTCGATGTTCGCTGCCAGGTCGGCGTCGTCGAGGATGACGGCGGCGGATTTGCCGCCGAGTTCGAGGGTGACGGGGCGGAGCAGTTCGCCGCAGGTGCGCCCGATGGCGCGGCCGGCGGTGGTGGATCCGGTGAAGGAGACCTTGTCGATGCCGGGGTGGGCGACGAGGTAGGCGCCGAGGTCGCGTCCGCCGGGGACGATGTTGAGCACGCCGGCCGGTAGCCCGGCGGCGATGGCGGCCTCGGCCATCAGGAACGCGTCGAGGACGGTCTCGGGGGAGGGTTTGAGGACGACGGTGCATCCGGCGGCGAGGGCGGGGGCGAGTTTGAGGAATGTGATGGCCTGGGGCACGTTCCACGGCACGATGGCGCCGACGACGCCGATCGGGGAGCGGGTGACGAGGGTGGAGCCGCCGAGCATGCCGGGCCGGATCTCGTCTTCCTGCTTCGCCGCCATCTCGGCGTAGTAGCGCAGCAGGACGGGTGGGAAGCCGCCCTCGAACTGCCGGGCGAGGGTGATGGGCATGCCGTTCTGGCTGCTCACCCGGGTGGCGGTGTCTTCGGCGCGGGATTCGAGTTCGTCGGCGAAGCGGCTGAGCACCTCGGCGCGCTGGGCGGCGG
>NZ_JBHXWI010000194.1:0-1019 GCF_042671975.1 Rhodococcus sp. NPDC127593 | reverse complement strand
TCGAGCCGGGACACCCCGGCGGGGTCGGTCACAGCGTCACCCCCGCCACGTCCAGCGCCGCCCGCACCATCGCCGCGGTCACGTCGGGGTCCGACATGATCAGCGGCACCCTGGCCACCTCGACGCCGGGGACCTCGGCGGTGTCGGTGTCGTGGACCAGCCAGCCGTCGAGGATCCCGGTCCCGCCCCGGGCCCCGTACCAGCGGCCGATCGCCTCCGCCGACGTTTCCACCCCGATCACGTCGAGGCATTCGTCGGCCATGCCGCGCAACGGTTTTCCCCCGACGATCGGCGAGATCCCGACCACCCTCGCCGCGGTGGTGCGCAACGCACCCCGGATCCCGGGCACCGCCAGGATCGCCCCGACACTGACCACCGGATTCGACGGCGCCAGCAACACGATGTCGGCGTTCTCGATCGCCTCGACCACCCCCGGCGCCGGGGCCGCCTGCTCGGCGCCGATGTGCGCGAAGCTGTGCGTCGGCACCTGCGCGCGGTACCGCACCCACCACTCCTGGAAGTGGATCGCCCGCTGCTCCCCGTCCTCGGGATCGGTGATCACGACGTGAGTTTCACTACGGTCGTCGGTCACCGGCAGCAGCGTCACACCCGGCCGCCACCGGTTGCACAACGCCTCGGTCACCGCCGACAACGGATACCCCGTCCGCAGCATCTGGGTGCGAATCAGATGCGTGGCGATGTCCCGGTCACCGAGCCCGAACCAATCCGGTTTCGCACCATAGGCGGCGAGTTCCTCCCTGGCATTCCAGGTTTCACCGGCATGCCCCCACCCACGCTCGGTGTCGATACCGCCGCCGAGGGTATACATGCAGGTGTCCAGGTCCGGGCAGATCCGCAGCCCGTGCATCCAGACGTCGTCACCGACATTGACCACAGCAGTGATGCAATGGCCGGAATCGGCGCCCCCACCACCGGGCGCATCGGCCCCGAGCAACCTCCGCACACCTAGCAGGAACCGGGCCCCACCCACCCCGCCAACCAATACAGTCACGTTCACG
>NZ_JBHXWI010000193.1:0-1055 GCF_042671975.1 Rhodococcus sp. NPDC127593 | reverse complement strand
GGTCCGTCATCGGCGGCCAGCGCCGCGATCTGCGGGGCCCGCAGCGCGGTCAACCAGCCCAGGCCGCCGACCTGCTGCAGGGCGGTGATGCGGGCAGAGGTGATCATGCCGCGGTCACCCACCATCAGCATGTTCTCCAGCCCGAAGGTGTCCTTCACGGCGGCCACCGCGGCACCGAAGGCGGCCGGGTCGGCGGTGTTGCCGGGAAACACCCGGACCGCGACCGGGCGACCGGCGGGGTCGGTGAGCAGCCCGTATTCGATCTGTTCGCAGCCCTTCTTCCCGTCCCGGGAGTAGCCGCGGGCGGCCAGGTCGCAGTGCCGGCCGGTCACCCAGGACGAGGACAGGTCGAACATCGCGATCCGCGACGGATTCACCTTCGGGTCGAGATGCTTTCCGGCGAGCTGTTTTTCGATGTGGTCCTGGCGGCCGGTCAGCCAGTCCATCGCCGCGTAGATCTCGTCGGTGCCCGCCCCGGCGACCTCGAGGTCCACCCCGAGGGTGGTGTCGGCCCACCAGGAGGCGGTGGCCAGTTTCGAGGCCGGGGCCACCGCCCGGGCGAGGATCAACGCCATCGCCAGATCCCGCTGCCGGCCGGCCGGGCCGAGCATCGCGGGCAGGCCCAACACCTTGGCCTGGGCCCAGACCGCGGCGACGTGCCCGTGTGGGAGCGAGCGGAGCACAGTGGCCGCCTCCGCGGCGGGGACCAGCGTCTGCCCCCTCAAGGTCGCCTCGATCGCCGCGATCGACGCCTCCGGAAGCGCCTTCAGGTTCGCCAGCGTCTCGTGACGGACCTTGCCGCCCTCACGGAAGGTGCGCCGCAGCAGCACCGACTCGTAGACCCGCTCCTCACCCGACTTCGTCACATAGCTGCGCCTGTTTCGGGCTACGTGCATTGCGCCGCTGTATGGGGCCATGTCTTCATGTTAGATCGATTATCGGTTGAGACACCGCAACGACACGCAGTATTAGTGGCTACATTTCCGAATCGATTTCCGTCGTCTTCTCAGGTCGATCATGCAATCTCCGCCGAGAGCTACCGCAACTTCGGTCTA
>NZ_JBHXWI010000192.1:0-1110 GCF_042671975.1 Rhodococcus sp. NPDC127593 | reverse complement strand
CAATCGCAGCACGGTGAGGGTCTCGTCCAGGCCCTCGCGCAGGCTGGCCGCCGCCCCGGGATGGGTGCGGTCCAGCTCCTTCGCCAGCGCCCGCAGCGCGGCCTCGGCCTCGAGCGCCGACGCGGCGTGGTAGGCGTCGGTCATCTTCCGGCCCACACCGCTGCGAAGCCGTTTCGGCAGACGATCTTTCACGTTTCGGATCTTGTGCAGTTGACAGCGTTGGATCACCGGGCGATCGAGCACGTCGACCACCGCCTTGCGCAAGGCCTTGGACCCGTCGAGGCCCACCAGCATCGGGCGGGTGACGTCCATACCCCGCTCCCGCAGGTCCACCAGCAGGTCGGTGACGACGGTGGCATTCTCGGTGGCACCTTCGACCAGCGCGAGCGGGTGCTTGTTCCCGTCGAGGTCGATGCCCAGGGCGACAACACAGCAGGACTCGGCGAAGTGGACCCCGTCGATCATCAACGCGACCAGGTCGAGCCCGGACAGATCCCGTGAAAGCAGCTCGCCGAGGGCGGTCTCGGTCATCGCCACGAACTTGCGCGAGACCGCCGATTTACTTGTCGCCGAGGACGTTTCGGTCACCCGTTCACCGACCGGTTCGAGGCCGACCGGGTAGCGGCGCGTCGACAGGCCGGCGAGCATCTTCTCCATCGCCATCTTGCCCAGGATCTCGGTGGAGGTGAACAGCTCGTACGAGCCGATCGGCAACTCCCCGGAACCGTCGGCGGCCCGCACCCGTGGCCGCGTCACCGGTACCCGTCGGCCGCCGAGGGTCACCGACCCCCGTTCACGGCCGTGCCGGACCGCGGTGCGCGCCGCATCGTGACGGCCCTTCGGCCCGGCCAGTGCGGTCACGTCGGCGTCCATCATTGCCTGCATGACCTGCAGGCCGGCGCCGACGGCCAGCGCGAGCAGGCCTTCCTGCATGTTCTCGGCGATCTCGGCCATCGCCACAGTGACCTGCTCCGGAATCGCGGGCGGTGTCGCGTCCACGAGCGGGTTCTGGCTACTCTTCTTCACGGCGGTCCCCTTGCTGTCGGTGTGTCTTTGGCGGACGCCCGACACCTACCACACGGCAGGTCTCGAGCGGGGGGACCGCCACCT
>NZ_JBHXWI010000191.1:0-1160 GCF_042671975.1 Rhodococcus sp. NPDC127593 | reverse complement strand
CGGCCGTCGGCGTCGCCGAATTCTGCGAGCACCCGGGCGCCGGTGATACCGCCCATGCCGGGTTGGCTGAGGTAGATCTCAGCGTCCGGGTGCCGGCCAAAACACGCCCCGACCTCGCCCTCCATGACCTTGATCTGCTCGCCCAGGGTGCGCAGCACCGCGACCGTCGCGCGGACCGATGCGGCATAGGCGCCGGTCACGATATCGGCTTGGCCCAGGTGCTCGGTGCGGAGCGCCGCCTGGATAGCCGCGGCTTTCGTGGGCACGTCGCGGCGCCTTGCCCGTTTGAGTGCGGCGGTGATCTGGCCGATCGTCAGCCGTGCCGCGGAGGTGGGATCGGTGGCCCTGGCCAGCAGTTCGAGGGTGTCGGCGCCCGCGAGCCCGAGTGGCTTGTACGCCTCGAGCGCGGCGGGGAAGTATTCGCGCAGTGCCGTGCGCAATCGAAGCATGTGCCGGGTGCGTTCCCAGATCAGCGTCTGATGAGCGCGGGCGGCGACCTTGACCGCCTCGGCCTCGTCGGAGTCGCCAGCGACCTGGCGCAGCTGATGGCGGCGGGTCCGCAGCATGTCGGCTAGCGTGCGGGCATCGGCCTTATCGTCCTTGGCCCCCGACAACGACATCAGCTCACGATGCCGCGCAGCCTGTTTCGGGTTGACCCCGTACACCTGGTATCCCGCCGCGACCAGCGCGCGTACCCACGGGCCGCAATCGGTCTCGATGCACACCAGCACCTGCCCGGGATCGGAATCCTGCGGCAGGAACCGGGCAATCAGCTCGTGCAAGCGTGCCATGCCGTCGATGCCCTCGGGCACTCTGGCCGCCTTCAGCGTGCGCCCTTGCTCGTCTTGCACCTCCACGTCATGGTGGTCTTCGGCCCAGTCGTCTCCGACGAACAACATTTATGCTCCTGAATCTCCCCGGGTTGAGTTGTCAGCAGCCTGCGGGAGACTCAGCGCCCTAATGGACCAGTGCTCACGCCAATCGTTGTGGCGGGCACGACATCCCATAAGTTGTTCGCTCCCGACCGCCGGCAGGGGCACGGTCTGACACCAGAACTCGACCAGTTCAGGGTAAGTAAGTGCTCACCTGCCGGGGCTACAGCACCGAGTCTGCCCTACTGACTGGACCCGGTAGCTCCCATTAGGGTGAGTTGAGTCCAG
>NZ_JBHXWI010000190.1:0-1175 GCF_042671975.1 Rhodococcus sp. NPDC127593 | reverse complement strand
ATCCCCCCGTCCCACACCCGCGGACAGATCGTGGCCGCCCTGCGCCTACTCGAACGCAAAATGGTCACCCTCCCGCCCAAGAAGCATGGGAACATTCCGCTGTGAGCGGCGGCGAATCATTCGGCACCTTGACCGCGGAATTGACGGTGGACGAGGTGCTCGACGAGATCGCGCTGGATGCCGGCCTCGCCGAAGAGCCGGTGGCACCGGCCGTGACGTTCACGGGCAACCCGAGCGACACGGACATCGCCGCGGTACTCGCAGTGTTCGCTGCGATCGCCTCGTCCGGTTCCGCGGCGGAAGCGCCCGCGCCCGATAACGATTCGTGGGGCACTCCCGCCCTCATTCTGCGTCGGCAAGTAGCCGCCGCTGCCGTCCTGGTCAACGCAGGCTACTGAAACTCATTGGTACTGACGACAATGCACATGGAAGGACCGCGAAGTGCGATGAGCAGTGCACCAGTGTGGAGATCACTCATCTCCGCCGCTGTCGGCGTGTTCGCGGGACTAAAGGTCCTCGCCAGAACAGCGGCGACGATGGCTGTCGTGCTCCGTTCGGCTCAGTCATTCCCCTTCGAGCTCGACGGACCCACTCCGGCATCACCGCCGACCCCCGCGGCTTCCCGGCGACAGACGGCAGCCCACCCGAATACCGGGGCTCCAATACACACCGAGAAGGACACAGAACCCAATGTCGACTACTGATGTGATTGCGCCGGAAAGTATTTCCAAGGTGCTCGTCGCGAACCGCGGTGAGATCGCAGTGCGGGTGATCCGGGCCGCAGCCGATGCCGGCCTGGCCAGCGTCGCCGTCTACGCCGAACCCGACGCCGACGCCCCGTTCGTGCGCCTGGCCGACGAAGCGTTCGCCCTCGGCGGGCAGACCTCCGCCGAGTCCTACCTGGTGTTCGACAAAATTTTGGACGCCGCCACCAAGTCCGGCGCCGACGCCATCCACCCCGGCTACGGCTTCCTCTCCGAGAACGCCGACTTCGCGCAGGCCGTGATCGACGCCGGCCTGATCTGGATCGGCCCCTCCCCGCAATCGATCCGCGACCTCGGCGACAAGGTCACCGCCCGGCACATCGCCGAAAAAGCCAAGGCCCCGATGGCCGCCGGCACCAAGGACCCCGTCAAGAACGCCGACGAGGTCGTCGCCTTCGCGAAGGAATACGG
>NZ_JBHXWI010000189.1:0-1195 GCF_042671975.1 Rhodococcus sp. NPDC127593 | reverse complement strand
TCGGCCACGCCGGCGAACACCTCATCGAACTGGCGCTCACCGCCGACCCACCCCTCCACCCCGGCCATCAGCTCGGACCACTCGATGAGCTTGTCGCGTTCGTCGTAGGGGTAGTCCAGCAAGGTGGCCAGCATCCGTGCGGTCAGCTCGATCGCCACCGTGGACACAAAGTCGAACGGCTCGCCCAACGGCAGGCTGTCGAGAACCTCCTGGACACGCGAGCGGATCAGGCCCTCCATCTCGAGCAGGTTCTTGGGCGCGACGACTCCCTGGACGGCCTTGCGCTGCAGATCATGCTTGGGTGGATCGAGGGCGAGGAACAGCTCCAGGTCGAGGAAACGCGCCAGATCACCGAGGAGGTTGAAGGGCTCGGCCGAGAACCTCTCGTGGTCCTTGTCGACCGCGATGATGTCGGCGTACTTGGTGACCGACCAGAACGGGCCGAACGGGCTGTCGGCCTGGAAGTGGACCGGAGCCTCGTTGCGCAGACGTGCGCTGTACGAGTCCCAGGCACCCTGACGATACAAGAACGGATTGCTCAGATCGATGTCGGCCAAAGCAACGTCCTCGACCGGCGGAACCGGGGCTTCGGCCAGATTCAGCGCACCCGAATCGCGAGTGACGCGCCGGATGACACGATCGACAGCGCCGAGACCTTTGATCTGCCGATGCATCGGGACCACGGGGGTGATCTTGGCGGAGACGGCTTCGACCATACTGTGCATGACGTGTCCTCTCTAAACTTGGAACTCGGGGAGATGGACGACCAGGCCGTCCCAGTCAGGTGAGGTTTTCATCTGGCAGGAGAGGCGGGAAGTCGCCTGACGCTCGGGGTGCATGTCGAGCATGTCTTCTTCGCCGGGGTCTGACTGTCCGACCGTCGCGGCCCAGTCAGCGTCGACGATGACGTGGCAGGTGCCGCAGGCGGCTTCGCCACCACAGTCGCCGTCGATGCCCGGAATGGCGTTGTTGGTCGCCACCCGCATCAGGGTTTCCCCGTCTTCGAGCGAAGCTTCATGCTTCGCGCCGTCGTGGGAAACGAAGGTCACAGTGGACATTCCAACTCCTTCTGCTGTGGGTCGTGCATTACAGGGACTTTTCTGATCAGGATTTCTGCTTCACGAAGTCGGCGACGCGTTCGCCGATCAGGATCGACGGTGCGTTGGTGTTGCCGCGGGTGATGCTCGGCATGACC
>NZ_JBHXWI010000188.1:0-1217 GCF_042671975.1 Rhodococcus sp. NPDC127593 | reverse complement strand
TACGGGTACGGTGATCGTGCGGCGAGCCCCTGTGCGGCCGCCGCGGCGCGCACGGCGTCGATCACCAGTTGCAGCGGTGGTCGGTGTGCTGCTGTGCCTCGATGGGCGATGGAGATCGTCCGCATGAGCGGTTCGGTCAGCGCGACGACGTCCATTCCCGGTGGGCGCAGGGTCAGTCCGAGATCGGAGACCAGGGTGACGCCCAGGCCCGCGGCAACCATCGCGAGTGCCGTCGCCTGCTCGCCGACCTCGTGGTTGATTCTGGGTTCGAATCCGCAACGCTGACAGGCCAAGCGCACGGCGCGGCCGAAATGCGACGTGGGTCCTGCAAGGATCCAGGGATGCTCGGCGAGATCGGCCAGCGCCATGGTTCTGGCGGACACCGTTCCCGGGGGCAGCGCTGCGTGCAGTCGCTCCACCGCGATCACCACCCTGGTCAATTCCGGGTCCCACTGCATCGGGTAGTCGGAATAGTCGATCACGAACGAGAAGTCCAGCGACCCGTCCCGTACCGCGACTGCGGTGTCCTCCGGCGCGAGTTCCCTCGTGCGCACCTCGATGCCGGGATGTTCGGCGGCCAGCAAGGTCAGCGCACTCGGCACCAGGCTCGACGCGACGGACGCCCACACGCCGACGGTCAATCGGGCGGTGACCCCGTCCTGCGTTTGCTCGAGGGCAGTGGTCGCGCGGTCCACCGATCGCATGATCTCCTCAGCGTGCTCGGCGAGGAGCAGGCCGATCTCGGTGAGCTGTACCCGCCGACCGCGCCGCTCGAATAGCTTTGCGCCGACGTCGCGTTCGAGCTGGGTGAGCTGTTGGGATACCGCGGATGTGGTGTAGTGCAGGGCCAGCGCCGCGGCTGTCACGGTGCCTCGGCGGTGCAACTCCCGAAGCATCCGCAACCGGCGTAATGACAGCTCCATGCCGCCAGCCTATGCATCCATTCCGGGCCGTCCAACCGGACCACGCGTGGCGCTGTGTAGAAAGCGTGAACGCAATCCTTCACGGTTCTTAACTGGACGCCCGGTCACCGGCGCGCGCACGCTGGCGTCATCGGCTGAGTGGTCGTGGAGACGATGATTTTCTGAGGACGATTGGGGTAACTCGAGGTGACCACGACGACGGAATGCGGGTTCGGGCGCACCCCCGAGCACCGAGAGAATGACTACCGTGAGCACACGGCGACGCGGCGTCGGGTCGATGTGGCGACCGTGCGC
>NZ_JBHXWI010000187.1:0-1235 GCF_042671975.1 Rhodococcus sp. NPDC127593 | reverse complement strand
CTAGTGCCGCACCTGGGTTTGTTTGCCCCGTTGGTCCGACACGCCGCCTGATTGCCGGTCGCTGGACGCTACCTCGGTCATCCTGATCGGATGGCAGAGCGAGTACGGGTTCGGGAGATCGATGATGACGAGGGAAAACGGCTGCTTCGCATCGTGCGCCGGGGCACCGGATCCGTGGTGACCTGGCGTCGGGCGCAGATGATCTTGCTGTCCGCCCAGGGCATGCCTGTCGCCAAGATCGCCGAGGTCAGCTTCACCAGCGCCGACCGGGTCCGTGATGTGATCCATAATTTCAACACCGACGGGTTCGACTCGCTGTACCCGAAATACAAAGGGGGAAGACCCAAGACGTTCACCCTGCCCGAACGCCGGGAGATCAAGAAGATCGCCAAGTCCACCCCGACCGAGCACGACCTGCCGTTCTCGACCTGGAGCCTGTCCAAGCTGGCCGAGTTCCTGGTCGCCGAGGGGGTGGTCGACGACATCAGCCATGAGGGCCTGCGGGTTCTGCTTCACCAGGAGGGCGTCTCCTTTCAAAAAGTGAAGACATGGAAACGGTCGCGCGACCCGGAGTACCAGGTCAAGAAGGCACGCGTGGAGCACCTGTACGCGATCGCCGACGGCGAGGTTCTTCCCGAGTCGGGCGAGCCGGAGGTGGTGTTCAGTCTCGACGAGTTCGGCCCGCTGAACCTGCAGCCGCATCCGGGTCGGCAGTGGGCGCAGCGCGGCGGCAAGCACAAAGACCCCGACCGTGAGCCGCGACGGCGCAGGCGCGCAACCTACAACCGGCCGCACGGGGTAAGGCACCTGTTCGCCGCGTATGACCTGACCACGGACAAGGTCTACGGGCACATCAAGCCGACCAAGACGAGGACGAAGTTTCTCGAGTTCTGCCGCTACCTGCGCACCCTCTACCCGCTCGAGGTGCGGTTGGCGATCGTATGCGACAACTTCTCCCCGCACCTGACCACGAAGAAGTGCCGACGGGTCGCGGACTGGGCGGAGGCGAACAACGTCGAGATCGCCTACACGCCAACGAACAGCTCGTGGCTGAACCGGATCGAGGCGCAGTTCACCGCCCTGCGGTACTTCGCGCTCGACGGCACCGACCACACCAGCCACAAGGAACAGGCCAGCATGATCCGCCGCTACATCATCTGGCGAAACAACCACGCCGCCGACCAAAAACTACGAGAAATCGTCAACAAGGCAAACGTTGCCTGATACGGCACTAG
>NZ_JBHXWI010000186.1:0-1250 GCF_042671975.1 Rhodococcus sp. NPDC127593 | reverse complement strand
TCGACGGCGACCTTGACGACGGTGCCCTGCATGGGGGCGGTGACGGCGTCACCGGAGGCGGCGCCGCCGGCGGCGCCGCCGCGGGTGCGGGCCTTGGGCTTCTTGCGGACCGCCCCGGGTGCGTTTCCGCCGCCGGTGCCGAGGGTGAACTGGCCGGGCAGGGACACCTCGACGCGGCGGCCGCCGACCTCGACGACGACGTTCTGCCGGGGCAGGGTGTCGTCCTCGTCAATGGGCTGGTTGCCGGTGAACGGTTCGACCTGGTTGTCCCATTCGGTTTCGATCCACTTGGTGTAGACGTCGAATGAGGTGCCGTCGCCGATGAAGGCGGGGTCGGCGACGATGGCCCGGTGGAACGGGATGACCGTGGCCAGTCCTTCGACCTGGAATTCGGCGAGGGCGCGGCGGGCGCGGGCCAGGGCTTCGTCGCGGGTGGCGCCGGTGACGATCAGCTTGGCGAGCATGGAGTCGAACTGGCCGCCGATCACCGAGCCGGTTTCGACGCCGGAGTCCATCCGCACGCCGGGTCCGGTGGGCGGCACGAACTTGGTGACCGGGCCGGGGGCGGGCAGGAAGCCGCGGCCGGCGTCCTCGCCGTTGATGCGGAATTCGAAGGCGTGGCCGCGGGGGGTGGGGTCCTCGAGGAGGTCGAGGGGTTCGCCGTTGGCGATCTTGAACTGCTGCAGGACCAGGTCGATGCCGGCGGTTTCCTCGGTGACGGGGTGTTCGACCTGCAGGCGGGTGTTGACCTCGAGGAAGGAGACGGTGTCGCCCTGGACGAGGTATTCGACGGTGCCGGCGCCGTAGTAGCCGGCCTCTTTGCAGATGGCCTTGGCGGAGGTGTGGATGCGGGTGCGTTGGTCGTCGGTGAGGAAGGGGGCGGGGGCCTCCTCGACGAGTTTCTGGAAGCGGCGTTGCAGGGAGCAGTCGCGGGTGCCGGCGACGATGACGTTGCCGTGCTGGTCGGCGATGACCTGGGCTTCGACGTGGCGGGCCTTGTCCAGATACTGTTCGACGAAGCATTCGCCGCGGCCGAACGCGGCGACGGCCTCGCGGGTGGCGGAGTCGAACAGTTCGGGGATTTCCTCGATGGTGTGGGCGACCTTCATGCCGCGGCCGCCGCCGCCGAACGCGGCCTTGATGGCGACGGGGACACCGTATTCCTTCGCGAAGGCGACGACCTCGTCGGCGTTCTTGACGGGGTCCTTGGTGCCGGCGGCCATCGGGGCCTTGGCTTTTTCGGCGATGTG
>NZ_JBHXWI010000185.1:0-1256 GCF_042671975.1 Rhodococcus sp. NPDC127593 | reverse complement strand
GGGACTGCCCCCACCCTGGTTGACACTCGGGGTGTGCAGTTTCAGGCCGCGTGTGCGGTCTGATGGAGCGTCTCATATTCGACGGGTGTCAGTCGACCGAGCCCGCGTTGCCGGCGCCGCCGATGGTAGGTCGTCTCGATCCACCCGACGATCGCCAACCGTAGTTCCTCACGACTGCTCCAGCGGCGACGGTCGAGGACGTTGCGTTGCAGCAACGCGAAGAACGATTCCATCGCGGCATTGTCACCACATGCCCCAACCTTCCCCATTGATCCTTGTAAACCATTGCAGGCCAACAATTCTACGAACATTCCGGAACGGAATTGGCTGCCGCGATCGGAGTGAACCACGGTGCCGTGCGGGTTGCGGAGCGCGACAGCGTTTCGCAGCGCCGAACACGCCAGGTCCGCGGTCATCCGGTCGGAGATCGAGTAGCCGACGATCCGGGTGGAGAAGCAGTCCTTGATCGCGCAGAGGTAGAGCTTGCCCTCATCGGTCCAGTGCTCGGTGATGTCGGTCAACCACAACCGGTCGGGCTGCTGGGCGGTGAACTGCCGCCTGACGAGGTCGTCATGGACCGGCGGGCCGGATCGACGATGTAGTCCTTGTTTCTTGGCGAACACCGAGAAGATCCGCTGCTGCGAACACAGCCGGTGAACGCGGTTCTCGCCGGCGACGATGCCGTGGGTGGGTAGTTCGTCGGCGATGAACCGGTACCCGAATTCCGGGTCGCCGGCGTGGATATCGAGTGCGGCGTTGATCAGATGGGCGTCGTCCCAGTCCCGTCGGGACACGGGATCGGTGTTCCACTTGTAGAACGCTTGCCGGGAGAATCCCAGCACCCGGCAGGTCACCGCGACGGGGATACCGTCGGCGGCTAGGTCACGGACCAGCGGGAACATCATTTTGGGTTGACGTCCCTCGATAGGTAGGCCACCGCCCGGCGCATCACCTCCGCTTCCTGTTCGAGCAGCCGGATACGTTTGCGGGCCTCGCGGAGCTCGTCGGATTCGTCTCGTGTGGGGCCGGGTCGGGTGCCGTCCTCGATGTCGGCCTTGCGCAGCCAGTTCTTCAGGCAGGTCTCGGAGATCCCGAAATCTTTCGCGATTTGCTCCAGCGGGGCTTCGCGTTTGCGGGCCACGGCGACGACGTCGCGGCGGAACTCCTCGGGATATGGCTTCGGCATGTCGATCATCCTTTCACCGTGAGGGCAGATCCCTCACGGGTCAGGTGTCAACCAGAGCCGGGGCAGTCCC
>NZ_JBHXWI010000184.1:0-1313 GCF_042671975.1 Rhodococcus sp. NPDC127593 | reverse complement strand
GACTTGGAACACGACGGTCAGGTCCTCAAGGAGGAAAGCTCAATGGCACGCACGGACGCCGACTCGGCTGAAAATGTTTTCGATTATGTGGTGGTGGGTGCCGGTTCGGCCGGTGCGGCTGCGGCGGCGCGGCTTTCGGAGGATCCGTCTGTGACGGTCGCGCTGATCGAGGCCGGTGCGGCCGACACCGCTGACGAGATCCACATCCCGGTAGCTATCGCCTCTCTGTTCAAGAGCACGTGGGATTGGGATTACGACACCGAGCCGGAGCCTGGAATCGGTTACCGGCGGGCGTACCTCCCGCGGGGCAAGATGCTCGGCGGCTGCAGTTCGATGAACGCGATGGTCTACATGCGCGGCAACCGCGCCGATTACGACGAGTGGGCGGCTGGCGGAGCGCAGGGGTGGAGTTACGAGGAAGTACTCCCGGTGTTCCGGCGCTTCGAGGACAACGAGCGCGGCGCCAGCGAGTTCCACGGTGCCGGCGGGCCACTGTCGGTCAGCGAAGGCCGCTCGAGGAACCCGTTGGGTCAAGCGTGGATCGACGCCGCCACCGAGGCCGGACACGCACCGAATGACGACTTCAATGGCGAGTCCCAGGTCGGTGTGGGCCGCTTTCAAGTCACCCAGCGCAACGGGATGCGGTGCAGCACGGCCGTCGCCTACCTCCACCCGAATCTCGACCGGCCGAACCTGTCGATCATCACCGAAGCGCTGGCGCGCCGCGTCGTCACCGAAGGCAACCGGGCCACTGGCGTCGAAATTGAACGGGGCGGTGAGGTGTCAGTGGTGACGGCGTCCCGCGAGGTGATCGTGTCCGCTGGCGCCTATGGTTCGCCGCACCTGCTGCTGCTGTCCGGCATCGGGCCGGCTGAGCAACTGGCCACGTTCGAGATCCCGGTCGTGGCGGACCTCCCGGTCGGCGAGGGATTGCAGGACCACTACATGGTGCTCCTGAACTACCTGACCGACGAAGAGTCCCTCAAGACGGCCCTCAGCCCGGAGAACGTGGAGCTGCTGCAGAGCGAGGGACGCGGGCCGTTGACGTCGAACATCGTCGAGACCGGCGGTTTCTTCACCACCCAGCCCGACCTCGACGCACCGAACGTCCAGTTCCATGTGGCACCGGTCCTGTTCTACAACGAGGCCACCGGTCCGGCCGTCTCGCACGGCTTCGCCCAGGGTCCGTGTGTCGTCAAGCCGACCAGCCGCGGCTCGGTGACGCTCCGCACGGCGGACCCGGCGACGGCCCCCCGCATCCTGCACAACTACCTGTCGACTCCCGAGGACCGGCAGACGATCATCGACGGCAT
>NZ_JBHXWI010000183.1:0-1332 GCF_042671975.1 Rhodococcus sp. NPDC127593 | reverse complement strand
CTGAGCCTCCCCCGTTTCTCCGGACACTTCCGAACCAGGTTTTATGTGGAGACCGAGGAAGGACATCATGGGAACGAGGAAGTATCCGCCCGAGCTGCGGGAACGTGCGGTGCGGTTGTATCGGGAGTCGGATCCGAGGCCGGTGCTCCGCCGACTGGCCGAGCAGTTGAACGTGCACCCGGAGGCGCTGCGGAACTGGATCCGCCAGGCCGAGGCCGATCACGGGGAGCGCGACGACCGGCCGTCGACGGCGATGATCGAGGAGAACCGGCGCCTGGCCCGGGAGGTCGCGGAGCTGCGGCGGGTGAACGAGGTGCTGCGGGCGGCGAGCGCGTATTTCGCTGCGGAGATCGACCCGACCCGGAGAAGGTCATGAGTTTCATTGATGCGCATGACTTCTCGGTCGGTCTCGTATTGCGGGTCCTGGGTATCGCCTCGTCGACGTACTACGAGTGGCGGGCGCGAGCGACCCTGCCCGCTCGGCGGCGGCGGGAGGACGCCGAGCTGCTGGCGTTGATCGACGAGATCCGCGCCTCGCACGAGTTCGCGGGCACGTACGGGTCCCCGCGGGTGTGGCTGGAGCTGCGCCGCCGCGGGGTGCGGGTCGGCCGCAAACGGGTCGAGCGGATCATGCGCGAGAACGGACGCCGAGGCGCCTACCTGCGCAAGGGGTGGAAGGGTGGCTCGACGAAGCAGAATCCGCGGCACACCGCCGCCCCGGACCTGCTGGACCGGGACTTCACCGCGACCGCACCCAACACCAAGTGGGTGGCCGACCTGACGCGGATCCTCACCGGCGAGGGGGTGTTGTGGTTGGCGAGTGTGCGCGACGCGTTCTCCAACAAGGTGGTCGGCTGGCGATCCGGCCCGCGGGCGGACACCGACCTGGTGCTCTCGGCGCTCGACTATGCCCTGTTCTCCCGCGATGTCCGGGGCGGGGAGTTGATTTTCCACAGCGACAAGGGCTGTCAATTTACGGCGGTTCGGTTCACCCAGCGGCTCGTCGACGCGGGCATCGCCCCGTCCACCGGAAGCGTCGGGGACAGCTTCGACAATGCGCTCGCCGAGAACCTGTGGTCGACACTCAAGATCGAGCTTATCTACTGGCCCGCAAGAACATTCGCAACCAGAGCCGAGGCGGAGGCGGCGTTGTTCCGCTACATCGATGGATGGTACAACCCGCGCAGGATTCAGGCCGGTCTGCGCGGACTGTCACCCGACGAATACGAACGCGCCTACTACGACCGACCAGACGGACAGGAGACAGATATCATCGAACCCGAGCTCACCGGAGCCAGATAGAAAAGTCTCCGGAGAAGCGGGGGAATCTCA
>NZ_JBHXWI010000182.1:0-1348 GCF_042671975.1 Rhodococcus sp. NPDC127593 | reverse complement strand
TGAGGTTTCCCCCGAACGGTGGACACGGGGGTTACATGATTTCAGGCGATTGCCACCTGTAGCGACCTCTCGAAACTGTCCGGGCTATGCATGCCGATCGAGGAGTGCCGCCGGTCAGCATTGTAGAATGCAATCCAGTTGTCAACCGCAGCAACAAGCCCCGCCTTCGTGGCGTAGACGTGCCGGTAGTACTCCTCATGCTTGAACGTCGACCAAAACGACTCGGATGGGCTGTTGTCCCAACATATCCCGGTTGCACCCATCGACCGACGCAATCCATGACGGAGGCACGCGGCCGCAGTCAAGTGGGCGGTATACTCCCCGCCGCGATCGCTGTGCAGGATCGTGTCCCGGCAGTGCCCGCCGCGGGTAGCCACGGCCCGATCGATCGCAGCCGTAACCATCTCGGCTCCGATGTGATCGGAAACGCTGTACCCCAACACCTTCCGAGAATGACCATCTCGAATCGCACACAAGAACATGTCCCCCTCACCGCAGGTGAGGTACGTGATGTCGGTGAACCAGACCGCATCGAGCCTACCCTGATCGAAGTGCCGCTCGACTAGATCCGGCGGGAACGACGCCTGTGGATCGACCACCGTCGTCGTGACCTTGAACGTGCGCGGGCTGATCCCCTCGATCCCCACCGACGCCATGATCTTGGCCACCGTCTTCTTGGTCACCACCTCACCGCGTGCCCGCAACTCGGCGGCGATCCGCGGTGATCCGTAGGTTCCCCTCGACCCCTTGTGGATCTCGGCAATCTTGATTTCGAGATCGGCGCGGCGCTGCTGCCGCGGCGTCAGCGCCGTGGCAGCTCGGCGTTTGATGTGCTGGTAGTAGCCCGATGTGGACACCGACAACAGGCGCGCCATCCGCGTGATCGAGAAGCGTTCACCTTCCGGTGCGGCGGTGCCGGCGGTCTCTTCGATGTCATCGGGGCCGGCGTACTTCACCATCAGATCGAACCGGGTCGATTCTTCTGCATCGAGGCAAAGTACGCCGAAGCTTTTACCAAGAAGGTGTTGTCCTTCTCGAGTTCGCTGACCTGCCTTCGCAATCGAATCAGCTCGGCTCGCTCGGCCGCGTCCAAAGGCTTTTCTCCTTGAGACTCGGCGGCGGCGATCCTGCGCCGCTCGAGTTTGACCCATTCACCCAACAGGCTCTCGTTGAGGCCGAGTTCCCGTGCGACCTCGGCGATGGTGCGACCCGAATCGATCACCCGGTGGGCCGCCTCGACCTTGTATTCGGCCGTGAATGATCGGCGCTTGCGGGGTGGCATATGGACATCCTTCCAGCGAGACCGGAATCCCGCCAATTCGGTGTCCACATTCCGGGGGAAACCTCA
>NZ_JBHXWI010000181.1:0-1350 GCF_042671975.1 Rhodococcus sp. NPDC127593 | reverse complement strand
CATGAGTTGCCCTGTGTCAAGCCGCCGGTTGTTGGTGGGCGATCAGTCGTTGGAGGGCGCCGTGTTTGTCCGGGTCGTAGGCGAGGTTGTCCTGCCAGCAGTGCCAGATGACGAACAGCCAGGCGCGGGCGAGGATGCGGACGGCATGGGGGTGGTCGTGTCCGCGGGCGACGGCTCGGCGGTAGAGGTCGGCGGCCCAGAGGTTCGAGTGGCGGGAGTCGCCCGCGAAGTCGGTGACGGCATCGCGGAGTTGTTTGTCTGCGGCCCAACGGAATCCGACGCTTCTGGCCTTGCCGGATTGGCGTGTGGAGGGGGCGACGCCGGCGAGACAGGCCAGCGACTCGGGGGTTGGAAATCGTGCCCGGCAGTCGCCGATCTCGGCGAGCAGCCGGGCGGCACGGACGGTGCCGGAGCGGGGCAGGCTGGTGAAGATGTGGGCGTCGGCGTGCCCGGCGAGTTGCTCGCCGATCTGTTCGGTGAGCAACTTGATCTGTTCGACGAGGGTGCGCAGGGCGGCGAGCAAGGCGCGGGTGATGTGGGCGTGCGCGGATCCGTCGTCACCGACGGCGCCGCGGGGTGCGGCGGTCAGGCGGGCATGCAGGACCGCGGGGTCGGTGCGGCCGCTGTAGCTGACGCCGGACAGCCACGTGGCCAGACGCTTGGGGGTGAGCCAGTCGGCCCGGTCCTGACAGTCGAAGCGGGTCAGGAACATCAGGCTGATCGGGGAGTCGAGATCGGCGAACAGGCCGACCGCGCCGGGGAAGACGTTGCGCAGGTGCGCCCGCAGCTGGTTGGCGAGGGCGACCCGGTGGGCGACGAGGTCCTTGCGGGCCCGGCAGACGCGGCGCAGCGCGACGGTGGCCGGGTGGTCGGGGGTCAACGGCGCCAGTCGGGCGCGGTCGGTGCGCAGGGTGTCGGCGAGGACGAAGGCGTCGAAGCGGTCGTCCTTGTTGCCGGCCGATCCGTAGCGGCCGCGCAGGTTCTTGACCTGGTTGGGGCTGATCACCACCACGGTGATCCCGGCGCCGAGCAGGGTGTCGATCACCGGTCCGTCCGGGCGTTCGATCGCGACCTCGCAGACGCCGGTGCGGGCGAGGACTGTGAGCAGCTCGCGCAGCCCGGCGGCGCTGTGTTCGACGGTGCAGCGGTGGACCTCGCGGCCGCGGGCATCGACGACGGACACGGCGTGATCGTCGCGGGCCCAGTCGATGCCGCAGGTCAGGGCGTTGGGTGGTTCATCGGGCAGGGTGTTTCTGGCAGACTTCATGTCAGCCTCCTCGCTGCTAGACCCAGTGGGGAGGCACCCTCGTGCGGTGCCGGGACGCGGCAGCCGGTTCGCTCACTGTTCGG
>NZ_JBHXWI010000180.1:0-1367 GCF_042671975.1 Rhodococcus sp. NPDC127593 | reverse complement strand
CGCGCAGCCCACCGGCGGCCGGGACAGATGTCGCTGGTGGCCTGCATGAGGCGTTGTCCGGTGACCACCCGTTCTCCCTGGTTGGTGTACTCCGATTCGCCCGCGTAGGCGGCCAGGACCGACTTGTCGGCTTGTTTGGCTTGCAGGAGCAGGGCTTCGGCCTCGACTCCTGCTTCGAGCAGCAGAATCCACGCGCGGGTGCCGACACTGCCCACGCCGACCACCTTGTGTGCCACGTCGGTGAGGGTGAAGTGATCGAGCAGGTGTCGTCGGTCGGTTTGGAGGGTGTCGCGGTAGGCGGCGACCAGATCTCGTAGTCGGTCGAGCAGCAGATCGGGGTCGAATCCGGTGAGCTCGTCGATCGGGACGATCAGCGGTGGATCGCTGATGATCCGCCGCGTGCGGTCGATGACGGTGGTCAGCTTCCCGATCGCCTGCAGGCGGTCGCGGGTGTGCGCCTTCGCGAGCACGGTTTCGGCCGCCTCGAGCTCCGTCTTCCTCTGCTTCGACTTGTGGGAGGTGAGCGTGGACTCGTACTCGGTGAGGGCGTCGTCGATGTTGAGGTGCGCGTACCAGACGTCGAGGATCGGCTGGGTGGCGAAGGTTCGCATGGCTGTGCGGTACGCGCCCACGGCCGCGAGTGTGGTCTTGCGGTTCTGTTTGGCAGTGAATCCGTTGTCCCGTCCTGCCACGACGAGGCTGGCGGCCAACCGTTTGACATCCCATTCGAACGGGCCGGGCAGGGTCTCGTCGAAGTCGTTGAGGTCGAAGACGAGACGACGCTCAGGTGAGGCGTAGGCACCGAAGTTGGACAGGTGCGCGTCACCGCACAGTTGAGCGTGCAGCCCTGACGTCGGGGCGGTGTTGAGGTCGGCGGCCATCACCAGTGCCGCACCTCGGTAGAATGCGAACGGCGAGAACAACATCCGATCGTATCGGATCGGCAGCAGCTCGGGTACGCGGGTCGCGGCCTGGCTGAGCAACAACGTGACCGGATCACGCGAGGGTGCCGGCCGGAAGTCGGCGTGCCCGTCCAATGGTGCCTGCGCGCGTGCCGCCTTACCCGATGCGGCCCGTTGCTCGCGGCTCGGACGGGGCGCCCCGTCCCGGCTTCGATCCGAGAACGGCACCGACTCACCGGCCATCGCGGATCGTTCGTTCGCGCAGCGCACGATGATCCACACCCTTTCGGCCGGCGGCGTGATAGTGCCAGTCAAGCACTGTTGGTTGCGGTCGGCCAGGACCGTCGGAGTTCCCCGAGTGCAGTCCGGCAGGTTGCGTCCACGATGATGGTGTACGAGCCGGATCTCGTACCAATGACCGGCGTGTCGTAACCGGACGAGAGACGGTCACCGCGTGATTCTTCG
>NZ_JBHXWI010000179.1:0-1373 GCF_042671975.1 Rhodococcus sp. NPDC127593 | reverse complement strand
CAGGGTGCCGTAGTTGTTGATTTCTGGAGCTGTGAGCTGCGTTTTCAGGTTCCCAGGATCAGGTCGACCGCGTGAACAGGGTTGGCGGCGAGTCGCCGGCAGGCGCGGGCGATGTTGGACTGTCCGGCCCGGCGGTGGAGGCTGATCACGGTGTTCCGCAACGTCGCCATCACCTGCGGGCCGCTGCCGGTGCGGATCGTGGAACGGTCCTCGTCGAACGTCACGTCCCGCACCCAGTGGATCTTGTTCTCGATGGTCCAATGACCGCGGATCCACGCCGACAACAGCTTCGGTGGTGCCTGCTCGCACGGCAGTGAACAGATCGCGTAGACAACCTCGACGCCCCATCGTTCGGTGCCGATCCGGCGCCGGCGCCGGATGATCTGCACGACCTGCTGTGCGTACGGAAACCGCAGGCCCCGGGGCACAGTGATGATCTTGTAGCTGCGCTGCTCCTCGCGGCCGTGGTGACGCTCGAGGCCGTCCTGCCACACCACCGGAACCTGCTCCCAGGGTTGCGCCTTCACCCGCGCGAACAATCCGGGCTGGTTCGCCTTGACGATCATCACGTAGTCTGCCCGGCACTGTTCCCGCAGGCACCGGGCGGTGGTCTTCTGGGTGTGCATCGCATCGATCGTGATCACCGCCCCGACCAGATCGATGCCCCGCAGCAGTCGGCGCACGGCGGGGATCTCGTTGGATTTCTCTGCCGTCCGGCACTGCCCGAGGACGGTGGCGCCGTCGTGGGTGACCGCGCAGACCAGATGCGGTGCCGGCTCCTGTCCGGCCCGTGCTCCGCGCACTGTCTTGCCGTCCACTGCCACCACCGGACGCCCACCGCCGTCACCGTTGCTGTCGGACAGGTAACGGCCGAGCACCTGGTCCAGATCGTCGCCGTCGATGCGTTCGAGGACCAACCGCAGCGTCGCCTCGCTCGGCACCCGGAACCGAATACCCAACCGCACCAGCACCTCCGGGCCGACACCGGCCGCCCAGTCGGCGATCGCATAGAACGAGCGGGCTCCGCCGGCCACCGCACACAGCGCGACCGCTACCAACGACGAGAGTCGATAGCGCCGACCGCGGAGGCCACGAGGATCGGGCAGCCGCTCGTCGAGCACCGTCAGCAGTTCCGGCACCCGCTCCGGGGCGGCGACGGCGTCGGTCCACCGGGTCAGCTGGTCAAGACACGGGTCGATCGGGGACACTGTCCCGGCGGGCATAGGTGACTCCTCGCGGATGAGCATCGGATGCGTAAGACACACCCATGATCAATCCCTGTCCCTATGCCCGCTCCGCCGCCCCCCGAGACACCTCCGAAGATCGGAAACCCCAGGCAGAACGCCCGCTACTCAACAACTACGGCACCCTGG
>NZ_JBHXWI010000178.1:0-1423 GCF_042671975.1 Rhodococcus sp. NPDC127593 | reverse complement strand
CGAATGGACCGCGACCGCCGAATCCATCCTCGCCAAGGTTGCGCGCGGCCGCGTCGCACTGGAAAAGATCAGCTAAATCAGAGACACACCACTAGTTCGTGTCGTCTCGCATTCGCCCTTTTCGAGACACCTGCACGAGACGCAACAGACTTTGCACGCCCACGAACGGCATCATCCCGAACGGCACGTTGGACCGCCATCCACCACGGGTAGTACCTGCTCACACAAACGGGGCGAGGCGGACCGCTCCCGACCCGGAGGAGGTGAGTTCGGATTCGTGGACTTGCCAGGCATCACGGTTCGTCGTCATTCATGTTCGCAGTATCTTCCGGATCGGTTGATGGTGTTCCAGGCGGCGACTCAGCCACCACGTTCGTGCGATGAAGCCGATGCCGAGGAGGACCATCCCGATTCCCCCTACGGAGCAAGTGTTCGGCGGTCTTTGGCGGTGCGTGTGACGATTCCGACGGCTGGCCAGCAGACCCCGAAGAACGTGTGTGGGATGGCCTGGCTTGCTGGTGTCGCGTTGGGATCGGCGATCGCGCAGACGTACTGAATCGTCCATCTTGAGCAGCTCGATAGCGTCTTGGCTGTCGGTGCGGACAAGGATGCGAGTGCTCTTCACCCCAGTTACGGCCTTCTCGATCGCCAACAGTTCCGCGAGCAGCGGTGACGCCGCTGCGTTTGGCACCCAGTCTCCGTAGATCTTCCCTTCGACGGTGACAGCACCGATTCCGCAGCCCGCGAAACAGGTTCGGACGGAGCCGTCGGTATACACGACCTGTTGCCTGTTCCGGGCTGCCCTAGTTTCGCGTCGCTGGCGTCGATGCAGGTCCAGCAGCGCTTTGCGGACCGGCTCCGGCTGCGTTCGATAGCTCCGTTCGAGCAGTCGTCCTTTCCCGCGTGCACAGATCGTCAACGAAGTGCACCAGGGAAATGAGTCCGCGACTTCGGACAGATGGCGACGTACTTCGGACTCGCCGACGTATACCAGAATCCGCCGGTTGCTGTTCTCTGCCCACTGGAGACCGCACCCAGCAGATCGAGAGATGCCTTTGCAGCGGCGTTGGGACCGATTCGCACAGCGCACCAACACCGCCGTCCGCGACCTGCGCGGTGGCCATATCGACGCGGTGATCGCCGCGGCCCGCCCTCCATATGCGGATCGTCGCGCGCGGCAGATGCCGCGGGGCTGGGTCGAGCGCGGCATCGATCGCACGCTGCGAGTTCGGCCGTTGTGCTGCCACGATTCCCAGCAAGTTGCCGTTGTCGTCGCCAAGTGGAGCACCGTCGAAGAACGGTCAATCCGCGGGCCACAGACGTTTCATGCCTAGAAGCCTAGAAGCCTAGAAGCGGCGTAGCCGGTTTTTGGGGTCAAGTTTGTGGTGTATGGGTCACGTTCGACTGCTTGATGTTTCATGCT
>NZ_JBHXWI010000177.1:0-1432 GCF_042671975.1 Rhodococcus sp. NPDC127593 | reverse complement strand
GTGGTGTCGCGGAGTCCGATCAATGGTGAGGTCATCGGCCGGCTGCAGGCCAGTACCGCGCGCGAGGTCGACGACGCGATCACGTCGGCGGCAAGCGCGTTCGCCGACTGGCGGCTGGTGCCCGCACCGCAACGCGGGGCGGTCGTCGCCCGCCTCGGACAACTACTGACCGAACACAAGCACGACCTCGCATACCTGGTCACCCTCGAGGCCGGCAAGGTCACCTCCGAGGCACTCGGCGAAGTGCAGGAAATGATCGACATCTGCCAGTTCGCGGTCGGACTCTCACGCCAGTTGTACGGCAAGACGATGGCCTCCGAACGGCCGGGACACCGACTGTCGGAGACCTGGCACCCGCTCGGGGTGGTCGGGGTGATCTCGGCATTCAACTTCCCCGTCGCGGTGTGGTCGTGGAACACCGCGATCGCCCTCGTCGCCGGAGACACCGTGGTCTGGAAGCCCTCGGAGATCACCCCGCTCACCGCGCTCGCCTGCGACGCGCTGCTGCGCCGGGCCGCCGCCGACGTCGGCGCCCCCGCCGGCATCCACCACCTGATCCAGGGCACGCGCGAGGTCGGGGAACGACTCGTCGACGATCCCCGCGTCGCCCTGCTCAGCGCCACCGGATCGGTGCGGATGGGCCGCGAGATCGGCCCCCGGGTCGCCGCCCGTTTCGGGCGGAGCCTGCTCGAACTCGGCGGCAACAACGGGGCCGTCGTCACCGAGCACGCCGACCTCGACCTCGCGGTACGCGGCATCGTGTTCTCCGCCGCCGGCACCGCCGGACAGCGGTGCACCAGCCTGCGCCGGCTCATCGTGCACTCCTCCGTCGCCGACGAACTCGTCGACCGCATCAGCAAAGCCTACGAGCAGCTACCCATCGGCAGCCCCCTCGACGAGACCACCCTCGTCGGACCCCTCGTCCACCGGGCGGCGTTCACCGCCTTCGCAGACGCCCTCGCCAAAGCCACAGCCGACGGCGGCGAACTCGTCACCGGCGGCGGAACCCGCTTCGCCGACCAACTCGACGACGCCTACTACGTCGAACCGGCCCTCATCCGGATGCCCGCGCAAACCTCGGTCGTGCACGAGGAAACCTTCGCTCCCATCCTCTACGTGATGACCTACGACGACTTCGAGGACGCGATCGCATTGCACAACGAAGTACCCCAAGGACTGTCGTCGGCGATCTTCACCACCAACCAACGCGAAGCGGAACGATTCCTGTCCGCCGACGGCTCCGACTGCGGCATCGCCAACGTCAACCTCGGCACCTCCGGCGCCGAGATCGGCGGAGCATTCGGCGGCGAGAAGGAAACCGGCGGCGGACGCGAATCCGGCTCCGACGCCTGGAAAACCTACATGCGACGATCCACCAACACCGTCAACTACTCCACCGAACTCCCACTCGCCCAAGGCGTCAACTTCCTCT
>NZ_JBHXWI010000176.1:0-1432 GCF_042671975.1 Rhodococcus sp. NPDC127593 | reverse complement strand
GGTTGCGTCCACGATGATGGTGTACGAGCCGGATCTCGTACCAATGACCGGCGTGTCGTAACCGGACGAGAGACGGTCACCGCGTGATTCTTCGAGAGAGGTACCAACTCGACTCGACGAAAGAGCACGCGATGACCACTGCCCACGATATCGACCTGCATCAGATCCTGACCGACCGACTCACCGGTGCGAGCCCCGACCTGCTGCGCGAGCTGCTGACGCTGTTCATCCATACCCTGATGGGCGCCGAAGCCGACGCGCTGTGCGGCGCCGGCTACGGACAACGCTCCGACGAGCGCACCAACTCCCGTAACGGGTACCGGCACCGCGACTTCGATACCCGCGTCGGCACCCTCGACGTCGCCATCCCCAAACTGCGATCTGGTTCGTACTTCCCCGACTGGTTGCTCGAACGCCGCAAACGCGCCGAAAAGGCCCTGACCACCGTGGTCGCCACCTGCTACCTACTCGGCGTCTCCACCCGCCGGATGGACCGGCTCGTCGATACCTTGGGCATCACCAGCCTGTCCAAGTCTCAGGTGTCCGTCATGGCCAAGGAACTCGACACCCAAGTCGAGGCGTTCCGCAGCCGGCCGCTCGATGCCGGGCCGTACACCTTCGTCGCCGCCGACGCGCTCGTGCTCAAGGTCCGGGAGAACGGGCGGGTGGTCAACGTGCACACCCTGGTCGCGGTCGGCGTCAACGCCTTGGGCTACCGCGAGATCCTGGGCGTGGATGTGACCTCGTCCGAGGACGGTGCCGGCTGGCTGGCGTTCTTCCGGTCGCTCGTCGCTCGCGGCCTGTCCGGGGTGCGGTTGGTGACTTCCGATGCGCATGCCGGGTTGGTGGCGGCAATCGGCGCGACCCTGCCGGGCGCCTCGTGGCAGAGGTGTCGAACCCATTACTCGACGAACCTGATGGCGGTGACCCCCAAGGCATCGTGGCCTTGGGTGAAGACGCTGTTGCACTCGGTCTACGACCAACCCGACGCGGATTCTGTTCATGCCCAATATGATCGAATCATCGGCGCACTGTCGGAGAAGTTGCCGAAGGTCGCCGACCACCTCGACGCAGCACGGCCGGACCTGTTGGCGTTCACCGCATTTCCCAAGCAGATCTGGAAACAGATCTGGAGCAACAATCCGCAGGAGCGCCTCAATAAGGAAATCCGCAGGAGAACCGATGTGGTCGGGATCTTCCCCGATCGTACCGCCCTGATCCGGCTCGTCGGCGCGGTCCTGGCCGAACAACACGACGAATGGATCGAAGGGCGCCGCTATCTCGGCCTGGACGTTCTGGCCCGCTCCCGCACCGACACCACCCCCGACAGCAACACCGCGTCCACCGAGGAGGTGACACCGGCCTTGACTGCCTGACTCACCAACGAGGAGCCACGCGACGGCCCTCGTACACCACTCCCATGGACTTGACC
>NZ_JBHXWI010000175.1:0-1438 GCF_042671975.1 Rhodococcus sp. NPDC127593 | reverse complement strand
TAGTACTACAGCCGTAAGTTGATCATGGCGTGTGGCCCCGTCTCTTGTGGTGGCAAATTCGGGCGCGGGCCTGGTGCTGTCGTCTCCACTGCGAGCAGTGCAGGATGTGGGCTATCGGCCTCGCGGCCCGTGCGGTGTCGGCGAGTGTGGTGAACAGTTTGCGTATCTCGTTGACACTCAATCTGATCAGCGATGGTGTCGACGGCGCCTCGCGTCGGGAGATGGCCGCGGCGACTGCGAGGAAGGCGTAGGCGAGCATCACCAGGGTGTGCCACCGGTACCAGGAGGTCCACGTGCGGACCTGATGCTGATCGAGCCCGATCTGCCCCTTGGTCGCCTGGAACGATTCCTCGATCCGCCACCGCAGGCCCGCGACCCGCACGAACGCGGCCAGGGATACGGGGTTCGGGCTGTAGCAACGAAAGTACGCGAGCTCCTTCGTGCGCGGGTGGCGGCGGATGAGTACCGCGTGCACGCCGGACTCGGCGCCGCCGGCGTTCTCACCGGGGTCGATCGAGATACGGGCCCACCGGTAGAGCCGTTTGCCCTTGGCCCCGTTGCCGGCGGAGACCGACCGCCACGCAGCCGCGGGAAGGTCTTCGGCGATCTCGTCGACGCGGGCGGTTCCGTCGGCGGTGGTGACCTGGTGTGAACAGGCGACAGCCAGAACGTATCCCAGTCCGCGGTCGGCGATCTGTCGGCGCAGCGCCGGGTCGGCGCCGTACACCTCGTCGCCGGCGGCCCACTTCGCGGGCACGTGCTCCGCGGCGGCGGCGATCATCCGCCCCGCGAGTGCCGGTTTGGTGGCGAAGTCGCGGTCCTCGGGTACAGCCTGGTCCCGGCATCGTTGCGGATCGTCGGTCCACGACTTCGGCAGGTACAACTCGCGATCGATCAGGGCATGCCCCTCGGGGGTGGCGTAGGTCAGGTGCACCGACACCTGCGCGTTCTCGATCCGCCCGGCGGTGCCGGTGTACTGGCGTTGCACTCCGACGGTGTGTCGGCCCTTCTTCAGGTCACCTGTCTCGTCGACGACCAGCACGCCGTCCGGAGCGCCGAGATGCTCGACCACGAACCGCCGCACGTCGTCTCGCACCCCGTCGTGGTCCCACTTGGCCCGGGACAGCAGGTACTGCAATCCGTCCGGGGAATCGTCGCCGAGATGCTCCGACAGTGTCCAGCAGTTCTTGTCGTCGAGACCGGCGATCAACCCGTGCACCATCTTCCCGGCCCGGGAATGCGTCCGGCGGCGGGCGAACCGTCCCACACATCCGTCCAATACGGAGGCCAGCAACCGGCCCCAGCCGTCAACGTCTACGCTGTGCGCTGCGGCCACCGCAGCGTCTTTTTTGTTCCACACAAACAAGGAATGATCGCGCGGTGGCCGCTCTCACCAGCGCAGACACGCCGACAAGATCAACTTACGGCTGTAGTACTA
>NZ_JBHXWI010000174.1:0-1454 GCF_042671975.1 Rhodococcus sp. NPDC127593 | reverse complement strand
CAATACCGTTCAGTTAGTGCGGGTTGCGTTACGATGAGGTGTGCCTCGGAGCGGATGGGTGAAACCGGTCTCGGATCGGCGGTTGTCGGATGTGGTGTCGGTGGGGTTGTTGACCAGGGTGTTTCCCGCGTCCCTGGTCGATGAGGTGATCGCGGAATGCGGGCGGACCGAGCAGCGCAGTAGGTCGTTGACCGCTCGCGTGACGGCGTATTTCTCGATCGGGATGGCATTGAATTCGCAAGGCTCCTACGAGGAGGTCTTCGAGCAGCTCACCGACGGTTTGTCGTGGTCGTCGGGATGGTCGCAGTCCTGGTCGTCGCCGACGAAATCGGCGATCTTCCAGGCCCGGTCCCGGCTGGGGCACGAACCGGTGCGGGAGCTGTTCCGCCGTGTCGCACGACCGCTCGCCGACGCGGATACACCCGGATCCTGGCTCGCCGGGCGCCGGTTGGTGGCCCTCGACGGGACCTGCCTCGACCTGCCCGACACCCCGGCCAACGCCGAGCATTTCGGGCGGCCCGGATCGAGTCGCGGCGAGAAGTCCGCGTTCCCGCAGGCACGATTGGTGGCCCTCGCCGAATGCGGCACCCACGCGGTCTTCGACGCCGCGATCGGACCGTGCCGCACCTCCGAGCGGGAGCTCGCGCACGATCTGTTCGACACCCTCGAACCGGGAATGCTGCTGCTCGCCGACCGCGGCCTGTACGGATTCGACATGTGGACCCGGGCCGCCGCCACCGGCGCCGACCTACTGTGGCGGGTCACATCGACCCTCTCACCTCGCCACCTCGAGACCCTCGACGACGGATCCTGGCTGGCACAGATCGTCCCCACCTCCGGAAAGAATCGGCAGCAGCGCACACCACTGACGGTGCGCGTGATCGACTACACCCTCGACGACGGGCGGGGAAACCCTGAGCAGTACCGGCTGCTGACCACCATCCTCGACCCCGCCGACGCATCCGCGGAAGAACTCGCTCTCGCCTACACCCAACGCTGGGAGATCGAGAACACCTTCGACGAACTCAAAACCCACCAACGCGGGCCGCGAGCGGTCCTGCGGTCGAAATCCCCACCGCTGGTCGAGCAGGAAATCTGGGGGCACCTGTGCTGCCACTACGCCATCCGCACCCTGATGCGCGACGCCGCGACCGC
This sequence comes from Rhodococcus sp. NPDC127593, assembly GCF_042671975.1. Taxonomy (NCBI): domain Bacteria; kingdom Bacillati; phylum Actinomycetota; class Actinomycetes; order Mycobacteriales; family Nocardiaceae; genus Rhodococcus; species Rhodococcus sp. NPDC127593. The sequence continues at coordinate 299 of NZ_JBHXWI010000174.1, read as the reverse complement.
CGGCAGTCACGACCCGGACCGGATGTCCTTCGTCGCCGCCCTGCGGATCACCCGACGATCCCTGTCCCACAGCTCTTTTTCCCCCTCATAACCACCACGCCGCCACCCGATTGTGGAATCAGGGCATCGCCAAACTCCTGCGCCGCATCAACCCAGCACGCCGACACCGCGCCAACCCCCGCGTCGTCAAACGCAAAGTCCTCAAATGGCCCGCCAAACGCGCACACCACCAACACCATCCACAACCCACTCAACCGCCGAAATGCACCATCCTTGTTCACTAACTGAACGGTATTGGG
>NZ_JBHXWI010000173.1:0-1516 GCF_042671975.1 Rhodococcus sp. NPDC127593 | reverse complement strand
GTGTCATGCGTCGCTGAGGTCGACGGTGCGGTTGTCGCCGATCCGGTATGCGCAGATGGCGCTGAGTGTGCAGAATGCTGCGAGCATGATCGAGACACCGATCGGTCCGATTCCGCCGGGGGCGACGAAGATCGAGGCGAGCAGTGGGCCGATGCCACCGCCGATGAGGCCGGCGAACTGGTACGCGACGCCGGCGCCGGTGTAGCGGAACTTGGTCGGGAAGAGTTCGGAAAGCAGGGTGGCGGAGGTTCCTGTCGCTGCCGAGTTGAGTATCGCCATTCCGATGATGAAGGTGGCCAGGATGATCAGCGGGGACCCCGACCCGATCATCGGGAACATGACGAACGCGAACACGCCGTAGCCGATCGCGGCGGGGATGAAGATCTGGCGCCGGCCGACCTTGTCGGAGATGAACGAGAAGAACGGGATGGTGAAGATCATGATGACCAGCGAGACGTTGAGCAGGGTCAGCAGGGTCGACCGGCCCAGACCGTAGTGCGTGGCGGCGTATGAGATCAGGAAGGTCGACACGATTGCCTGGGACATGAAGGTGCCCGAGACGGTGCCGATGCCGAGCAGAACCTTGCCGGGTCGCTCACGGAAGACCTCGATGAGCGGGATGGGCGGCTTCTCCGTTGCTTCGGAGTTGTGCTGTTCGGATTCGAAGACCGGGCTTTCCTCGATCCGCAGCCGCACGTACAGACCGACGCCGACGACGACGACCGAGAAGAGGAACGGCAACCGCCATCCCCAGGTCAGGAACGCCTCGTCGTCCAGGTTGTTGAGCAACGCGAACGCCCCGTAGGCCAGCAGCACTCCGGCTCCCGATCCCAAACTTGCCGCTCCGCCGAAGAATCCGCGTGACTTCTTGGGAGCGTGCTCGACGGCCATCAACACCGCGCCGCCCCATTCACCGCCCACGGCGATGCCCTGGATGAGGCGGAGGGTGACCAGCAGGATCGGTGCGAGTGCACCGATCTGCGCCGAGGACGGCAGGCATCCGATCAGGAAGGTGCTCAGCCCCATCAGGACCATCGTCCACAACAGCGTCGACTTGCGGCCCACCCGGTCCCCGAAGTGACCGAAGATGATCCCGCCGAGCGGTCGAGCCGCGTACCCGATCGCGAGAATCGCGAACGAGAGGATCGTCCCGAGCGACTCGGACGTCGACTCGAAGAAGACCCGCCCGAACACCAGGCTCGCCGCCACCCCGAACACGATGAAGTCGTAGAACTCGACCGTCGTGCCGATCAGGCTGGCGAAATACACGCGTCTGAGTTGCCGTCGATTCCCGACGGCGTCCTCAGCCCTCGGGTGGGCCATATCTCGAGTGTCGGTCATGACTGCCTCTCCTTCACCACGAACGCCGGTCGACGCGAATCGGATCGCCAGGGGCGAGCTGCAGTGAGCCGCTCGACTCACACGTGGCATACGTGGCGGGTGCCTGTGAATTGATGGAGATAATACGAACACAGATGAAGTCTCCGCGCAAGGGCGCGACACCAGCTGTTAACAC
>NZ_JBHXWI010000172.1:0-1528 GCF_042671975.1 Rhodococcus sp. NPDC127593 | reverse complement strand
CTTTCGGTAACGGATGTTCGGCGGTGTCCTACTCTCCCACACCCTGTCGGGTGCAGTACCATCGGCGCTGGAGGGCTTAGCTTCCGGGTTCGGAATGGGACCGGGCGTTTCCCCTCCGCTATGGCCGCCGTAACTCTATGAAACTGTCACACGGAACATCAGCGAAGAAACAAACAAGAATTGTTGTTGTTCTTCAACAAGAATTGTTGTTGTTCTTCTTTCTTCAGTTCTGAAACGTGTGTGTTGTTTCAGATACTGCACAGTGGACGCGTAGCTTCTTTGTGGTAAGTCCTCGGCCTATTAGTACCAGTCACCTGCATCCGTTACCGGACTTCCAGTTCTGGCCTATCAACCCGGTGGTCTGCCGGGGGCCTTACCCCCTCGAGGGGGTGAGAAACCTCATCTTGGAACAGGCTTCCCGCTTAGATGCTTTCAGCGGTTATCCCTTCCGAACGTAGCTAACCAGCGGTGCTCCTGGTGGAACAACTGGCACACCAGAGGTTCGTCCGTCCCGGTCCTCTCGTACTAGGGACAGCCTTCCTCAAGTTTCTAACGCGCGCGGCGGATAGAGACCGAACTGTCTCACGACGTTCTAAACCCAGCTCGCGTGCCGCTTTAATGGGCGAACAGCCCAACCCTTGGGACCTACTCCAGCCCCAGGATGCGACGAGCCGACATCGAGGTGCCAAACCATCCCGTCGATATGGACTCTTGGGGAAGATCAGCCTGTTATCCCCGGGGTACCTTTTATCCGTTGAGCGACACCGCTTCCACTTGCCGGTGCCGGATCACTAGTCCCGACTTTCGTCCCTGCTCGACCTGTCAGTCTCACAGTCAAGCTCCCTTGTGCACTTGCACTCGACACCTGATTGCCAACCAGGCTGAGGGAACCTTTGGGCGCCTCCGTTACATTTTGGGAGGCAACCGCCCCAGTTAAACTACCCACCAGGCACTGTCCCTGAACCAGATCATGGTCCGAGGTTAGAGGTCCAATACGATCAGAGTGGTATTTCAACAACGACTCCACACTCACTGGCGTGAGCGCTTCACAGTCTCCCACCTATCCTACACAAACCGAACCGAACACCAATACCAAGCTGTAGTGAAGGTCCCGGGGTCTTTTCGTCCTGCCGCGCGTAACGAGCATCTTTACTCGTAATGCAATTTCGCCGAGTCTATGGTTGAGACAGCTGAGAAGTCGTTACGCCATTCGTGCAGGTCGGAACTTACCCGACAAGGAATTTCGCTACCTTAGGATGGTTATAGTTACCACCGCCGTTTACTGGGGCTTAAATTCTCAGCTTCGCTCCGAAGAACTAACCGGTCCTCTTAACCTTCCAGCACCGGGCAGGCGTCAGTCCGTATACATCGTCTTACGACTTCGCACGGACCTGTGTTTTTAGTAAACAGTCGCTTCTCACTGGTCTCTGCGGCCCCACCCAGCTCACACTGCAAGAGTGATCACCGGACGAGGCCCCCCTTCTCCCGAAGTTACGGGGGCATTTTGCCGAGTTCCTTAACCATAGTT
>NZ_JBHXWI010000171.1:0-1531 GCF_042671975.1 Rhodococcus sp. NPDC127593 | reverse complement strand
TCCGGGATCGGCCTACACACCGCTGCCGACGTGCACTACGGGCGAGCCACGGAGGTGCGCCGCCGGCGTGGCATCGTCCTCGATACCGCCTACGCCGGGCACCCGGAACGATTCGTTCACAACCCACCGGAACCACCGGCACTTCCCACCACCACGTGGATCAACAAACCACCCACCGAGGAGGAGAACCCGACACACTAAACCTGCCGAAGCACTGTCTCAGAAAGGTTGACAGGTTCCGGCTCGACGAAATTCACCCCGACAGGATCAAAAGCGCTGAGGAGTGGTTCCGTCGCGAAGACCAGCTGGGAAGGGAGCTCGGCAAGGGAAGTCTATGGGAGAGGGTCCAGCCGGAGAACTGGAGCATGGACTCCGCGGTCCTCAAGAGCAGCGCGGATTTCAGGACGGGCAAGTTGTAGGCGGGCACGATCAGCGCCGCCCATGGCCCGGCCAACACGGTCAGGAACGGGCGATCGGGCATTCCGGCAGAGGGTGCCCCAGATCACTCATGCGCCCCATTAGTTCATTTGAGGTAACTGGTTCCGTTGGGGAACCGCAGCTGGATCAGCCCGCACCACACACCCATGGAGGACCTCATGACCGCGATCAGTACGGCCAACACCGCAAGCGAGATGGTGCGCTCGGCCACGACCACCGCGTTGCGGGTCGCCGCGCGCAACTTGGAGCTCTACGACACCGGCAATGTCGCCGGGGTGGACGAGGTGTTCACCTCGGATCTGATCGACCACAACGCAGTTGCCGGCGCCGCCTCGGGCATCGACGGCATGCGAGTGCTGATCGCCGCGGTGCGCGACGGATTCACCGATACGCAGCATCGGATCCTGTTCCAGCAGGAGCTTTCCGGCGGCTGGGTGGTCCTTCACTGGCAGATGACCGGGACCCACACCGGCGAAGCCTTCGGGTTCGCCGCCAGCGGCAACCCGGTCGCTATCAACGGCACCGACATCGTCCGCGTTGTCGGCGGCAAGATCACCGAGATCTACCACGTCGAAGAACTGCTCAAGCTCACCCAACAGATCAGCATCGGCGCGCAGCCGGCGTGAAGATCGAGATCTGCTCGGACAGCGCCCGCCCCTGGCGGCGCGAACGGTGGTGATCCAGTCGGTGAGCTTGTAGTCGTTGCCCTCTGCTGCGGTCAGTCGCTGAGCGAACTCCGCCGCTGCGGCGAGCGAGTTTGCTCACCTGCGGGCAGGCTTCGGTGAGTTCCCGCAGGAGCGCGGTGCCTTATCGCGTAGGTTCTCGGGGCGGGTGAGCGGGAGGCGGGCGCATTCGAGCAGGCCCACACCTTGGCCGATCAGATCGTGGACCCGCTGCCAGCGTTCGCGGGTAGCGCCGCTTGCACGAACCGTGCGGGAGAACCTTAGGGATTGTGACAAAATAATGTCGCTTTAGCTGGTTTCGGGCGTTACCGTTGCGCTATGACGGATGTGGCGGACTCGGTGGCGCGGCGGTACGCCGTGATGCGCCCGCATTTGACGGAGTTTCAGCGGCGGCTGTGGCTGGGCGCGGA
>NZ_JBHXWI010000170.1:0-1553 GCF_042671975.1 Rhodococcus sp. NPDC127593 | reverse complement strand
CACGGGAGGTCGGACGATCACCCATGCCCGCACCCCACCTGCTGCCGCACAACCACACTCACGGCGACCCACCAGCTGATCGGTGCATTCGGGCTGAGTGCGCCAGGTCGGCCGGGGATGCTGCCGGAGCCGGCCGTCGGCCCGCCCCAGGGCGGCCGCCGGGACGGTGAAGGCCGGGTCGAAGAACAGGAAGCTCAGCAGGTCCGCCGGGCGGGTCGCCTCACCACCGAAGAGCCGTGCCAGCAGGGGCAGTTGCGGGTTCCGCAGGCGCCGCAGTCCACGGAACCGGTGGCGGAGGATCTCCTCGGCGAGGACGGCGAGCGAGTTCGCCCGTTCCAGGGGCGGACCAGCGAATTCGACGTCGATATTGAATCCGTTGCCACCGCCGCTGCAATGCCTCGATTGCGTGCGACGATGTGGTCATCAGGTCGCAAGCTCACGAGGACGAGCGAACACATCCACCAGCGCACCATTACGCCACACCGTGATCTCGATCTGCCGGTCGATCGCATCCTCGACCATCAACCGCTGAACGGCGGTCGTCGTCACGATCGGTTTGCCGTCGAGTTCGACCATGATGTCCCCACGTCGCAACCCCGCCTCGGCGGCCGGGCTACCCGAGGAGACACCGGCCACCTGCAACCCCGTCTTCGACCCGATCCGCCCCTGCAGCTTCGGAGGCAGCGGTACCTGCATGCCCGCGATCCCCAACCAGGCCCGACGCACCCGCCCAGCCGATACCAACGCGGCGATGATCTGCCTCGTCGTCGAGTTGATCGGCACCGCCAGACCGACCCCCATCCCGGCGACAGCAGTATTCACCCCAACCAGCCGGCCCGCACTGTCGGCCAACGCGCCACCGCTGTTCCCCGGATTCAGCGCCGCATCGGTCTGGATCACCTCATCGATCACCCGCCCCGACTCCACCGGCAACGAGCGGCCCAACCCGGACACGATGCCCGCCGTCACACTGCCTGCCAGACCCAGCGGGTTCCCCAACGCGACCACCAACTGCCCGACCCGCAGCGACGCGGCGTCACCCAGTTCTACCGGAGCCGGGACGTCGCCCCGAGCACGCAGCACAGCCAGATCGGACAATGGGTCGCGCCCCACCACATCAGTGCGCACAACGGTCCCGTCGGTGAACGCCGCCTCGGCCCCGCTCGCTCCGGCAACCACGTGCGCACTCGTCAGCAACAGCCGGTCATCGGTGATCACACTCGCACTGCCCGAACCGCTCCCCCGTGATGTCCGCACAACCAAGCTGGCCACACTCGGCAACACGGCATCGGCGACCGAGATCACCGTCCTCGAGTATCCGTCCAACTCATCCAGTTCGCCCATACCCACTACAGCGCCGGCACACCACCGCCTATGCCCCTGTTCGCTCCCAGCTGACCACCCAATCACTACCCGCCGGTATCGGCGCGAAACCCTCCGCGTGTTTCGTCCACAAGCGCTAGGGCGTGTCTCCCAATGATTTGGGGTGTCGTGCGGCAACATGTTTGCTGTGACAGAGGTGATGGATCGATATCAGGTGTTGACCGAGAAGC
>NZ_JBHXWI010000169.1:0-1578 GCF_042671975.1 Rhodococcus sp. NPDC127593 | reverse complement strand
TCAGTGGTCTTCTTCGCCGATCCGGTGGACGTGAATCAGGTTCGTCGACCCGACGGTGCCCGGAGGCGACCCCGCGACGATGACGACGAGGTCGCCCCGCCGGTACCGGCCCAAGCCGAGGAGTGCGTGGTCGACCTGGTGGATCATCTGGTCGGTCGATGACACGGGATCGACGAGGAACGTCTCCGTCCCCCACGTCAGCGCCAACTGGGCCCGCACCGCCGGAAGCGGGGTGAACGCCAGCAACGGCAACGGCGTGTGCAACCGCGCCAACCGGCGCACCGTGTCCCCGGACTGGGTGAACGCCACCAGCGCCGCAGCACCCAACCGTTCCCCGATGTCACGCGCCGCGTAGGACAGGACCCCACCCCTCGTGCGGGGCACGTGCGCCAGCGGCGGCACCTGTGTGGACCTCTCCTCCACCGCGCTGATGATTCGGCCCATGGTGCGGACCGTCTCCATCACGTGCTTGCCCACGGACGTCTCGCCCGACAGCATGACGGCGTCGGCACCGTCGAGGACCGCATTGGCCACATCGGACGCCTCGGCCCGGGTCGGCCGCGAGTTCTCGATCATCGACTCGAGCATCTGCGTCGCGACGATCACCGGCTTCGCATTCTCGCGGGCAACCTGGACGGCCCGTTTCTGCGCGAGCGGCACCTGCTCGAGAGGCAACTCCACACCCAGATCGCCGCGGGCGACCATCACCGCATCGAACGCCAGCACGATCGCCTCGAGGTTTTCGATCGCCTCCGGCTTCTCGAGCTTCGCGATCACCGGAACCCGCCGGCCGACCCGATCCATCACCGCATGCACCAGTTCGATGTCCGCCGCCGACCGCACGAACGACAGCGCGATCAGGTCGACACCGAGACGCAGCGCGAACTCGAGATCGGCGATGTCCTTGTCCGACAGCGCCGGAACCGACACATTCATCCCCGGCAGCGACACACCCTTGTTGTTGCTGACCGGTCCCCCCTCGGTGACCCGGCACACCACATCGCTGCCCTCGACGCCGGTGACGACCAACCCGATCTTGCCGTCATCGACCAGCAACCGGTCACCCGGGGTGGCGTCCTCGGCCAACTGCTTATAGGTGGTCGACACCCGGGCATGGGTGCCCTCGCACTCGTCGACGGTGATCCGCACGACGTCGCCGTCCGCCCAGACGGTGCCGCCCTCGGCGAACCGCCCCAACCTGATCTTCGGCCCCTGCAGGTCGGCGAGAACACCCACCGCCCGCCCGGTGACATCGGCCGCAGCCCGCACCCGAAGATAGTTCTCCTCGTGATCGGAATGCTCGCCGTGACTGAAGTTCAGCCGCGCGATATCCATCCCGCAGTCGACGAGTTCACGGATGCGATCACCGGTCGCCGTCGCCGGCCCCAACGTGCACACGATCTTCGCGCGCCTCGCCGACCCGGGCGCCTCCCGGCCGGGCGTGACGAGATATTCGGAAACTGTTGCAGTCATATGTTTTTCAGTTCTCCTCTAGGCGCTTCCCGTGTCCGCATAGGACACGGCGGCGGCACGGACGTCGTCGATGCGGTACCGGTTGGCGGCCTCGACGGCCTTGGA
>NZ_JBHXWI010000168.1:0-1604 GCF_042671975.1 Rhodococcus sp. NPDC127593 | reverse complement strand
AGCTTGTTATTTAACCTGGTTGGGTTTCACTTTTTGGCTCCGTGATGTCGATTTTCGTGCGTTTCCCGACGTGATGGTGCTGGGCGGGGCGGCGGTTCCTCGAGCCGGGTGGGCGTCCGGGACCGGGTCGACTGGGTTTCGGTGCACTGGCAGGATTGGGCATGGTCGCGCGGATGCGCGGAAACCCTCGGCGCACGCGCGCCGGCGTCAACCGTCGCGGTGGGGCGGGTCGTTCCCACGGACGGCGTAGGTCTTCGGCGAGCGGCCGGGCGAGCCGGAGTTGGGTGTGCGCAACCAGGACGATCCAGGTCCATCGGTCGGCCGCCTCGGGGTTGCGGATCTTCGGGGCGGTCCAGCCCAACGTCTGCTTGAACAGCCGGAAAGTGTGCTCGATGTCGAAGCGCCGCAGAAACATCTGCCACAATCGGTCGATATCGGCGGTGCCCGCACCCGGATGTGAGCACCAGAGCCACACCGGTTTGGGATGCCGGTCGCCGGGCAGGTGATCGACCGTCAGCCGGATCACCGTGCCTTCGACGATCGGCGGCGGTCCCGGGTGGTCCGCCCACGATCCACGGTGAGTGATCCTTGGGTGCAACCGATTCCACGCCGCAGTGACGGCTGTTCCGTAGCGGTCGGTGTCGGTATCGGTGTTGCTGTCGGGTTCGGGCCAGGTCTGGGGGTCGGCGAATTTGAATTCGGCACCGTGCCGGGGTGGGCGCCCGGTTCGACCCGGCGGCGGCGCGGGGAAATGCAGCACCCGATCCGAACGCATCCGACCCAACACCTGAACCGGTAGATCGGCGAGCAGGAACGCCATCCGTGCCAGTTCGTACCCGGCATCGAAGACGAGCACGATGTCCGGGTCGCCGTCTCTCCAGTGCCCGGCCGATTGCAGTCGCCCGACTACTTCGCGGACTTGTGCCGTGGTGACCGTAGTTTCGTCGTCGTCGGGCCGCAGGCGCACTGCGTCGAGTACCGCCGTCCACGACGTGCGGCCCACCTCCAACGCGGCGACGAAGGAATACGGCCACCCGGGGATTAACTGTGCTTGATTCTTACCGCGACCATAGACGTGACAGAACGCTCGCTGGGAGCTGGTTGGCGCATCCGGGCGCAGCCACGGGCTGATATCGATGGCCAGGACGATCCGGCCATCGCTGCTTCGCGGCAGGGGAAGTGCTCCGACTGCGCGTCGCAGTCGATCGATATCTACTCGGCCGCAGTTTAATCCGTCGTACAAGGCGCCGTGACCGCGCCGATGCTCAGGGGTCAGCGACAAGTCGACCAGTGTGGTGACCGGGTCCCCGGAACACAGCAGCGCATCGGTCAGCTCGAACACCGCATCGCTGCGCGCCGACAAACACCGGTAGAACTCTTCGCGGAACGACACCAGCTCGACCCGGTCATCCGCGCACGACCCTTCCCCGACCACCTGCGTGTAGGGCACACTGACACTCACGGCCACCGCTTGCCTTTGTCTCGAAAGTTCTGTGAGAGGAACCTCAAGATGATCAGGCGGTGGTCGCCCCATGCCGTGGCGACACGCCGAACAACATCATTACCAACTGCCCCGCGCGATGGCCGAGGTTAAACGACAAGCT
>NZ_JBHXWI010000167.1:0-1664 GCF_042671975.1 Rhodococcus sp. NPDC127593 | reverse complement strand
GTAGTAACACGCCTTCAACGCGCATATTCGGCATTACCGCAGTTCAGCATGACTTTTCGTGAAATCGTGTGCCCATCAGCTGCGGAAGTCCGGTCTGAAGTCGAACCCAAGCCTGCAGACCCATACGGGTATCGATGTCGGTATTTCGGCCGACGTGCAGGTGTCGAAATTGGTCCACTGTGTGTGGTGCACCGTGATCGACGTGGCAGTCAGGAATCCCCTGCACGTGAGAGAAGAGTTGTGATGGCACCGATCACGGAGAACTCGGGCACCGGTCTGTTGAATGCGTTGCGTGTCAGCGTGGTTGGCACCGCTCTACGCCGGGCTGGTCATGGGCGTGATGGTGGTGGCGGTGTGGAAGTTCCCGATGTCCGGCGTGTAGCCCGCAGTGACCTGTGGTTCTCCGCCGGTGCGGTGGGTGATCCCGTGCGTCGTCGTGTGTGCAGCACCCGGGCAGCAGTTCGGCGATAGAGGCGACCGGGGGATCGGTTGCGCCTGGTGGGTTCGGGTACCCGGTGATCGATGCGCGGTGCCCGCGCCGGGCGCCCTGGTGGTGTGGAAGGAACGGCAATGTTCGGGACGGGTACGGGCGCGTTGACTTGCTTACTGGTGGTGGCGCTGCTGGTAGTTCCCGTCTCGTTCGGTGTGCGGTACGGGCGGATGCGCGCGCCCGTACCGCCTTGCGGGGTCGCGGACGTCCGACGAGAACCGGGCAGGAGCGGTTGCGGTCGCGGAAATGGCTGATCGGTGCGAGCGGTTGCGGCAGCTGGCAACGCGGGTGGTCGTGGGGGTACCTGCCATCGTCATGGCTGACATCACGATGCACATTTCGCCGAAGCGGGCACACTGATGGCCCTTCAATCTGAACTGCTCCCCAAAGTTGGACTGACAAATTCTTTTCCACCTCTGGGGAGCAGTTCAATCACGCGTCGCGGTTTCTAACTGTTTCCGGTTACGTCGTCGATGGCACGCAGGGCGTTGAGGGTTCGCGGGTAGCTGATGAAGGGAAGGAGTGCAGTCACGACCGCTATCAGCCGTGCGCGGTCGTTTCCGACGTTGACGTTCGCGACAACGTGACCCTTGACCTGTGGGTCGCACCCGCCCATGGCGGCCAGAACGGACAGGGTGACGAGTTCGCGCGTGGCGAGATCGAGACCTGTACCGTGTAGTGGTCGCCGAAGCAGTTGGCGGACAGAAAACGTTGGATGTGAATCTCGTCTTCGGGCGCCGAGGCGTACATGCGGTCGACGGCAGCGTCGCCGACGATCTTTTTCTGCACCGCTAGAGCTAGACCGTCGGCTTCGCGTGTGCCAGGCGTGGTCGTCGATTGGCCCGGCAGCGGCAAGGAGACTCCACGCGAGGTGAGCACGTCGTTGGTCGCATGGAGGTAGTCGACGACCTTGCCCATGCCGACGTAGGGCACAGCCTGGTAGACAACCTCTTTGACCTCGACGGGCGTGACGCCGACGGTCAGCGCAGCACCCAGAATCACTCGATACTCGGTGAGCGCCTGCGCGCCGATCAAGGCAGCTAGTGGTGTGTCTCTGATTTAGCTGATCTTTGCCAGTAGCGACGCGGCCGCGCGCAACCTTGGCGAGGATGGATTCGGCGGTCGCGGTCCATTCGTACGGTCGGGGGCTTTCATTGTGGGCATCGAGGTATTC
>NZ_JBHXWI010000166.1:0-1676 GCF_042671975.1 Rhodococcus sp. NPDC127593 | reverse complement strand
TGACCGGAAAATGCTGAAGGTGAGTGGCAGGCGATAGCATCCGGCGTAGCTTGCGGAGCCGGATCATTTTGTGAAGGTAGATGTTTGGGCTAGGCAGTGGGCGCGACGGTGACGCGGTAGCCGAGGGCGGCGAGCTGGGCGAGGTGGTTTCGAAGCTTGCGTTCGGTGTCGATGTGGCGGGTGTGGTAGTCGGCGCCGAGGTCGTGGAACCGGACGTTTGTGTCGATCAGCAGATGCCAGACCACGACGAGGATGGAGCGGGCGACGGCGACGAGGGCTTTGAGCTTGCCGCGACGTTTGACGATTCGCCGGTAGCGTTCGCCGAGGAAGGTGTTCGTCTTGGCGGCTGCGGCGGCGGCCTCGCCGAGCACTCCCTTGAGATAGGGATTGCCCTTGCCGGTTCGGCCGCCGCGCTGGATCGGCCCGGACTGGATGGTGCGCGGGCACAGTTTCGCCCACGACACCAGGTGCGCGGCAGTGGGAAACACTGTCATGTCGGGCCCGACCTCTGCGAGAATGATCTGCGCGGCGTTGGATCCCACACCGGGAATTTCGTCGAGCCGCTCGATCACAGTGAGTCCAGACCCGCCGCGCGCCGCGACTTGGCCGTCGGCCGGCATCGTGTCACCGGGCTCGTCGATGGTGGTGACCACCAGGTCGTCGATGCGGGTGGTGAGCCTGGCGATCTGTGCGTTGAGGGTGTCGATCTGGTCGAGCAGCATCCGGGCCAGCTCGGCGTGATGATCGTCGAACCGGCCGGTGAGCGCCTCGACGAGGGCGCTGTGCTTGGCCTTCATCGCGCCGCGGGCCAGACCGGCGAGCCGCCGCGGGTCACGCTCGCCCGCGATCAGTGCCTCCAACATGTCGCGCACCGACAGGGTGCCCAGACTGGAAGCCACCGACGACACCTTGATCAGCGCGTCCTCCAGCAGTTTCTCGAGCCGTTGCCAATAGCGGGTGCGTTCGCGGGTGAGATCGATCCGCAGCCGGGTGTAGTCGCGCAACTGTCGGATCGGTTGCGGCGGGACAAAACTCGGCCGCAGTAGACCTTTCTCGGTGAGTTTGGCGAGCCACACGGCGTCGAGCTTGTCCGTTTTCGGGCGCCCCGGCACGTTCTTCACATCGCGGGCGTTGACCAGCTGCACCGTCAACCCGGCCGATTCGAGCAGATAGAACCAGATCCGCCAGTAGTCCGACGTCGATTCAACGGTGATCTTCTCGATCCCCGCCGCCACCAGCTGCTCGCCGAGATCCGTAATCGCGGCAGTCGTGGCCGAGACGTCCCACACCGTGCTGCCCCGCCGGCCTGGTCGTCTCGGATCCGGTGTCCGGGTGCACACCTTTCCCGAAGCCTTGGCCACGTCGATGGCGCACACGCACTCGACAACGAGCTCGTGCTCAGCATCGGGTATCTGTTCCGGTAATGAATTCACTTCTGTTGTCCTCCTTCCGCATCCCACACGCATACATAACGGCGGGCCGCCTGGGGGCCTCGGTCAAGGGAACCGAAATTCTGACCGGCGTGCTCGAGGCAACAATGCGTGACCCTTCCAGGTCGGGGGCCCCGGCGCCAGGCTAATAAACGAGCTCAGGCTCAAGGGAAAGTCGGCGTCGGCAGGCGACCCGACCCCATTTTCGCGCCTGCGAGGCGTCCCCGGGAGGGATAGGTGGCTAAT
>NZ_JBHXWI010000165.1:0-1714 GCF_042671975.1 Rhodococcus sp. NPDC127593 | reverse complement strand
AGCCCGAATGCACCGATCAGCTGGTGGGTCGCCGTGAGTGTGGTTGTGCGGCAGCAGGTGGGGTGCGGGCATGGGTGATCGTCCGACCTCCCGTGTCGGGTTGTTCCACTGGCTCTTTCGCGTCGAGGCTGGGCAGTTGTCGCGGGCGTTAGGCGACGATCGGCCGATTGCGGCCGAACATGCAGTCGAACAGGGTGTTCCACGCGGTTTCCCATGGCCAGTTCCGCGGTAGGTGCAGCGTCAACCGGCGTGCGGAGGAGGCGATCCGGGCGGGGACCGAGACCACGGTCCGCCGGATGGTCCCGGTGGTCGCTTTGAGCAGCTTCGGGTCGTCGGTGAGGGTGCCGGCGGCGCGGGTGAGATTGAACGCCATCACCGCACAGACCAGCCAGGCGGCGTTCGCGGTGAACCGGCTCGACGGCAGGTGCGCGAGGGCGGAGTTCTTCAGGTCCGCGTGCACCTGCTCACAGATCGCGTGATGACGGTGCAGCTTGTCGGCGGCGACGGTATCGAGGTCGTCGGGGTCGGTGGTGGTGAAGAAGGCGTGGAACCGCCAGATATCGAACAACTCACCTTGGCCCGGGTCCCTCTTCGGCCGCAGGTCAGGGATGCGCCGCACCACCAACCGCCCCGGAATCCGGTGCGCCTTGCGCTGGGAGGCGAACGCGGTGAAGTCGATTTCGGCGACCTCGGCTGTCGAGATCCATTTTCCGGTGTCCTCGTCGTAGTTCGCGTTGGTGTATTCGATCGGCGTCCATGCGTTGTCGTCGTCGATAGATTCGATCGCTCTTTTGATGGTGGAGGTCAGGCGTACGGTCACCGAGACATCGGCTCCGGCTGCGATCGCGGCACCGAGGGTGGGGTGCCCGTAGAACGCCGAGTCGACCCGAACCAGTGCTTTGGGTACCGCCTCTGCCGTGGCGTCCGTGGCTGCGTCGGTGGCCGCCGTGCGGAGGCGGTCGACGGTGGCCAGGGCGTCGGCGACCATGCGGGCGGCGCCGCGTGGGGATCCACAGGCACCCCGGCGCAGGCGCTGCCCCACGATCACCGGTGCGCAGGTGTCGGTGGTGATCGTCGCGAGCAGTGCGTTCAACCCGCGGACCCCGGAGTAGCCGTATCCGGAGCCTTGTTTGCCGTGACCGTGGACTTCGATGATGGAGTCGTCGATATCGACAAGCACCCGTCCGGTGTCGATACCCGCCACCACCGGGGTGCGAGCGGCGAGTCCGCGCAGGAAGCGGGACGCGACGGCGTCGAGTTGGCGGACGTGCCCGAAGGTGAATTCGCGGAGGAACGATCCCAACGTCGACGGTGCGTACGGGCGGTCGAAGATCGTGCTCATCGCCCCGTGCCGCAGCAATGCCATGTCCGCGACGCTGTCGGCGCCGGCGACCATCCCACCGACCAGGGACCCGACCTTGCGGCCGGCATGGGCACCTTTGTCCGTCGGCACGCTCAGGTGCTCGTCGGCCAGGGCCAGCAGACCGCTGCCCTCGGCCAATGCCATCACCGGAACCAATCCGGCGGTCGACACAAGATTCGGGTCGTCGAACCTCGCCGCCGCGACGGGTCGGGTGTGAGATAGTTGCATCCGCGAGATGCCCTCCGTTGTGGTGTGAACCGGTTCCTAGACAAGATCGATTCTTTCACCACCGCAGGGCATTTCGCCTTTATGACACCCTCAGGCGCTCATACCAATCGGTGTATCCAGGCT
>NZ_JBHXWI010000164.1:0-1723 GCF_042671975.1 Rhodococcus sp. NPDC127593 | reverse complement strand
CTGTCCCTATGCCCGCTCCGCCGCCCCCCGAGACACCTCCGAAGATCGGAAACCCCAGGCAGAACGCCCGCTACTCAACAACTACGGCACCCTGGGCGAACTGGAAAGCCGGCTCCTTACGAGCCGCCTGCAGAACACTAGAGGCCGCAGAGCGCACTCTCGACCATGAGACCGAGTTCCGTTTACTACTAACACTTTAGGGAGTCATCATGACCGAGGTGATAGCCGGGATCGCAATTCCTGATTCATCCCTGGCGAACGATGCGACCGAACTCGTACGCGAAGCGGCACCGCCGTTGCTGTATGACCATTCGCGTCGCGTCTATTTATTCGGATCGCTCCACGGTCGGCGACTGGGACGAACAGCCGATCCGGAACTGCTGTATGTCGGCGCCATGTTCCACGATCTCGGCCTGACGGAGACCTTCCGCGGCGACACCCAGCGATTCGAACTCGATGGAGCAGACGAGGCCGAACGGTTTCTCACCAGCCGCGGGATCCCGGCCGCCGACGTACGAACCGTATGGGAGGCAATCGCGCTGCACACCACGCCGGAAGTGCCGTACCGGCTGGCGCCGGAGATTGCACTGGTCACCGCCGGCGTGGAGACCGATGTCCTCGGAATAGGCCGAGGCGACCTCCCCGAAGCGCTCCTCGCCGAGATCACTCAGGCGCACCCGCGGCCCAACTTCAAGAAGGAGATCCTGCATGCCTTCACCGAGGGCTTCAGGCATCACCCAGACAGTACCTTCGGCACCGTCAATGCGGACGTGCTCGAACACTTCGTTCCCGGCTTCCACCACATTGATTTCGTCGACATCATCGAAAACTCCAGCTGGCCCGAATAGGTCGGTCACGACCAGACCCACGATTTGCCGACAGGTGCGAATCGTTGACAACGAGGAAACAGCGAATGACCGACACACACTCCCATTTCAGAAGCATCGAGGCCGGGACGCCGACCCATGACCGGCACCGCCCACTCGACCATCCGAGGTTCGACCAGTTGCCGGCCGGACTCGCGGACCCCCCGACCATCGTCGCGTTAGGCCCGTTCGACGACCCCGAGCATGCCGAGCAACTGGCCGCGGCGTTCACCATGGTGCGGCAGGTTCGGCAGGCGCAGCTCCTACTCGTCGGGACCGGTGTGCAACGCGGCACCGTCGTGCGGCGGGCGGCCGCGGATAACGTCGAGACCGACGTTCACCTGATCGAGGATCCCTCCGGGCAGCAGTGGACCGACCTTCTTGTCGCCGCAGACTTCGTCGTGCCGAGCAGCACCTCGGGTGTGACGACGCTACTGGATGTCTTGGCCGCCGGCCGTGCTGTGGTTGTCCCCGAACACCCCGCCACCGTGGGACTGGTTCTACCCACCAGCGCGGGACTGGTCTACCGTCGCGGCGATGTGAACGGGATGGCCCAGGCAATGCTGCGGCTCCTCACCACACCCGAACTCCGGAACGGTATGGCCACACGCGCCCGTGACGCCGCAACGCGATCGCGGGCCGAAACAGATACAAAATATCGGCGAATGAGCAGCGCTCACGCCGCTCGGCGATTCAGGATTCCGCGGGGTAGTCATGAACCGAATTGAGGAGACCTTCCTGTCCTACATCGATGAACAGGGAACTAGTGCCGCACCTGGGTTTGTTTGCCCCGTTGGTCCGACACGCCGCCTGATTGCCGGTCGCTGGACGCTACCTCGGTCATCCTGATCGGATGG
>NZ_JBHXWI010000163.1:0-1763 GCF_042671975.1 Rhodococcus sp. NPDC127593 | reverse complement strand
CCGGACTTCCGCAGTTCGTAGGCATTTTCGTGCCATTCCGGGAATGAATGTGCAGGTCAGAGCGGTGCAGGGCGGCTGGAACGCTGAAATCTGTAGGCACACGATTTTCGGCGTGTCCGCTGGTAAAGCGGTGTGTGATCTGGTGTTGTGTAGGTATGTACCTGCGGGAGACGCGGCGGAAGAACAAGGACGGCTCGGTGGTGTCCTATCTGCAGCTCGCCCACAACGAGCGGCACCCGAGCACCGGTGCCTCGACGGCGAAGGTGATCCACAACTTCGGGCGGGCCGAGACGGTGGATCGCGAGGCCCTGGCCCGGTTGGTGTCGTCGATCTCGCGGTTCCTCGCCCCCGAGCAGGCCGCCGCGGCGCCGGCAGGGGGCGGGGAGGTGGAGATCCTCGACTGCCGCCGCCTCGGCGGGGCGTGGACGCTGGACCGGCTGTGGGAACGGCTTGGGATCTCGGCGGCGATCCGCCGCGCCGCCGACGGTCGGCGGCTCGACGCCGCCGCGGTGGAGCGGGTGATCTTCACCCTCGTCGCCCAGCGCGCGCTCGAACCGGGCTCGAAGCTGGCGGCGACCGGCTGGGTGACCGAACGCGTCGCGATCGAGCACATGACAGGGTTGTCGGATGATCAGGCCTACCGGGGCATGGACTTTCTCCTCGACGCACTCGAGGAGATCGCGGCCGATGTGTTCAATTCTGTTGCGCACCTGTTGAACCTGGATCTGGACATCGTCTTCGTGGATACGACGAGCACCTACTTCGAGAGCGAGGGACCGGACCGGGTGCCGGAGCTGGCCGGCTCACCTGCCAACGACGACAACACCGGCCCGGCCGAGTTCGGGGCGCGGGAGTTCGGTCACTCCAAGGACTTCCGCACCGACCTGCCGCAGGTGGTGATCGCGATGGCCGTCACCCGCGACGGGATCCCGGTGCGCTGTTGGACCTTTCCCGGCAACACCGCCGACACCGCGATCATCCGCACCGTCAAGGATGATCTGGACGGGTGGAACCTGCGCCGGCTGGTGTGGGTGGCCGACCGCGGCTTCGCCTCCGCCGCCAACCGGGCCTATCTCACCAAAGGCGGCGGTCACTACATCCACGCCGAGAAGCTACGCCACACCAATGCCGAGGCCGCCGCCGCGCTCGCGAGGCCCGGTCGCTACCGGAGCGTCGCCGGCAACCTGCGGGTCAAGGAGGTGCACGTCGCTCCCGGCGGCGACGGGGACGGCGAGGGCGGAGCGCGGGCTCAGCGGTTCGTGGTCTGCCACAACCCGGACCAGGCGCAGCGCGACGCCCAGGTGCGCGAGAACCTCGTCGCGCATCTGCGGGAGTTGATCGAGGGCTCCGACACCTGGACGTCGCGGCGCCGCGACGAGCTGGTCGGCTCGCTGAAATCCAAGCCGGGGCTGCGCCGGTATCTGCGGCGCACCCAGGCCGGGCTGCTGCGCGTCGATGCCGCCGCGATCAAGACCGAGGCCGGCCTGGACGGCAAGTGGTTGCTCCGCACCTCCGACACCACGCTGACTCCGGAGGATCTGGCCGCCGCCTACAAGCAGCTGCTCGCGGTCGAACGCGGCTGGCGCGACATGAAGGGCTCGCTGGGGCTGCGGCCGGTTTTTCACCACCGCGAGGACCGCATCCGCGCCCACGTCCAGTTGTGCTGGCTCGCGCTGCTGCTGATCCGGGTTGCCGAGACCGCCACCGGTGACACCTGGCGCATCCTTCGCCATGAACTCGACCGCCTGCACCTGATCACCCTG
>NZ_JBHXWI010000162.1:0-1767 GCF_042671975.1 Rhodococcus sp. NPDC127593 | reverse complement strand
CTAACGGGGCTTCGCCCCAGCCCGACGAGTCGTGTGGTGGTCACTGGGTCGGGGGGCTCCGGCCGGTTGGGGTTGTGACCCTGGTCGACGACGTCGATCGGGTGTATGAACCGTCGTAGCGGTTGGTTGGCCTACTGGCCGCCCGACCCACCGGAGCCCACCATGACCGTAGCGCGCAGCGTCGCCGATGTCGTCACCGAGCACGTGCTGTTCGAGGTCGAGTGCATCGACCGGATGTACCTGAACGTCTACGTGCCGGGCCTGCAGTACGCCAAGGGTCTGGTCGGCTACGTGCACCGGCAGCTGGGGTTGCCGATCGCCTCCACGGCACCGTTGGCGAGGATCACCGACCGCTTCTCGACGGCGGTGCACCGCTTCGCCGACACCGGACACATTCCCTGGGTCGACTTCGTCAAGGGCCAGCGCAAGGACGACGTCATGCACGAACAGCTGCAGCGCTTCACCGCGCCGGAGGGGGTGGTGTTCATCGGCCGGGCACAGGAGAAGACACCGCTGTTCCGCACCGAGAAACGCCGCGACACCGACGGCCGGAGCTACCCGTGGATCGTCAGGTCCACCGGCATCGTCAACCACTACTACTTCTACTGCGTCGATGCCGACTTCGGCCCGTTCTTCCTCAAGTTCTGCTCGTACTTCCCCTACAACGCCAAACTCTGCATCAACGGCCACCACTGGGCGCAACGTCAGGCGGCCAAGGCCGGGCTCGGGTTCACCGCACTCGACAACGCGTTCGCCGCGGTCGACGATCCCGCCGCGCTGCAGGCGATCTGCGATCGGCTCACCGCGGCACGCATCGACGCGCTGCTGCGTAAGTGGCTGGCGATTCTGCCGGATCCGTTCGCCGACGCCGACCGGGACGCCGGCTACCGCTACGACCTGTCGGTGTTGCAGGCCGAGTTCTCCCTGACCCAGATGCTCGACGCCCCGGTGACGGGCCGGGTCTTCTTCGAGCAGATCATCCGCGACAACCTCGACATCGGCCGCCCCGATCAGGTCGCGTTGGTCTTCGACCGACGTCTGATGTCGCGGCGTCGGCGTCCCACCCCGGGACGATTCCGCACCCGGGTGATCACCGAGGGTGTCACCCCCAGCCTGCACGTCGATTACAAGCACACCACGATCAAGCAGTATCACAAGGAGGGACGGGCCCTGCGTACCGAGACCACCATCAACAACACCCGCGATTTCGAGATCGGGAAACGACTGACACATCTGCCCGCACTGCGGGAGATCGGCTACACCGCCAACCGGCGCCTACTGCGCGTCCAACAACTCAGCCACGACCCGATCACCGGCGCCGACGCCCTCGCCGCCATCACCGCCCCGGTCACCACCGCCACCGGTGCCCGCGTGTCGGGACTGCGCTTCGCCGACCAGCGCAGCCACGCCCTGCTCTCCGCACTGCTGATCTTCCGGCTGCACCCGAACGGCTTCACCAACAAGGACCTGCGCACCCTCACCGCCGAGCTGCGCGGACTCGACCCGGACACGGTGTCCGCCGGGCAGATGACCTACGACCTGCGCCGACTGAAAACCCGCAGCCTCATCGTCCGGATCGAGGGCACCCACCGGTACCAGGTCACCGACCACGGACTCGACACCGCGAAGTTCCTCACCTGTGTCCACGATCGGGTCCTGCGCACCGGCCTCGCCGAACTCGCCACCCCGACAACCACTCCCGGCCCCCTACGATCGGCAACGACCGCGTACCGCACCGCCGTCGATACCCTCACCGCCACAGCGCAA
>NZ_JBHXWI010000161.1:0-1919 GCF_042671975.1 Rhodococcus sp. NPDC127593 | reverse complement strand
ACAAGCGTCTGGCCGGCGGTGACGTGGGCACCAGCCTCGGCGCCGACGGCGATGACGGATCCGGGCATGGGGCTGGTGATCTCGGCCTCACCGGCGTGGACGTCGCCGGTGCGGACACTGAGTTCGCGGACCTCACGCAGCATCGTGGTGCCGTCGGAACCGGCGAGCCAGATATGCCCGTCGGTCTGGGCGACCCGGTAGGTTTCGCGCCTGCCGTCGATCACCACGGAGAGGGTGGTTCCGTCGAGCACCGCCGTCAGGGACAGGGTGTCGCCGTCCTCGACCTGCGCGGTGGCCTCCGACGGACTGCCCGTGATCCGCACGTGGTCGGTGCGGGTGGCGGAGGACAGCCGGATGCTGGTGGGCGCGGGAACCCCGACCCGCCAGCCACTCGGGACGTCCCACGGATCGGCCTGCGCCCACTCGGGCCAGCGCTGCAACCAGCGGAAAGCAGCAGCGGCGATCAGGGCGGCGTCGGTGGCCTCCGCGGCGACGAAGTCCTCGAGCCGTCGGTCGAGCAGACCGGTGTCGAGGTTGCCCGCCACCACGTCGGGATCGGCGAGCAGGAAGCGCGCGAACTCGATGTTGGTGACCACTCCCAGCACACCGGTGCCGGCCAGCGCCCGGTCCAGTTTCCGCAGCGCGCCGGCGCGGTCGTCGGCGTGGGCGATGACCTTCGCCAGCATCGGGTCGTAATCGCTGCCGACCACCGTGCCGGGCTGCAGCCCGGAGTCGACGCGGACACCGGGGCCTGCGGGTTCGACGACGTCGGCCACGAGTCCACCGGTGGGGAGGAAACCGCGGCTCGGGTCCTCGGCGTAGACGCGGGCTTCGATGGCGTGACCGGTGAGGGTGATGTCGTCCTGGGTGAAGCCGAGAGGCTCACCGGCGGCGACCCGCACCTGCCACTCGACGAGGTCCAGGCCGGTGACGAGTTCGGTGACCGGGTGCTCGACCTGCAGGCGGGTGTTCATCTCCATGAAGAAGAACTCGTCGGGCGTGTCGGCGGAGACGATGAATTCGACCGTTCCCGCTCCGGAATAGTCGACGCTGCGCGCCGTGTTGCAGGCGGCCTCGCCGATCCGGGCGCGCGTCGCCTCGTCCAGCAGCGGCGACGGCGCCTCCTCGATGACCTTCTGGTGGCGACGCTGCAGGCTGCATTCGCGCTCGCCGAGGTGGACGACGTTCCCGTGCCCGTCCGCGAGGATCTGCACCTCGATGTGCCGGGGCCGCAGCACGAATCGCTCGAGGAAGAGCGTGTCGTCGCCGAACGCCGACGCCGCTTCACGCCGCGCGCTGCGCAGCGCCTCGGCGAGTGCGCCGGGCTCCTCCACCAGTCGCATGCCCTTGCCGCCGCCGCCTGCCGACGGCTTGACCAGGACGGGGTATCCGATGTCGCCTGCGGCCGCGATCAGTTCGTCGTCGGACAGGCCCGGACGGGCGATGCCGGGGACGACGGGCACGCCGAACTTCGCCACTGCGTTCTTGGCGGTGATCTTGTCGCCCATCACCTCGATGGCGTGGGCGGACGGGCCGAGGAACGCGATCCCCGCGTCCGCGCAAGCACCGGCGAACTTGGAGTTCTCCGACAGGAACCCGTAACCGGGATGGATGGCCTGCGCGCCGGTGGCGCGGGCCGCCGCAATCACCTTCTCGATGACGAGGTAACTCTCCCGCGCCGCGGCCGGACCGAGCAGCACCGCGGTGTCTGCCTCGCGGACGTGCCGGGCGTCCCGGTCCGCCTCGCTGAACACGGCGACGGAACGTATTCCCATGGCCCGCAGTGTGCGGATCACGCGCACCGCGATCTCGCCGCGGTTGGCCACCAGGACGGTATCTATCCGAGTCATTTCAGTCATTCCACTCACATCCGGAAAACGCCGTAGGAGACCGGCTCGACCGGTGCGTTCGCACACACC
>NZ_JBHXWI010000160.1:0-1960 GCF_042671975.1 Rhodococcus sp. NPDC127593 | reverse complement strand
GAGGTTTTTAAGGGCGCACGGTGGATGCCTTGGCACCAGGAACCGATGAAGGACGTGGGAGGCCGCGATAGTCCCCGGGGAGCCGTCAACCAGGCTTTGATCCGGGGGTGTCCGAATGGGGAAACCCGGCAGTCGTCATGGGCTGTCACCCGCTGCTGAACACATAGGCAGTGTGGAGGGAACGCGGGGAAGTGAAACATCTCAGTACCCGCAGGAAGAGAAAACAACCGTGATTCCGGGAGTAGTGGCGAGCGAAACCGGATGAGGCCAAACCGTATGCGTGTGATACCCGGCAGGGGTTGCGCATGCGGGGTTGTGGGATCTCTCTTCTGTTGTCTGCCGGCAACAGGACGAGTCAGAAACCGTTGATGTAGGCGAAGGACATGCGAAAGGTCCGGCGTAGAGGGTAAGACCCCCGTAGTCGAAACATCAGCGGCTTGCTTGAGAGACACCCAAGTAGCACGGGGCCCGAGAAATCCCGTGTGAATCTGGCGGGACCACCCGCTAAGCCTAAATATTCCCTGGTGACCGATAGCGGATAGTACCGTGAGGGAATGGTGAAAAGTACCGCGGGAGCGGAGTGAAATAGTACCTGAAACCGTGTGCCTACAAGCCGTGGGAGCGTCGCGGCAGCACTTGTGCTGTCAGTCGTGACTGCGTGCCTTTTGAAGAATGAGCCTGCGAGTTTGCGGTGTGTTGCGAGGTTAACCCGTGTGGGGAAGCCGTAGCGAAAGCGAGTCCGAACAGGGCGATTGAGTAGCACGCTCAAGACCCGAAGCGGAGTGATCTAGCCATGGGCAGGTTGAAGCGGAGGTAAGACTTCGTGGAGGACCGAACCCACCAGGGTTGAAAACCTGGGGGATGACCTGTGGTTAGGGGTGAAAGGCCAATCAAACTCCGTGATAGCTGGTTCTCCCCGAAATGCATTTAGGTGCAGCGTCGTGTGTTTCTTGCCGGAGGTAGAGCACTGGATAGGCGATGGGCCCTACCGGGTTACTGACCTTAGCCAAACTCCGAATGCCGGTAAGTGAGAGCGCGGCAGTGAGACTGTGGGGGATAAGCTCCATGGTCGAGAGGGAAACAGCCCAGAGCATCGACTAAGGCCCCTAAGCGTACGCTAAGTGGGAAAGGATGTGGAGTCGCAGAGACAACCAGGAGGTTGGCTTAGAAGCAGCCACCCTTGAAAGAGTGCGTAATAGCTCACTGGTCAAGTGATTCCGCGCCGACAATGTAGCGGGGCTCAAGCGTACCGCCGAAGTCGTGTCATTGCAGCAATAGCCCCAACGGGTGCTGTGATGGGTAGGGGAGCGTCGTGTGCCGGGTGAAGCAGCCGCGGAAGCGAGTTGTGGACGGTTCACGAGTGAGAATGCAGGCATGAGTAGCGATACACACGTGAGAAACGTGTGCGCCGATTGACTAAGGGTTCCTGGGTCAAGCTGATCTGCCCAGGGTAAGTCGGGACCTAAGGCGAGGCCGACAGGCGTAGTCGATGGATAACCGGTTGATATTCCGGTACCCGCTGTGAAGCGTCAAACATCGAATCAGGCGATGCTAAGTCCGTGAAGCCGTTCCGGACCCTTCGGGGAAAGGAAAGTGGTGGAGCCGACGAACCAGACTTGTAGTAGGTGAGTGATGGGGTGACGCAGGAAGGTAGTCCATCCCGGGCGGTGGTTGTCCCGGGGTAAGGGTGTAGGCCGTGCGGTAGGTAAATCCGTCGCACATCAAGGCTGAGACCTGATGCCGAGCCGATTGTGGTGAAGTGGATGATCCTATGCTGTCGAGAAAAGCCTCTAGCGAGTTTCATGGCGGCCCGTACCCTAAACCGACTCAGGTGGTCAGGTAGAGAATACCGAGGCGTTCGGGTGAACTATGGTTAAGGAACTCGGCAAAATGCCCCCGTAACTTCGGGAGAAGGGGGGCCTCGTCCGGTGATCACTCTTGCAGTGTGAGCTGGGTGGGG
>NZ_JBHXWI010000159.1:0-1975 GCF_042671975.1 Rhodococcus sp. NPDC127593 | reverse complement strand
CCGGAGCAGCGCCGCGACCTGGCCAACGACCCGCGGAACCTGCAGGCCGTCGACGGGCCCACGAATTCGAAGAAGTCCGATTCCGATGCCGCGTCTTGGTTGCCGCCGAACAAGGGTTACCGGTGCACGTACGTCTCGCGGCAGATCGATGTCAAGGCCCTGTACCGGTTGTGGGTGACCCAGGCGGAGAAGGACGCGATGAGCCAGGTATTGCACTCCTGTTGAGTGCACAACGTCATCGCGCCGAGACGCGCGCGGGGGTTAAGGTAGCTCCTCTATGGTCACCCATCGGGGGTCGATCCCCGCGCGGAAGGCCTTCCACGACGGGTGGCGGAGCCGCCGGTTCGGGGTGAACTCGCGGTACTCGACGGTGACGACCAGAGCCGGTTCGACCCAGCGGGCTTGTGCGGCAAGCTTATCGGGAACATGATTGTCGAAGGGGCTGGTGGGCCGTTCGAGTGGTCGGAGCAGCATGAGTGTTCGCCGCCGGTCGGCCTCTGTGAAACCGGAGCTGACGTGCCCGATGAATATCAGGCCGACCTGGTCCGCGTGGGCACCGACGATCAGCGACCGCAGCCTTCCGTGGCTGGTTGCTTCCCACCCGCCGACGATCACCTCGGCGCTGTTGCGTAGGGGTGTTTTGACCCAGTCTGGTGAGCGGCGTCCTGGCTGGTAGGGCGAGGTCATTCTCTTGGTGACAATTCCTTCGAGGCCATGCTCGTTGGCGACCTCGAGCATCGCCTCGCTGTCGACATCGACCCAGTGTGGAGGTACGTGCAGCGCCTCGCCCCCCAAACCGAGGTTGAGGTCGGCAAGAAGTTGTCGGCGCTCGAGGTACGGCCACCGCAGGATCGGCGCCCCGTGGTGCGCCAGCAGATCGAAAATGTAAAAGGCGACCGGTACAGCGCGCTGCAGCGCGGGCGGTGGATCCTGGATGGGGGTCCGCTGCTGGAGGAGGTCGAAGCGCGGTCGGCCGCTACTGGCAGCGGGCGCGACGATCTCACCATCGACTATTACGCCTCGACCTGGGTTGATCTCGGAGAGTCCGGAGGCGATCTCCGGGTATGCGGCGGTGATGTCGGCGTTGTTGCGGCTGAACAAGTGCACCGCGGCCGGGGTGATGGTGGCCACGGCGCGTACACCGTCGAATTTCATCTCCACAGCCCAGTCGTCTCCACCCGGTGGTGAGCCGAGTGTCGCGAGCATCGGTCTTACCGGGCGAAGAGCTAGTGCGGGCTGATGGGCGGGCACAATGCTGATTCTCCCCCGTGATCGGCGGTCGGCAGTTCTGGCGGGGCGGGGAGCGTGGCGAGGGTGCACGGGTGGCGCCGACTCGCCCGGGGTCGTCGCCGTGGTGTCGCCACCGTTGCCGAGAAGTCGGCGAGATGTCGGCACGGACGATTTGATCAATCGGCGTCCACCTGGCGTCGAGCCCCGGGGAGAGAAACTGTCAGCTGGACTTGGTTGTGGAGGATGGCCACACAGGGACCCGAGTTCCGACCGTGTCATATCGGTCGATCTGGGCGATGCCGCGCCGGGGTGGATGGGGCCGGTGCGTCTCGTTAATCGCGTGAAAGTCTGATTCGAATGTCTTCTCGCTCGATGTTCCATCATCGAGCGTTACCAGGTACCTGGGCATACTCAGAAATATGCCACTGCGGCTCTCGGTTCGGGCACAATCGTAGGATCCGTCCATAAAACAGTCATGACCGACTTCGATTCAGCGACAGCATTTTCCACCCGTGGGGGCCAGCGGCACGGCGGGCGGAGGAGTTGGCGACGGGGTGGCGGATTGGCGTACCCAAGCCGCGCAGGTCCACTGGCAGGTAGGGCAAATGTGAACTCTCACCGAATACACGGCGCGCCTCGCGTTAGGTTGTCGGCCAGGGTGCCGTAGTTGTTGAGTAGCGGGCGTTCTGCCTGGGGTTTCCGATCTTCGGAGGTGTCTCGGGGGGCGGCGGAGCGGGCATAGGGA
>NZ_JBHXWI010000158.1:0-1989 GCF_042671975.1 Rhodococcus sp. NPDC127593 | reverse complement strand
TGGCCGTCCCCACGCCCACCCAACGACGGGCCTTCGAACTCCTCGACACCACCATCCCCCACACGGTCAGGTAGCCAGAACAACCACAACCGAAACAACGAACCCCCAGCTCAACCGGGGGTTCGCTCGTTCTCATAGCAGTAACTTCGGGTTAGACAGGCCGTACATTCGTGGCCTGCGGGCCCTTCTGCCCCTGGCCCACCTCGAACTCCACCCGCTGGTTCTCATCGAGCGACTTGAAACCGCTGCCCGCGATTTCCGAGTAGTGCACAAAGACGTCCGGAGTTCCGTCGTCGGGCGCGATGAAACCGAAGCCCTTACTCGCCGTTGAACCACTTCACGATGCCCTGCGCCATGCCGATACTCCCCTAAACGTCGATCCGGGCACTCACATCGAATTCCCGATCTCGATCCACTGATCCTGCCACCCCGACGACGGATCGGGACGCCCGCACCTGATCCGAAGGATGCGAACCCACTGTTCGACACCTCCTCCCGGCTCACGACTTCGCCGCCGGTCATTGAGCAACGAGACGATCCGTCCAAGGACCGCCGCCCCGGCGACGTCGACGGAACCAGCGGGCCCTGGCGCGGATAAAATCCCTGGTCAACCGGCTCCAGAATTTCTTTAGTGGCGACTATAGACATTGAGGTATCACTGTTGTAGGGTTTCTCTCGTCGCAAAAAAGAGTTCACGAGGTGCGGGAGGGGATGAACTGCCCGCAGAGCAGTACCGCAAGATCAGGATGTGCCGGGGCAAGGGTTGATGTGAGTGTGTAAGGCCCCGACACTCCGGCCGGCGACCGGGCAGCACGAAGAGCCCGACAGCCGAGAAAAGTGCAGTGAACAAGGAAGTGGAATCCGCTCCGGCCCCCGGTGCCTCACGGCGCCGGGGGCCCTGTCCGCTTAAAAAAGGGGTCACCCCATTCAGGAAGATACGCCCGACCACAGCCCGGCAGGGAAGTTCGACGACGAGGACTACCCGGCCTACAGTATGGGCCACGCCGCCGAGATCCTCGGCGTCACACAGGCATTCCTGCGCAGCCTCGACGCCGCGAAGCTGCTCACCCCCGGACGCTCCGAGGGCGGCCACCGCCGCTACTCCCGATACCAGCTCCGTCTGGCCGCCCGAGCCCGCGAACTGATCGACCAGGGCACCGCACTCGAATCCGCGTGCCGCATCATCATCCTCGAAGACCAACTCGCCGAGGCCCGACGCATCAACACCGAACTCCAGCACACCCACCGCCCCCAGGCGGACGGGCCCGGGCGCGATGATGAATAGATCCTCGCTCTCATCGGTTTCTCCTGGTGGTGTGGTTGGTGTTCGTCGTCCTCGAGCTCGTAATCAAGGGATTCCCGTGGCTCGCAAGTGGTCGGGATTGTGTTGTTTCGCCGCGACCATCGGGTGGGGCTGGCTCCAACGCCACACCCGCACCTGACCTCGCCTGGCCGGGATGAGCCCCTGGCACCTTGACCCGCCACGATTCCCACCGCCGGTCGCGGGTACACGGACATCACCCATTCCTACAGAGAGTGTGTTGCACGGTGCCGGCGAGACAGGAACCCCACACCCCACCGGTCTCAGATCGCAGCCTTACGAAAACTGCTACGGCCCTGCGGCGCGGACTCTCGCGCACGGTTCCCCTTCCGATGCTGCCCTCACGGACTACGGTCGAAACGTTTCTCCTGGTCAGATATACCTCTGCCCTCACTGGAAAATATCTGCAGTGATCAGGGTAGACATTCTCGAGAAGGTTTTGTATCTTTTGTGTCGTAGCGAGGAACGAATCAAGAAGTGCGGGAGAGATGAACTGCCCGCAAGCAGTACCGCAGGTCAGGGCCGTACCGAGACCGAAAAAGTGTGTTGTTCAGTATGTAATCGGCTCGGAAGACCCTGACCGGAAAATGCTGAAGGTGAGTGGCAGGCGATAGCATCCGGCGTAGCTTGCGGAGCCGGATCATTTTGTGAAGGTAGATGTTTGGGCT
>NZ_JBHXWI010000157.1:0-2064 GCF_042671975.1 Rhodococcus sp. NPDC127593 | reverse complement strand
CGCCGCCAACAACCCCGGCAACGACACCTCCGACACCGACACCTCACCCACCACCGGACTCAAGCACTCCAACTCCGCCACCCCGATCACGGCGATGTCGCCGATCGGGCGGTCGGGTGACGCCGTGACCGCGTCGAGGATGCGGACGAACTGGTCCGCGAAACCGCGCACGGTGCTCGCGTCCAGGATGTCGGTGGCGAAACCGAACGCCGCGGACATTCCGGCGGGCGCGCCGGTTCCGTCGAGGTTCTCACTCAGGGTCAGGTACAGATCGCATTTGGCGACCTCGACACCGGCGTCGACGACCTCGACGGTCAACTCGGGCAGTTCGAGGCGGCTCTCTTCGGTGTTCCGGAATTCGAGCAGCACCTGGAACAGCGGTGTGTGCGCGGTCGATCGCACCGGGTCGACCGCCTGCACCACCCGGTCGAACGGCACCTCCGCGTGTCCGAACGCCCCGAGGTCGGTATCTCGGACGTGGGTTACCAGGTCGGTGAATGAGCGCTCGGGTGCGACGCGGGTCCGCAGCACCACGGTGTTGACGAACATTCCGACCATCTCGTCCAGTGCCGCGTCGCCGCGACCGGCGACGGGCGTGCCCACCGCGAGGTCCGTCTCGCCGCTCAGCCGGCCGAGCAGGACGGCGAGCGCGGCGTGCGCGACCATGAACAGTGTCGAATCGTGGCCCCTGGCGAGGTCGGACAGCTTATTGTGCAGGTCCGCGCTGATCGCGAACGGCACGGTGGCGCCCTGTGCGGACCGCTGCAGTGGGCGCCGGCGGTCGGTCGGCAGCTCGAGCAGCTCGGGCATCCCGTCGAGGGTCCGGCGCCAGTAGTCCAGCTGCGCCGAGATCGGCGAGTCCGGGTCGGTGTCGCTGCCGAGGGTGCGGCGTTGCCACAGCGCGAAGTCCGCGTACTGCACCGGCATCGGCGCCCACCCGGGCGGACGTCCGTGCGTACGCGCGGTGTACGCGACCATCACGTCGCGGGCAAGCGGCGCCATCGACGACCCGTCCGCCGCGATATGGTGCAGCACCAGGACCACCACGTGCTCGTCCGGACCGACCCGCAGCACCGCGATGCGCATCGGGACGTCGCGGCTCACGTTGAATTCGGCCGACGCCAGAGGCACCAGCTCGGTGCGCAGCGCCGCCTCGTCGGCCACGATGACCGGGGTCAGGTCGAGGGTCACCCGATCCGCGGCCAGCACCACCTGGTGCGGGCCGTCTGCGGACCCGGGATAGACGGTGCGGAGGGGCTCGTGCCGTTCGACGACGTCGCCGAACGCGGCGCGCAGCGCTTCGATGTCGAGTTCGCCGGTCAGGCGCAGCGCGATCGGAACGTTGTAGGCGGGCGAGGTCGTGTCGACCTGGTTGACGATCCACATCCGCTGCTGCGCGAGGGACAGCGGCACCCGGTCGGGGCGCGGGCCCCCGGTGAGGGCGGGACGCGCCGCGGTGCGGCGATCCGCGGTAGCGGCGCGGACGGCGAGCTCCGCCACCGTCGGCGCCTCGAACAGCTCCCGGACACCCAAGCCGACGCCCAGCGCGGAGTTGATGCGGGCAACGGCACGGGTCGCGCTCAGCGAATTGCCGCCCAAGTCGAAGAAGTTGTCGTCGAGGCCGGCCCGGTCGAGTCCGAGCACCTCTGCAAAGACGTCTGCCACGACACGCTCGGTCGCGTTGTTCGACGCGCGGAACACGGTGCGTACGATCGCGAAATCCGGGGTGGGCAAAGCCTGCCGGTCCAGCTTGCCCACCGGGGTGAGCGGCAGTTCGTCGAGGATCACGATCGTCGCGGGAACCATGTGGGCGGGCACGAAGCCGCGCACATGGTCGGTCATATCGGCGACGTCGGGTTCGCCGTCACCGGACGGCAGGACGTAGGACACCAGAACGGTGTCCCCGGACGGGGCGGTGCGGCCGAGGGTCACCGCGAACGCGACGCGGGGATGCCGTGTCAGCGCTGCGTCGATTTCGCCGAGTTCGACACGGAAACCACGAATCTTGACCTGAAAATCCGAACGACCCACATACTCGAGAACCGGCCCACCCGCCGAACGCCG
>NZ_JBHXWI010000156.1:0-2134 GCF_042671975.1 Rhodococcus sp. NPDC127593 | reverse complement strand
CTAACGCCGATTTTCACTCAGCGAATCGACCCGCATTTTGTGTCTGCTCACGCGAACTCGTAGCGCACGGTGCGGCCACCGAGCCAGGGGACGGAGATCTCGGGCAGGGTGGCTTGTCGCAGTACGGGTGAGTAGGTGCGCCGGTCGAGGCGAACCACGAATTGGTTGCCGTGGTTGAGGATGTGGCCGCCGGTGGACAGGAACCGGCGTTGCAGGGTGTCGGGGGTGGCGGCCTGGTAGCCGGGGATGCGGCGGCGCAGGGCGTCGCAGAGGGTGTGGGCCAGGACGGTGAGCACGACGTCGAGGTCGATGTTGAGGGGGACGGCTCCGGTGAGGGAGTCGAGGTGGAAGGAGCGGATCGCTTCGGCGAGGCGTTGTTCGATGTTCATTCTGCGGGAGTAGGTTTCGATGATCTGTTTGGCGGGCATCGAGTGCTGGTTGGTGATCAGGATGGTGGGTTCGTCGTGGCCCAGGCCGGCGACGGCGAGTTGACGCAGCGTGCCGGGGTAGGTCGATAGTTTCGCGGCGGGGTCCTCGATCATTCGGACGCGGCGGGTTTTGCCGCCGGCGCGGGCCACGGTCAGGTTCGTCCAGGCGCTGGTGGGTAGCGCGTGGAGGTGGGCGGTGAGTTTGGGGGTGCGGGCGCGCAGGGTGATGAAGCCGATGCCGCGGTCGGTGAGTTCGCCGAGCTGGGTTTGGGTGGTGACCTTGGAGTCCATCACGAGCAGGGCGGGGTGGGTGCCGGTGACGGATTTCCAGTGCTCGGCGAAGTCGAGGACCTCGTTGTTCTGGGTGGCTTTGGCCAGGTCGGCGTTGGCGTAGAGCAGGGCGTGGGAGTCGGCGTCCTCGGCGAAGAACGTCAGCACGCTGCGGGTGCGTTGCGAGCGGGAGGGCACGTAGTGCTTCTCCAGCGCGGCGTCCTCGCCCCAGTGCATGACGGCGTGGAAGTCCAGGTTCAGCACCTCGCCGGTGGCCAGGCCCGCGGCGACGGAAGCCTTGTCCAGCGCGGTCAGGAACTTCTTCTGCTTGGCGTGCTGGAGCCGGTAGGAGTACGTGGTCAGCGCGGTCGTCTTGGGCAGCGCCGTGAGGCCGGCGAACAGCGCGGCGCCGGGGTCGGCGGCCAGGTCGTGCACGTGGGAGACCCGGCGGGTGCCGGTAAGCTTCACTGCCAGCAGGCCGAGCAGGTAGTTGATCGCGGGGATGTCGCGGGTGCCGGGATAGCCGGCGGCGGTGACCAATGCGGGCAGGTCCAGGGCGAGCAGGTCGGGCAGCGCGAGCAGCAGCCCGGCCATCCGGGTGGGTGCGTCGGCGGGCAGCTGCGCGTAGTCGTCGGGAGTCAGTGCACGGGCCCGGGGCAGGTTTTCGCGACGGGGGCCGCCGCGGGCGGCTTCCGGTCGGCGCCAGATCCGGGGTAGGCCGGCTTCGGCGATGACCTCGCTGATCCCGGTGCGGTTCAACCCGATGCCCTCGGCGGCCAGCTCGGCGGCGATCTCGTCGATGGAGTATCCCTGCGCGCGCAGGGCGATGATCCGGGTGCGGGCGGCGTCCTTGCCGGGTGCGGTCTTGGGGCCGGGACGGGCTTCGACGAAGAAGTTCTTCGCTCCGGCGCGGAAGTCGGCCACGGCCGAGTGCAGCCCGGCGGTGGTGTAGCCGAACCTCTCGGCTACGGCCGCGGCGGGTTCACCGTCGAGGAGATAGGCCCGCAATGCCTCGTAGCGGGTCTGCGGGCCTGGCGCCGGGGCGGCGAAGAACTCGCCGCCCGCACGGGCTGACTGATGGGTATTCGCTGACTGGTCGATAGTGCTAGTGAATCGTGTTCGGTCGCGGCGATCAAGGACCTGCGGGCGCGTGTCGCCTGACTCGGCTGCTGATCACACCAGAATCCTTGAAATAACCCCAATGTAGTTTCAGTTGCCGCCGGTTGTCCTTCAGGGCCTTCGGCCGGGCCGAGGCAATACCAGTCGGGAATCGGCCTACCAGTCAGCGAGATGCCTTCACTATCTCGTGCCGTGATCCCATCGCCGCTCACCGAATCGCCTACTACACAAATCCACCCAATCCTCACGACGCCATGAGCACTGCCCCCCGCGTACCCAAGCTCAGGTAATCACCGCTCCGCGAAAATCGGCGCTAA
>NZ_JBHXWI010000155.1:0-2239 GCF_042671975.1 Rhodococcus sp. NPDC127593 | reverse complement strand
AGCTTGTCGCCGTACTTGTCCTTCAGGTAGGCGATGATCGTGTTGGAGTCGCCGACTTTGGTTCCGTCGCTGTCGACGATGTACGGCAGCTTGCCGTGGGGCGAGTCCTGGTCGAGGGTCGCCAGGTCCTGCGTCTTGTGTTCGAAATCGACACCCGTGAACTTCAGGTAGTTGACTACCTTCGTGACGTAGGGGCTGATGTCCGGGATCCCCCAGGCGGGAACATATCCGTAGACGGTGATCATCGTGTGTGTCGTCCTTCTGTCTCGATGGGATGGAGATTCACTGGCGAACAGGGTGCGAGCTGTTGCTCACCACTGCAGGAAGGTGCCATTCGAATGCTGGAACCGGCCCGAGTTCTCGGGGGTGAGGTTGTCGATGTTCTTGATCAGTCCGGTGGCGGCCTGTTCCGGGGTGATGTAGGTGTGATCGCCGGGGAAGTCCTTGGTCAGGTCGGTGGCGACCATGCCCGGATGGAGCATGAGCACGCTGATGCCGTTCTTGGACAGGTCGTGGTGCAGGTTCAGGCCGGCCATGTTGGCGGCGGCCTTGGAGATCCGGTAGCTGTACATGCCACCGGAGGTGTTGTCGCCGAGGGATCCGACCCGGCTGGTGACGATGCCGACCTTCGCGCCCTCGTTGAGCAACGGACGCACTGCTTCGATCGTGCGCAGCGGTCCGAGGGTGTTGATCTCGATTTGCTTGCGGACCAGGTCGTAGTCGATCGCGCCCAGTTCGTCGAGCCACATGACCCCGGCAACATGGATCAGGGCGTCCAGTTCGGTTCCCGCTGCAGCGAGCCGTGACGCGAGCGCCTCGACCGATTCCTGCGATGTGACATCGACGTTCGGCTCGACGGTGATGCCGTCGGCGGTGAGGTCGGCGCCGTCGAACAGGCAGGCGGCGATGACGTCATCGCCGCGCTCGTGCAACTGGCGGACGATCGAGTGAGCGATGCCCTTGTCGGCACCGACGACCAATACTGTGGACACTGTCCAAACTTCCTTTCAGGCGAGGACGCCGGCGGTGGCGTCCTGCTCGGTTCCGATGATCTTCTGTGCAGCGAGCGAAGCGATTTCGTCGTTGCTGTAGCCGATTTCTGCGAGGATCTCGCCGTTGTGCTGGCCGAGCAGCGGCGCACCCCTGGGTGCATCCGGGACGGTGCCCAGGAACCGGGCCGCCACTCGTGCCTGCCGCAGACGCCCGGCTACGGGGTGCTCGGATTCGACGATGATCTCGGCGGCCTTGACCTGCGGGTGTTCGATGACCTCTGCCCGCGTGAGGATGGGTGCGGCCGGCACGTCGAAGGTGTCGAGCAGCGCCAACCACTCGGCAGAGCTCTTGTCCAGCAGCACAGATTGGATGAGTTCCAAACGCTCATTGATGTGCTTCGATCGACCCACCGGGGTGGAGAACCGCTCGTCCTCGATCCACTCGGGGTGACCGAGTGCCTTGCACATGCTCTGCCATTCGCCGTTGCTGTTCGTGGCGACGGTGATGTAGCCGTCCGCGGTCTGGTAGATCAGGTCGATGAAGCTGCCGCCCTGCGACAGCGGCACCGGCTGGTCCGGGAACGTGTAGGCGCCCATGTCCGATGCCCACAGGAACGACAGCACCGCCTCGAGCATCGAGAGCCGGATGTGCTGTCCCTCCCCGGTGCGTTCGCGGGCGAACAGTGCCGCCGAAAGTGCTTGGGAGGCAACAATGGCGCTGAGTTTGTCGGGGAGGATCGTGCGGATCAGGCGGGGCCGTTCCTCATCGGACCCGGCCTGCACGGTGGTCAGGCCGGTCAGGGCCTGAATCAGCGAATCGTAGACCCGCTGGCCGGCGGCGGGGCCGCGTTCACCGAATCCGCTCATCGAAAGATAGATCAGCCGAGAATTGAGCGGGGCCAGGTCGTCGTATCCGATGCCGAGGCGCTCGACGACGCCCGGCCGGAAGTTCTGCACCACGACATCCGCCGTGGCGACCAACTTCTTCAGCACCGCAACACCTTCCGGTGTCTTCAGGTCGAGGGTCAGGGACCGCTTCGACCTGTTGACGTTGACGAACATCGCCGACATGTCGCCGGAACGATTGGGCAGGGAGCGGACGTGATCGCCCCTGCCGGGCACCTCCACCTTGACGACGTCCGCGCCCTGGTCGCCGAGGATGTCCGTGGCCCAGGGGCCCGACATCATCGAGCACAGGTCGACGATCTTGATTCCGGTCATGGGGCCGCTCATGAAGGGCACCTTTC
>NZ_JBHXWI010000154.1:0-2635 GCF_042671975.1 Rhodococcus sp. NPDC127593 | reverse complement strand
GACACCGGACCGTATCTAGCTGAAGGACAGGGAATGCGATGACGAATCTTCGATCCGACACCCAGTGGGACTCGGTGAGTGCCTGGGACGACGACCCGGTGGTCGCGTCGTGGAACGGTCTTCCGGTGTTGGAACAGAATGTCACGGCCGACGTCTGTGTTGTCGGCCTCGGCGGGTCGGGGCTCGCAGCGATCGCCACCGTGGTCGAACGTGGGCTGCAGGTTGTCGGCGTCGACGCCGGGAGGGTCGCGGCCGGCGCGGCGGGCCGCAACGGCGGCTTCCTCCTGGGCGGCCCGGCGACGTTCCTCCACTCGTCCCTCACGACCTGGGGGACGTCGTCGGTCGATCTCTACCGCGCAACTCTTCTCGAGTTGGACCGACTTGCCGAGATGCTGGGTCCGGAGGTCATCGCACGGACGGGCTCCATTCGCCTCGCGGGATTGCCCGGCGAACCTGTCGACGATGCCGAGGCCGCCGACCGTGTGGCGGAACTCGCGGATTGCGCAGCACTGGAAACGGTTCTGAGTGCCAACGACATCGCTGTCGAAGAATACGACGGCGAGCTCGGGCGCGGCCTGTTTCTGCCCGACGACGCGGCCATGAACCCCTCCCGTCGAGCTCTGGGGCTGGCGTCACTCCTTCGGGGACGGGCCGGCCTGTACGAGCACTCGGCTGTGACGGCCGTGGAGAGTGGAAGGGTGACAACAGAACACGGTTCGGTCAGTGCGCCTGTCGTCATCGTCGCGGTGGACGGCAAACTCGAACAGGTCCTCCCGGACTTGCAGGGGCGGGTCCGGACGGCACGTCTGCAAATGCTCGGGACGGCGCCGGGGCTGCCCGAACGCCTGCCGTGTCCTGTGTACGGACGCTGGGGATACGACTACGCCCAGCAAGCGAAGGATGGGCGCCTGTTCGTCGGGGGCGGGCGAGACCGTTTCGTCGACACCGAGTGGACATTCGACACTTCACCCACTCCGGACGTCCAGGGCTACATCGAACGAATAGCGGAACGTATGGCGGGCAAGCCCGTCGACGTCATTCGGAGATGGGGTGCATCCGTGAGCTACACCACCGACGGCCGTCCCCTCTGCTCCGAGGTTCTTCCCGGTGTCATCGCGATCGGTGGGTACAACGGGACGGGAAACCTGGTGGGCCCCGTCGCTGCCCGTGCGGCTGTGGCACTGGCACTGGACTCGACGACACCCCCGGTGTACTTCTCCGCCTAGCCGGCGAGGGGGAGGGCCGGCGGCCCTCCCCCTCGATCGCAACCGCGCGAACGCCGTATTCCGGTGTGTCAATCCGCGAATCGGTTGACATCGAACAACTCCAAAGGGAACTCGGGGGTCGAGCCGCAGCTGAGATCGGCGGCGATCTCCCCGATCACCGGTGCGAATTTGAAACCGTGACCAGAGCAAGCGGAGATGACCGTCACGTTCCTGTAGGCGGGTGGATTTCCGATGACGAAGTGGCCGTCGGGTGTGTTCGTATACATACACACCGCGGCCCGCACGGGGCGCGAACCCAATCCAGGCAGGTAACGACGAACGAGGTCCCGCAACGGAGCGGTGTCCTCGTCGTGGACCACACGATCCAACTCGTCAGGGTCGGTCTCGCGCCCGCCGAGATGGAGCGCGATCTTGACCGTCTGTCCGTCCATGCTGGGGAAGCCGTACCACCTGCCTTCCGGGCTGTCCCGCAGAAATACCGGGAAGCGGTCCGGCCCGAACTGTGTCGGATCCTCGGCCGGGAACCATGCGAGGATCTTGCGCTCCACAGTCAAGGGGAGCTGGGCGGCAGGGAGAAGGCCGGGAATCCACGCGCCGGCCGCGACCACGACGTGGTCGGCTCGAATGACCTCGTCGTCGAGCCGCACGAGCACCGTGTCACCGGGACCGTCCTCGATTCCCCGGACGCGGCTCTCGGGACGCACGGAGGCCCCCAATTCGCACGCACGGCGCACGGCGCCGGTGATCGCCAACTCCGGCCTTATCACGCCGGCGTCCTTCTCCCAGATGGCCGTATCTCCCTCACGTAATCGCTGAGTAGGAAACCGGGCACCGAACTCGGCCGGGTCGAGAATTTCCTGTGTGAGGGAATGCACCTTGGCTGCTTCGAGGGCGCCACCCACGATCACGCCGGTCGAGGGGCCGATGCTGAGGCCCCCGGTCATCGCCAGGACGGGTTCGCCAGTTTGCTCGCCGAGTTCCCGCCATCCTCGGAGTGCGGCTCGGAGCATAGGGACATACGTGGGATCCTCATGATATGCAGTTCTGAAGATGCGCGACTCGCCGTGCCCGGAGCCACGATCGTGCCCGGGAGTGAACTGCTCGAGACCGACGACAGGAACACCGCGCTCCGACAGCCGCCACATGATCGCGGAGCCCATGGTGCCGGTACCTATCACGGCGACATTGGTCCTCGTCGTGGTCATCGCGTGCGCACCAGCGTGTATTCACCAACGGGGCAATTGGTCATGATCACAGTGGCCTCTCGAATGTGCAGTAGGGCTGCGGAGCCGGACTCGCAGGTCTGTCCCGGCAGGTAGCGGTGCCGTCGAGCGCATCCACTACCTGCCGACCAGACATGTTGCCATCCCGGAGACTCCGCACCTATGTCACCGAACGCCTCGACATCT
>NZ_JBHXWI010000153.1:0-3401 GCF_042671975.1 Rhodococcus sp. NPDC127593 | reverse complement strand
AAGCTCCAGAAAGTCGGAGATGCCTGGTAGTTGGCATCGAATGCCTCTCGGCAGACGATGCGAGGCATTGGCAAATATCCGGAAGACGTCGAATTTCGTCCGTCATTGGACGAGTATGTCTCGATCGAGGCATCATGTACGGCAAGGTGCTCGACGAGGCGTGCCGCAGCCAGGCAGTACTCAGCCAACAGACACCCGAGGAGAACAAACGATGCGCGACATCTTGGCCGGGCTGACAGCCTGGTACGACCGCGACGTGCCGTTCGCGCTCGCCACCATAGTGCGCACTTGGAAGTCGTCACCCCGCGCGCCCGGCGCCGCCATGGCGGTATCCCAGTCGGGCGAAGTGATCGGCAGTGTTTCCGGCGGCTGCGTGGAGGGCGCCCTGTACGAGACAGCTCTAGAGGTGCTCGCTGACGGACGCAGTCGGACAGACGTCTTCCGAGTCACCGACAACGATGCGTTCGGTGTCGGCCTGACCTGTGGTGGAACCATCGAGGTCTTTGTCCAGCGCGTCGATCGTACGAGTTTTCCGCATTTCGTCGAACTCGCGGATCGAATCCGTGAGGGAGACTCTGTCGCGGTTGTCACCGACACTAGCGCGGGATATCCCACCCATCACTGCGTGCTTTCTCGTCATGAGCAGTGGGGCGATCTATCCATCGCTCGTGACGACGTTGCAGATGTAAAGCGCGGCCTGGATTCAGGAGACTCCGCTGTATACGTAGTCGAGGTGCCGGGAGAGGCGGATTCGACCCGCATTCTTATGGTGGAGATTCTTGCGCCCCGGCCTCGCATGTACATTTTCGGAGCCATCGACTTCGCCGCCGCCCTCTGTAGGCTCGGAGCATTCGCGGGTTATCACGTAACTGTCATCGATGCCCGACCGGTGTTCGCAACCCCAGCCCGGTTCCCGGACGCTGACGACATCGTGGTGATGTGGCCGCACAAATTCCTCGAATCTGCGCCCATTGACCGGCGGACGGTAATCGCAGTGCTCACCCACGATGAGAAGTTCGATCTTCCTCTCCTCGAGCGTGCCCTCCGCTCGCACGCCGCGTACATCGGTGCGATGGGAAGTCGACCCACCCATGATCGCCGCGTCGAGGCATTGCGCGAGCGTGGACTCTCCACCGCCGACCTCTCACGCCTACATTCGCCGATCGGGCTCGACTTGGGCGCGCAGACACCCGAGGAAACCGCAGTGTCGATACTCGCCGAAACGATGAAGACACTTCGCGGCAGTACCGGTGGAGAACTCCGGTTACTCTCGGGTCCGATCCACCGACCGCCGATCGCTGTCGGCGCAGGATCTCACGAGCACACAGCTTCCACCTGACCGGGATCCGAATGAGAAATCCGAACGTAACCTACAGTGGTAAAACACTTTTCGAGTATGCATTCCCATTCAGTCACGACCGGCGCTTCAACGGCACATACTGAACATGTATCAATCGTCTCTGACAATCTCGGCGGGCGGACCCGCATCTGGCGGCTCCATCGGATGGCCACCGTATGTCACCCCGCCCGCCGCCGACACGATCGACGGACTCCTGCTTCAGTTCTGGAAGCCGAGAGATCCTGATCCGGAGTCGGCCGTCGCGAAGTACCGGACGGAGACCGAATTCGATGCCACAGAGTCCGCGTCAACCACCGATCGCTCCCATACTCCGCACAGGCGGAACGAACCCAGCGGCGTCGATGCCGTGCCCCGCCGACTTGTTCCACGTTGCCCCGCGCCACAAGTGCGCCAACTCCTCGTCACTCGCCCCGGACCGCAACGCACCGCGTAGATCGATCTCGGAGTCGCTGAACAGGCACGACCGGACGGTGCCCTCGGCGGTGAGCCGGGTGCGATCGCAGTCGGAGCAGAACGACCGCGTGACCGACGCGATGATCCC
Organism: Rhodococcus sp. NPDC127593; assembly: GCF_042671975.1. Lineage (NCBI taxonomy): Bacteria > Bacillati > Actinomycetota > Actinomycetes > Mycobacteriales > Nocardiaceae > Rhodococcus > Rhodococcus sp. NPDC127593. The sequence goes on along the minus strand of NZ_JBHXWI010000153.1, from coordinate 1,500 downwards.
CACCGTCGCGGCGCCTCCGTCCACCCGCCACTGGACCGCCGGGGCGGACGGGTCGTCCCGCCCGATCTCATCGAGATCGAAGCGCGCACCCAGCACCGATAGCAGTCGGTCGGCCGGCACCATATTCTCCCGCGCCCATTCGTGGTCGGCGTCGAGCGGCATCTCCTCGATGAACGGCAGCGCCACGCCCTCGTCGAGGCACCACTGCAACAGATCCGGCGCTCCGCTCAGCGTCTCCGGCATGAGGACCGCGTTGATCTTCACCGGGGCGAGCCCGACGGCGACGGCGGCACGGATCCCGGCGAGCACCGAGGGCAGCCGATCCCGCCGGGTCAACGACGCGAAGTAGTCACGGTCGATGGTGTCGAGGGAGACGTTGATCCGGGTCAGGCCGGCGTCGACGAGCCTGCGCACCCGGTGCTCGAGCCCGACCGCGTTCGTCGTCATCGCCAGCGGAATGCCTGGAACCTTCTCCGCGCACCCGCCGATAATGTACTCGAGGTCCGCGCGCATGAGCGGCTCACCACCGGTGAACCGCACCTCACGCACCCCGAGTCGATGCACGGCGATCTCGACCAACCGGACGATCTCACCTGCGGTGAGCAACCGCTCCGCCGGGATCGCGGGCAGGCCCGCCTCGGGCATACAGTAGGTGCACCGCAGAGAGCACTTCTCCGTGATCGACACCCGTAGGTCCCTGGCCACCCTGCCGAAACGATCAACGAGGTGCGCGACGTCCGGGCGCCCTTCGAGTGAGGCCGACCGCACAGAGGGAATCCCCATCTCCACTGCCGTCATCGCGCCGCCCTTCCCTGTATCAATCCAGTAAGCCGAGTCGATACGCCGACGGCGGTGCCAATGACCGCCGCCACCACAGGAGAATGGTCGGCGTGAGGTCGGTGGAACCCACGACGACGGAACGGCGTGATCTATCAGACGATACCGCTGTCGACATTGGAGAACACGTGAAGATGCTGCCGTCACGAGTGATCTCACCCCCTCGACGGCGAGGGCCGCGCACGCACGCTCGATGTGGGCACGAAGGCTGATGCCACCGGACCGCCTTGCCTGCAAAAGAACTGGTCACCGCCCCCAAGGCAGCTGCCCTGTTCGGACCGACGACCTGCCCGAGGCCGACTCCTCGCGACCGCACGGATCGCTGGCATCCCGGGAGCGAAGAGAACCCGGAGTCGTCCGCAACCATGATGAAGGGCAGTTGGTTTCAGCACTCGAGTACGGCGCACTTTCGGACGCGGAACGGTTATTGCGCACGTGTTGCAAAGACGTAGCGGCCGCGACCGGACTCCCGGTGCCCGCCAGGACATTCAGCAGGTCGGCGATATAAGTGCGGACAGTACCACCGTTGATCGCCCGTAACCCATATTTTTGTTTGACTACTGATGATTTGCTTCTCGCCCCTGCGGCTACCGATCACAGTCGAACTCGACGTGCCAGCGCATGCGGCGGCTCAACCTGCGGTTATGTGAATTCCCGAGGTCG
>NZ_JBHXWI010000152.1:0-3468 GCF_042671975.1 Rhodococcus sp. NPDC127593 | reverse complement strand
CCGCCGCGACCTCCAAGTCAAAATCCGCGGCCACCGCATCGAACTCGGCGAAATCGAAGCCACCCTCACCACCCACCCCGACATCACCCACGCCGCGGTGGCGATACGCAATGGCACAGTCACCGAGCAACTGGTGGCCTACGTGGTGCCGACCCCGGGCGCCCACGTCGACCCCGAGACGCTCGCCGCGACGGTCGGAGCGTGCCTGCCCGATTTTATGGTGCCGTCGGTGTTCGTGACCCTCGATCGGATGCCAGTGAGCATGAACGGCAAGATCGACCGGCGAGCACTACCCGCACCAGCGTCGGTGAAGCGGCAGTTCCGGGCGCCGGTCACCCCAATCCAACAGACTATCGCCGACGTCTTCGCCGACGTCCTCGGCGTCGACCGCGTCGGGGTTGACGAGTCGTTCTTCGCTCTCGGCGGCGACAGCATCGTCGCTATTCAGCTGGTGTCGCGCGCGAAAGCCCGGGGCGTGGTGTTCTCCTCACGTGATGTTTTCGAGCGCAGGACTGTTGGCGGCTTGGCGGAAGTCGCGCAGCTTCCCGAGGACTCCGGACCGCCGGCCGTGCTCGCGGAGTTGCCGGGTGGCGGTGTCGGGTGGATGCCGCTGACCCCGGTCGCGCGGGCGCTGATTGAGCGGGGTGGTGGCTTCGGTCGATTCTCGCAACACATGTTGGTGGAGTTGCCGCCCGGAATAGAGCGCGGTGGGTTGGTGGCGACAGCCGAGGCCGTGCTCGATCACCACGACATTTTCCGCTCACGACTTGTTGGCGACGAGCGCGGGTGGGGTCTCGAAGTCGGCGGGTCCGATGCCGTCGATGTGGACGGCCTTGTTCGTCGGGTGGAGGTCACCGCCGACCTCGACGAGGAAGCCGCGGTGGCGTTGGCGTCGGCGCAATTGGATGCGGCCTTGGGGCGGTTGGCGCCGACGACGGGCGTGATGGTGCAGTTCGTGTGGCTCGATTTCCGGTCGGCATGCAGCGCCCCGCAGCGGCCGGGCTGGTTGCTGATCGTCGCGCACCACCTGGTGATCGACGGGGTGTCGTGGCGGATAATCTTGCCGGACTTGGCCTCCGCATGGGCGCAGGTGTCCGCTGGGCATATCCCGGTGTTGGATTCCGTCGGAACGTCGATGCGTCGGTGGGCGCATGCGTTGGTCGAGGAGGCGTCGGCCCCGGCGCGGCTGGCGGAGTTGCCGATGTGGCAGGCGCTGTTGCAGGCGTCCGACCCGGTATTGGGGCTCCGCCCGTTCAACGCGGCTATCGATGAGGGATCCACCCTCGACCGGGTCGAGGTGAGCGTGCCGGCGCCGGTGACGGCGTCGTTACTGACGACCTTGCCGACACTGTTCCACGGCGGCGTCGAGGATGGACTGCTGGCGGCATTGGCGTTGGCCGTCTGCCGGTGGCGGCGCGCGCGAAAGGTCTTCGAATCCTCGACGCTGATCCAATTCGAGGGACACGGCCGTCAGGAGCAGATTGCCGCGGGAGCGGATCTGTCTCGGACGGTGGGATGGTTCACCAGTGTGTTTCCGATGCGTCTGGATATCGGGGCCGCTGACCTCGACGAGGCCTTCGCCGGTGGCGCCGCGGCCGGCGTGGTGGTCAAGTCGATCAAGGAGCAGCTGAGGTCGCTGCCAGACAGGGGAATCGGCTTCGGGCTCCTGCGCTACCTGAATCGGGAGACTGCCAAGCAGTTGCGGTCGCTGCCCGTCGGCCAAATCAGCTTCAACTACCTTGGCCGGGTGTCTTTTGGTGGTGTACCGAACGAGGTGCTGGGGGCAGAGTGGTCACCGTGTTGCCATCTCGGCGACATCGCCGCTCCGAGAGATCCTGACATGCCGGCGAACGGGGTTGTCGACATCGATGCGATCGTCACCGACGGCAGCGAGGGTCCGGTGCTGGGCGCCGCGTTCACGTTCCCGACGGGTGCAATCGGGCGGTCCGATGTGCAGGACTTGGCGGAAGAATGGTGTGCGGCGCTCGCCGCGCTCGCCACCCATGCGCAGACCCCCGACGCCGGCGGGCTGACACCGTCGGATCTGCCATTGATCACCGCACGTCAATCGGACATCGACCGTTGGGAAGCAGCGTATCCGGCGGTCACGGACGTGTGGCCCTTGACGCCGCTGCAGTCGGGTTTGCTGTTCCATGCTCTGCTGGCCGCGTCGTCGGTCGACGTGTACTCGATGCAGGTCGTATTCACCCTCACCGGCCAGGTGGACGCCGCGCGGTTGCATGCGACGGCGCAGGCGGTACTGGATCGGCATCCGAATCTGCGGGTGGCGTTCGTCGGGGGCGCCGACGGCATACCAGTGCAGCTGGTACTCGATAAGTTGCCGGTGCCGTGGCGCGAGGTCGATCTACGCGGAGTCGACGACGCCGCTCGCCCGGACGCGTTGACGCGGCTGCTGGCCGAGGACCAGGCCAGGCATTTCGACATGACCGCACCGCCGTTGATCCGGTTCACGCTGGTCACGGTAGCCGAGGACCGGTACGAGCTGGTCGTCGCCAACCACCACATCGTGCTCGACGGGTGGTCCATGCCACTGCTGATGGCGGACATGCTCGCGCTCTATGCCGTCGGCGGCGAGGCGTCGGCGTTGCCTCCGGCTCACCCGTATCGCAGTTATCTGGAGTGGCGCGCCGAACAGGACGAGGCGGCGTCGCGGCGGGCGTGGGCGGCGGCGCTCGCGGGTGTCGAGGGCCCGACTCTGCTCGCCCCGGCCGACCCGGGCCGAGAGATCTCCTCGCGGGCGGGTGAAGTAGCCGCCGATCTCGGCGAGCAAAGGACACGTGCCCTGTCCGAGTTGGCTGCCCGGCTCGATGTCACCGTCAACACGGTGATGCAGGCGGCCTGGGGAATTCTGATGATGCGGATGACCGGCCGCGACGACACGGTCTTCGGCGGCACCGTGTCAGGACGGCCACCTCAGCTCGCGGGCGTGGAATCGATGATCGGGCTGTTCATCAACACGGTGCCGGTTCGGGTGCGGGCGGATCCGGACGAGTCGATCACCCGACTGCTGAGGCGGATGCACGGTGAACAGGCCGACCTGCTCGACCACCACTATCTGGGGCTCACGGAGATTCAGCAGTCGGCCGGGACAGCCGACGTCCTGTTCGACACGCTGACGGTGTTCGAGTCATACCCGGTCGAGAGGGCCGCACTGGCCGAACAGGCCGCCGCGATCGAGGGCATGACGCTGGCTGATGTCAGCGCCAACGACAACACCCACTACCCCCTCGCCCTGGGAATCACCGTCGACACCCAGATCCGCCTTAGCCTGAAGTACCTCCAAGATCTGTTCGACGAACCATATGTCGAGGCCATGCTGGACCGATACCTGCGTGTTCTCGGAGCCATGATGGCCGATGCGGGGTGTCGGGTCGGTGACCTCGACATCCTCGACACCGACGAACGACGGAACCTGCTCGACCGCACCGGCGGCCCCGAACACCCCGC
>NZ_JBHXWI010000151.1:0-3493 GCF_042671975.1 Rhodococcus sp. NPDC127593 | reverse complement strand
CTGTAGTAACACGACCCCAACGCGGCCGCGCGGCGTCCCCGCACGTCAACACGCCTTTTCGCGGAATCGTGTGCCCATCAGCTGCGGAAGTCCGGTCGGTGAGACAACGATGTCCGAGGAGGAGATCGACGCCTACCTGCGGGCCCCTGGCCGGTTCACCGCGGTCGCGTCCATGCGAAAAAACGGCACGCCGTTCGTCATCCCCATGGGCTACTACTACGATGGCAGCTCGCTGTACTTCTCCTCGACACCCACACGAGGTCTCACATTGCGTCTGCGGCGCGATCCCTCTGTGTCCGTGTCAATCTTCGACCACGAGCCGATCCACGGTTACGTCCTCGTCAACAAACGGCACAGGAATTTCCCGACCCGGACAACGTACTGAGCATGAAGATGCATCGCCGATACCCCAAGCCGGGAATCGAGGACCAGGACGAACACGACCGGATCTGGTTGTCCGCCGGCCGGGTTGTCTTCAAAGTCTCCACAGCCGGCGCGTTCGGAATGGACCAGCGCAAAGCCGCAACGTCCCCGTATGCGCTCGCTATGCCCGACCGCACTCCGGGATCGGGATAAGAACCGACCCGCTGGCACAGCATCGTGCAGTGGACCGCGGCGACATCGTCGCGGCCACTGCACATCTTCGCCGTCATCTGGTACCCCGTTCACGGACAAGCAGCCGTACCCTGAGGGGGAAGGCCTGCGCACATCGAGTATTGTTTATACATAATGCATAAGCCAGGGAGGGCTAGGATGACCGAGACACTCGCCGTGACCAACCGCCGGGGCAAACGACAGCAGATTCCCGACGAGGTGGCGACCTACGCCCGCGAGCTGATCATCTCGGGTGCAATACGCCCGGGTGAATTCCTGCGAATGGACCCTATCGCCGAGACCATGGGAGTCAGCTACACACCGGTACGCGAAGGCCTTCTCATCCTCGAAAGGGAAGGTTTCGTCAAGATGCTTCCCCGCCGTGGCTTCGTCGTCGAATCCTTCACACAGCAGGACGTGCGCGACCTGTTCTTGGCTCAGGCGCACCTTGCCGGCGAACTGGCCGCCCGCACGGCCCAGAGGATCACCCCGGAGCAGGTCACCACACTCCAAAGGCTGGTCGAGCAGTACGAGGAAGCGGCCGAGACCGGCGACGAGGAACTTTTGGCCTCCCTCGGACATGCCTTCCACCGCGAAATCAATCTGGCTGCGGACTCGCCTCGCCTCACCTCGCTGCTCGGCTACATGGTCAAGAATCTGCCGAACCGCTTCTACACCATGATCGCCGGAGGTGTCGACTCCAGCCGGATCGAACATCCCCTCCTCCTCGAGGCTCTACGTAAGCACCATGTCCGGAAGGCGCGGACGTTGATGGAGCAACACATCCTCGCCCGCGGCGACCAACTGGTCGCGATCCTGGAGGAGCGAGGCATTTGGAACAAGAATGAGCCAGCCTCTTGAATTCTCTCAGCCCTGTGCCGCGGCCTCGATTCGGCCGCGGCAGAGTTTCGAGAGCCGATCAGCGCTCCCCGGTCGCGCCACCCGTACCAGCTACAGACCGGCGCTGGGCGTGATTGCGCGCTCCATGCCCGACGCCGCGACACCGCCCGAGTCCACCTGCGGGCGGCTCACCGTATACCCGGAATACAACGCATGGGCTCCGCCGTCCGCCTCGGCGATCAACCCAGAAATATAGGACGCTTCATCGGAGTTCAAGAACAGCGCAGCGGCCGCCTGTTCGGCCGAGGTCCCTGCACGCCGCAGGGGCACCACGGCCGCACGTTTTGCCCAGTAGTCCGGCGCTTCTGTTCTGAGCCGGTCACTCATTGCCGTCTCGGTCAAGCCCGGACACAGGGCGTTGACGCGCACCCCATGGACTCCCCATTCGACAGCCAACGCACGTGTCAGTCCCACGACGGCGTGCTTGGACACCACGTAGGGAACGCGGCCCGGAAGGCCCATCGTCCCGGCCACCGAGGCGGTGTTGAGGATGGCACCGCCGCCGCCTTGACGGATCATCACCCGCCCGACTGAAGCGGCGAGTTGGAACGCGGCGTCAATGTTGATCGCCATGACACGACGCCATTCCTCGGCGCCGATATCCACGGCCGGTCCGGCCGAGCCGATTCCGGCGTTGTTGAACAGAGCATCGATCCTGCCTCCGCGCATCTTCAGGGCCTGTGCAGTCAGTCGACCGGCCGCCGACGGTTCACTCACGTCAGCGGCAATCACGCTGACCCGTTCACTCGCGAGTGACTCAATCCGATCGAATGAAATATCGTTCGCGACAACATAAGCCCCTTCGACGACCAAACCCTCCACGATCGCGCGGCCGATACCCGACCCGGCGCCCGTCACGATCGCAACCTTGTCCCGGTAACGGCTCCGTAGCCCCTCCTGGTCGACACTCACCATTGACCACACCTCGGTTCGTCTGATTTGTTCGGGACGCCCCACCGATATTCGGGCGGCGTTGCAGGACGCCAGCGATGGCCCTGCCGATCGTTCATCGATTATATATCATCGTACGCGACAGGTGGCGCGTGGCGATCATCTCCGAGCCATCCGTACACTAATGCCGTCAACAGCTGCCAACTCGATGATCGATTGTGTATTATGTTGATACGTATACTCTGGAAGGACGGACTGACCAATGACCGGTACCGCGCTAACACTTCCCCTGAACAGAGGTACGAAGCGGACCCAACTCCCCGAAGAGGTTGCATCTTACGTCCGCGAGTTGATCATCTCGGGCGGCGTGCGCCCCGGGGAGTTCCTGCGAATCGAGCCGATCGCGGAGGCAGTCGGGGTGAGCAGCACCCCGGTGCGAGAAGGGCTCCTTGCTCTGCGCAGCGAAGGGTTTGTTCAACTTGTGCCGCGGCGCGGTTTCGTCGTCGCACCGATCACACAGCAGGATATCCGAGACATCTTCTGGGCCCAAGCGCAGTACGCCGGCCAGTTGGCCACGCGCGCCGCGGAGCGAATGGACGCGGAACAGATCGAGCGGCTGGAAGTGAACATCGAGAAGTACCAGCTGGCCATCGCCGATGACGATCAGCCAGCAATCGCCTATCTCGGGCATTCCTTTCACCGGGAGATCAACCTGGCGGCCGGCTCTCACCGCCTTGCCCTATTGCTCGGTTCAGTCGTGAAGCAACTGCCCAACTCTTTCTACGCCACCATCGAAGGCCACGTCGAAGGCGCTCGCGGCGAGCATGTCAAGATGCTGCGGGCGCTCAAGAAGCGTGATTCCCTCAAAGTATGCAATCTCATGCAGCGGCACATTCTCGAAGGTGCGGATCGGCTGATTGAAACCCTCGAAAAGCGTGGGCTTTGGACTGCGAACCCGTAAGACGCCGCGGGAAAGCGTATCGCACGGCGCCGACGGCGCGCGACGCTAGCCCCAAAGCCGTGTAGTTAGCGGGGACGGCTGGCGGTCAAGAATGCGGGTCTTGGGCGTGTCGTGCGCGAATGGGTAGCGGAGCTCCGGTAGAAGAGG
>NZ_JBHXWI010000150.1:0-3569 GCF_042671975.1 Rhodococcus sp. NPDC127593 | reverse complement strand
CGGTGTGTCTTTGGCGGACGCCCGACACCTACCACACGGCAGGTCTCGAGCGGGGGGACCGCCACCTAAACTTCTACGAGACCCGGGACAACCTCTTTTCCTTCTCCGGCTCCGCGATGCCGATCCTGGTGCGTTTTGCCCACGCCTGGAAGTCACGGGGTAATGCCCCGGGCAGGGGTTCGGCCGGGAGTGCTTTTCGCACTCTCGAGCAGGATCTGCGGGACATGGCCGACGACCTGACGCAGGACTGAATCGGAGAGACCTACCCGGATCCGCCCACCGTTGCCTGCTGCCCTGATCACAACGATCCGCGCCGATACCGCGCTATGCTGCGTCTACAGCACCACCCGAGGCCGGTCGTCGATATTCGCTCTGCGCCGTGACGGTCCGAAACGGCTGACTATGACTGGTGGACAACGTGGTTCGCGTGCGAGTCGGAAGCGGTCTGCCGAGCTCGGGTGTGCCGATGGTCTGCGTCGTGTCCGGGCGGCGAAGGGCGGCGCCGAGGATGAGTGCGCAGAAGTAAACGAACGAGATGGGAGGCGACGGTGACTCGCTCCGAGGGTGACACGTCAGCCGAGGTCGCCGCGTCGGAGATGCCCACAGGGGCGGCGGACCGGTAGATGTGTTGAGGCGCAGCCAAGCGCAGCCCCCGCCAACGATGTATATCAGTTGGCAGGGGCGCTACACGGACAACCTGCACGTAGTAACGAGCAGCGCATCAATGATCTTCGTGAGCCGGAGCCCGGAAGTCCAGGGAGTGTGATCCACGCCATTGCATTATTTCAGCACCGCTGAATAACCGACCAGTAAGTGTGATCTCGACGCTTCCTTGCGGTGCGTGCACGATCCGGTGGGAGTTGCCCAGTCGCGATCGGCGCGAGCCTGCGGCAGGGGTGGTACTGCCGGAATTGGTGTGTTCTCCTTCGCCATAGCAATGCGAGTGGATTTCGGCATCGAATGATTGCGTGAGAATCCCGTATCGATCGGGACGCCGATTGTTCTGTGCTGCAGCGTCTCCCAGCAGTGCTCGTAGCTGTTCTGCGGAATCGAGTATGTGCGGCGAGTTGCTCACCTACCGTTGTGGCTGATGGCCAACGGCCCAGTCGGATCAGTGCCGGCGGCCGGGTCGGCACCCCCGCACGATTTGTGCTGGTGCAGCGAAATGCTTGGGCAACATGGTTCGGGCACCGGCTGTGTGACGTAGAACACAGCCAAATTTGTGGGAGAAGCCTGGCGCTCGGGGGTGTTCGGTTGCAACCCTGAGCCGAGACCCAAACCTCCAGACCCAAATACGGGACTGGGTGTAGGTATTTCGGCCGATGTGCAGGTGTCGAAGTCGGTCCAAGGTAGTTGGTGCGCGTCATCGACGTGGCAGTCGAGAACATCTGCACGTGAGAGAAGAGTTGTCATGGCACGGATCGCCGGGTACCTGGGCTCCAGTCTGCTGAATACGTTGCGGGTCGGTGTGGTTGGCACTGTTCTGTACGCCGGGCTCATCATGGGCGTGGTTGTGGTGGCGGTGTGGAAGTTCCCGATGCCTGGCGTGTAGGCCCGCGGCGACTCATGGTCCGCCGCCGATTCCCGGTGAGTGAAACACTCGGTGGCAGTTCGGCGATAGAGCTGACAGGGGCGTGGTTGTGCTCATGGCTCCGCGTCGCCGGTGATCAACGCGCGGTACCTGTAACGGACGCCTGTTGGTGTGGAAGGAATGACAGTGTTCGGGACGGGCATGGGCGCGATGGTTGGTCTACTGGTGGTCGCATTGGTGGTGGTCCCCGTCTCGTTCGGTGTGGCGGCACGAGCGGACGCGAAGGTCCGCCGTGTCTCGGAGTCCCAAGCGTCCGATCTGAACCCACGGGGATCGGCCGCGGACGTGCACGAGAGGTGCGATCGGTGGCGGCAGTTGGCAACGCGGGCGTGGTTGATCTGCGGCGGCGCCTCGCTGGTTGCGGTAGCGGTCGTGGGTGTACTGATCTGTGTCGGGTGAGGGCGACGACGTAAGCAGGCGGGCGAGGGTGTTGGTTCGCGGTTGTCAGTGCGGGGCGGGCTGAGCCCTCGACGTCGAGTCTGCGGCTCGAGTATCAGCGGAAGATGAAACTATCTCGGCCGCTGTGGCATACGCGCCCGGGGTCGCCGGAGATGCGGTGAAGCCCAGGTGAGCCGAAGCGGCCCGGTCGGAGTGTAGTCCGCTCCGGCCGGGCCTCGCCGGGACGTGCAACAGGTACCCGCCGCGTGAGCCCTGACCGCGCTCGTCACGCGGTGCGCGTCCGGGAAGGGGTGCGCGCCAGTCGGGCGGTGCGGTTCCGCGTTGGTGTACGTGGGTGGGTGGCTTCGCTGATGTCTCCTCAGGCGTGCGGCGGCGTGTGAAATGGTCGACCGGATTTGCGGATGTCGGCGGAACGGTGTGCACCAATCCCTCCTAGTCGATGGAGGTTTGGCTGGCGCAGTATCGGATTATCGACCTGCTCCTTCGTGTTCCGATGCGAGGAAATGGTAGATCCGCCGCCCGCCCCGATCGTCGAAATGTGACCCACGCCACATGCTTTTCTCGGGTTGTCCGAATCTACGGCCGGCGGCCGGCGGTGCAAGCTCACCCGCTCAAGAAACGCGCATTCGACTCCGGGCGTTGGATCGGCGCGGCGGATTCGGTGCCTGACCGATCGACGGCCGGTAACGATCCTCCGCGATCACCGACGTGGAGGCCGGGATCGCGGCCGCGGACTGGTGCACAGCGCCCGGTGGTGGATGCGGATTCCGGGTTGGCGTTGGTGTGCGTCCGCGGGCCGCAGTGCCGATGGGCGGACCTGCTCTTGGCTGGGGATGAAGTGGGGGAGCGCTGACCTGGCTGGCACGGGACGCCGACGAGATCACCGAGCAGTACCGACGCGATCGCCCCGAAAGCGGCACACCGGTGTCGTGACAGCCGTGGAGCTGACCGGGGGGAGCCGGGCGGTGTTGACCCGGTGGTGTGTGCCGTCTACGGCCCGTTGGAGGAGCTCGCAGGCCTATGTCTCAATGGGTGTTTGGTGCCTGTTGCGGTTTCATGCCGCGGTGATGACTTCGGTCAGGTGGTGACCTCAAAGGGCGCAACATGTTTCGAAGAGCTAGGAGATGTCCGCGCGTCCGGGTGTATCGATTTCTCGGGCGCAGTCCCGGCAGATCCGCTGCGCAGCGTCAGCGAGTCGGCTGCGGTGGCGGACCAAAGAGCAACTGGTGCAAGTAAATTAATTTTCCTGCTTTGGGACAACGCGGACGGTGAGTTCTTCACCGGACAGGTCGGCACCGGGCAGTTCGAAGGATTCGGCGGTGTCGGTGTCCTCGACGTCGACGACGGGGGACTAGGTGTCTTTCCGGCTTGCGGTCAGCTGTTCGAGGGACGCGTCCGTCTCATCGGATTCGGTGACTCTCGGCGCGTCGTAGTCGGTGGCCATGACTGTTCGTTCCTCATGCACTGGGTGTTCGGACCCGCCGGACTAGTACACTGTCGCGGCTAAGTATTGGGATATAGATGGCGGAGCTTGATGCGGGCGTCGTCGGTGGTGAAGTGCCACTGGACCTGACGTTGA
>NZ_JBHXWI010000149.1:0-3788 GCF_042671975.1 Rhodococcus sp. NPDC127593 | reverse complement strand
GCCCCCCAACCTTGTTGGGGGGCTTTCGGCATTCCCGGACACCCTTCACCGACCACAACCGGTGCCCCGCACACCCTTTCACCCCGGCGCACCGCTGGGAGACGGTCAGTCAATCGGGGGCGGTCACTTTCCGGCAGCTTCCGCCATTCGCGTGGAGTCATGCCGTACGAGTCGCGGAACCGACGCGTGAAGTGCGTGGGGTCGGCTAATCCGCACTAGAGCGCGATGGCAGCGATCATCAGCCCGGCTGGATGATCCACTACGTCAGGCTGGTGTGGTTTGCTTCCCAGGTCTCGTACAGGTGGCGGATCGAGATGTTGTGGGCGGCCGCGATGCGATCCGGGACAGCGAGGGATCTGTGAGGTTCGACTCTAGGTAGAGGCGAAGTCGCGCCGGTGACGAGCGTCAGCGAAGATCTCCAGTTGTGCTCGGCGAAATTCCCCACCTTCGGCGGTGATTACTGTAGCTCGGCGAGGTCTGCGGCGGTGGTGAAGTAGGTGCGGTAGCCGGCGTGCACCGCGGCGTGTGCCAATCCCACTGACAGGTGCGTCTTGCCCTCCCCGGCGATCCGATGAGCAGGATGTTCGTCGCCGTTTCCAGGTAGACGGCAGGTGCCGAGTTCGGTGATTAGTCCTTCGGTCGAGGGTCGGAGCGGCGTCGTAGTCGACGGGCCTCGGTCGACTCGACTTCGATGGAGAGGAGTTCTTCGAGGGTGGCGGTCATCGACTGATTGTTCCTGTCGGGTCGGCTCGCTGGTGCTGCGGCGCAATACTTCCGCTGCTGCGATCGCATCGGATCCGGGTGGGATCCGTTCCTTGCGGCGGTGCGGGCGCCCACTGGAACTGGCGGCGGTCATGGCCGCCTGGCCGAGTGCGTAGACGTGGCTGTGGACCATGACCCCGGCGCCGTCCTCGGCAAGGCGGTGGCGGGCGCCGGCGATCTGGGAAGCGGTGACGATGTCGATCACCTCCGACCCGAGCACGCGGGTGACGGTGATCTGCGCGGATGCCAGCTCCGGCGGCACCGAGTACCGGTTGCCGCGGTAGGGCACCATCGCCTGTGGGAACGCAGTCAGGGCTTCGGTGAGAATCGTCGGATACGGCGTCGCCGGCGGCGATGTGAGTGACTCCGCGGCCGCAACTGTTGCCACCGTAGCCTTTCCGCCGGCCGTGGCCCGCAGCCGGGTGTCGCCGCGCGGACGGCAGAACTCATCAACTTCTGTTGGGCTTGTTCGACGGTGAGATCGTCAGGCAAGCTGCGCCACCAGCGCTGGGCAGCAGTGTGATTGGCCTTCTCCACCACCCCTTTGCGGTTCCAGGACCGCGGCGGGCAGATCGCGACCGAGACGCGGTAGTGTTCGGCGACGCCGGCGAAGCTGGCTGTGATCCGCCCGGAGTCGGGGTGGCAGACGGTGGCCATCCGATCGAACCGCCAGGTTAGGGTCAGCCCCCGAGTCTGCGGCTGACCCGGTCGAGGCCGTCGACCAGATGCGCTGCCGTACCCCATCCCCAGGAGATGGGTGGGTTCGGTAGGTCCACCCAGTCCCACCGTGCTTCCTCGCCGGGTGGGTGGTCGATAACCGCGTTCGCCCGGTCGGTGGCGTTCGCGCATTGCTCGCCTCGCACACCGGCCGCAGTCTCCGATCCCGGAACTGACGGGTCAGCGTCTGGTACGACAGCCGGTAACCGAGGTCTTCGAGTTCGTCGCACAGGGTGCGCGCCCGCAGGTGGGGGTCCTCGGTCAGCCGGCAGCTCACGTACTCGACGAACAGAGACCATCAGCATCGAAGGAGACCGCCCTCATTGGCGGAGCCACACGGGTGGGGAGTTTCAGCGAGCCCGTCAGCGGAGCCGCTGCGGCTGTCTGAGCCAAGTGGTGGAGATGTGTACACAGCATGTCGTACAGAGGTTCGCGGGGACCAGATACTCGACCGCCCTGGCGATAGTCGCCGTCGGCACATCCAATTGCGCGTGATCGATTCACCGCGACGGTGACGCCGTAGGCACCCGGGCTCAGGGGTGTGAGAGCGATGCGGTCCCCACAAGTTGAGCCGCACCCGGACGTCCGCAAGAACAGGAGGTGTCTGCCGCTCCGATCCCGGCGGTGGAGCTTCCGGATGCGCGGTGTGTGCACATCGGGAGGAACGTGATACCCACTGTGGTACTTCGATTTTCGACTCCCGAGGCGTGGTGTCGGCGTGTTGCAGCCCCCAATCGAGGATGTAGTTGGACCACCGCGACCCATCCGGGCTCACCACACGTCCAGTGGGAGTGGCCGTCGAACTCGTGGTATTTCGTGAGCGCAGCGGGCTTGTGATAGCGCTTCGTATTCGACTTGTTCACCGACGGCGGCATGATGTGGTCGGCTTCGCCACCGATGAACAGCAACGGCGCGCGATCGTCCTTGGCGTAGTCCGCCGAGGTCTCCTGGTGGCCGGGCTTGAATTTCGCGATCAGGCCGTACGCCCCACCCGCTTTTGTGATGCGGCGATGTGATTGCGGTCTTACACCTTGTCGGATTCCTCCGGGTGAGGGTGTTGGTGAACGCGTAGTGGAACTCCTCGGGGGTGAACCCGGCGGTTTGTGGCGGTTCGCGGGATTCTTCGGAACGGGGAACAGCGAGGTTCATGAGGCTCGGCAGAGTGTCCAGTAATTCGATGACGCCGGCGAGATGGTCGACGGTCTCGGCAACTGTGAGGTTCGCGATGACCTCCGGATTCTCGCGCATTGCTTCGACCTCGATCTCGAACCCGGAGTTGGGCGGAGTCAACACCGTGTAGCCCTTGCTCCCGTAGTACTTCACCCAGTCTTCCCAGCTGCGCGGGGTCATCCGCAGCCCGTGGACGAAGACGATGATGCCGGGTGCTGCGGTGTGACTGCTCATGATTGTGATCCGTTGTCTCGAGTGAGGGAATGTCACTAGGTGTGGGTGTCGAGGAAAGTGAGCAGGTCTTGCCCAGCTGAACCCTGTGTGTGTCGGTGATGCCGTGCGGGCACCCGGGTAGACCTCGAGCGCGGTGCCGCCGGTCCGCGCCGCTGACTTCTGTGCCCCCGATCTCGAACGGCACGATCTGGTCGTCGTCACCGTGGATCAGGAGGGTCGGAACGTCGAACTCGTCGAGGTCGGCTCGGAAATCCGTCGCCGAGGACGCGGCGATGCCTTCGTAGGCGTTGTGGTGCCAGCCTGCATTCGTCCGCATAGGTGTTGATGTCGTTTCCAGACGTGGTCGGGAACAGTTGCCGTGCGTCCCAGCTGTCCGCATTGAGTGGCCCCCGTGGCTCAGGACTATGGGGCGGCCGGCTCCTCAGTCCTTGTAGAAGATGTCGGTGCCGTCGAGAGCGGCGACTGCCGGCATGTCGTACTCCTCGATTAAGAGTGAGCGGTAATTGGAGCGACGGTCCCACCGTACGAGCTCTCGGACCTGCGAAACCGGCTCAGCGTGCACACTTCTGGCCTGACAGCGAACGCCGATCGAGTGGCAGATTCGGAAGATTCCAGTGCGCGAATGCCCGCGACCAGGCGATTTGGAAACCGCGTGCGGTTCGCGTAACTTATTCCAAGTCAGAGCGACACGGACACCGACATTCACCACCTGGTGATGCAACGAGGTTGTACGAAGTGCCTGACCAATCCGAAGTTCACCATCGTGTATGGTTGTGCTTCAACCCCGGAATGTCTTCAGCGGGTACCGGTTTGCGCCGGTGAGGCTGGTAGGATAAGATGGAACGGTTGCCCCGGAGCGGCTGGCGAGTGTGTCAGTGGTGATGGTGTGTGCGTGTTCTTTGAGA
>NZ_JBHXWI010000148.1:0-4044 GCF_042671975.1 Rhodococcus sp. NPDC127593 | reverse complement strand
ACTCCTCGGGATATGGCTTCGGCATGTCGATCATCCTTTCACCGTGAGGGCAGATCCCTCACGGGTCAGGTGTCAACCAGAGCCGGGGCAGTCCCATCCGAGAACGGTACGAACCCGTTCCTCGAATGTCGGGCGACGCGACACTCGAAGAGGTCGGCGGGCTGGCGCGTCATCAGCGGCGTGCTTTAACCCTAAAGACGCCGCGCTAGCCTCACGCCCGCAATGTGGTCCATGCGCGCGGCAAGTGTCGGATCCACCCTTGATTGAGTGGTCCAATGTGCGTGCCCGCCTTGACGCCTTCGGTCAGTACCTGCTTGACGTGTGACCAGTTACAACAGACCCAGCGCGCGGGCTTTCACCACTGCTGTGCGTCGGCCATTGACATTCATTTTTCGATAGATACTGCGCAAGTGAGCCTTGAGGGTGTTGACTGAAACAAATAGTCGGGCGCTCAGCTCGGGCAGAGAAGCGGGCTCCTCGATCGCTCGCAACACCTGCATCTCCCGTTTTGTGAGCGGCTCAACCAGAGCCCCACCTGCCGTATCCACCGTTCCGACATGCAGGATCGGAGCTATCTCAACGAATTTGGACTGCACTAGGTCGACGAACTCGCGGTGACGGGTGCCGGCGCGCCGTACTCGACGAAGCAAGGCGTTGACTGGGCTACCGAATTGCAGAAAGGGTTGGACGTATTGCTCGGGTGCTGCAAGCTCGATTGCCTTCGTGATCTGATCAACTGCCTGAGGCGACTGGGGTATCTCTTGTTCGTCTAATAGGGCCAGTAAAATCATCGCCTGCAGCATCTCATCGACTAGCCCACTTCCTACGTCGATAGCTTCGTTGAGCAGGCCGACGGCACGTCCGGGTTTGCCTTCAGCGACCAGCAGTTCTGCGTGTGCAACGGTGAGCATTATCGGACCAGTCGCTTGTGGTGGAAGGGATTCGAGAACAGCGGCTGCTCCCGCTGCGTCGCCTATCGCTAGTCGGACGCGTGATCGCTCGGCAGTGAGGTAGTCGTCGAAGACGTAGCGGGCGGCCATCCGGTCGACGATCCTTGCGGCCGCTTCGAGGTCCGTTAGCGCTTCCCGTTTACGTCCCCGCAGGCTGATCACGAGGCCACGAACGAGCATTACGGTTGCACTTACTGCGGCGTCCTGACGGCGGACCGCCGTTGCGGCGGCCGCGAGGTGTTGTTCGGCGGCATCTAGGTTTCCCCGCATGTATGCGGCCCAGCCGCGGGCGTGCCATAACTCGGCCGCGGCGCCGGTCAGTTCCCATCCGCGTTGACGGGCGAGTTCAGTGGCCTGGTCGGCAACGGTCAGCGCTTCAGTCAATCGATTTTGGGCGGTGAGGACACCAACGAGTTGGCTGAGGCAACCGAGTTCGAGGTATGCGCGGTCGGTCGCTCTCGACGCGGATAGGGCCTCCCTCAGATGCCCCTCGCCGTCAGCTCGTCGGCCGACCCAGTATTCGGTAGTACCGAGCTGTTGGAGTGCCAGTGCCCGGAGATCATTTGCGGCTGTCGAGCCGTGGCTCTCGTACCATTGAGAGAGTGTTGCCATCCCGTTCGCTGCGGTCGCAACCACGTTTAGATCGCCTGAAAGGCGGCCGCGTTCGAGGTCGACTACCAAGCTAGCCGTTGTTGCGTCGGGGTCGATTGGAAGATCGGTGGAAAGGGGATGGCGATCGGCCGAATCCAGCGCCGCGGATTCGGGCTGCGTCGGAGTACGCCGTCCGCCGATTGTTTCGAGTGGCGCGCCGGCCAATGCTGCGTCAGAGATATCCACAACCCCTCCCTCCCCGAGAGCGAGGGCGACCGCAATCTGTACGAGTCGGAGTTCACTGTTGGTAGACACCACTCTGTCAGGGAGCTGCCTCAGGAGACCTTGGACTGTCACGAGCTGGCCGTCGAGATACAACTGCAGCCAGTTGTCGACGAGTAGCGTCTCTGCGTCCCGCCATCGCGTGGCGTTGCATGCGTGCTGGAAGGCTGCGACAGGCATGTTGTGATCGGCGAACCACCTTGATGCGGTGTGATGAAGTGTGGCTGCTGACGGGTCTACTTGCAGTTTCAGCCTGCTTCGAAGTAGTTCAGCGAACATTCCGTGATAGCGAAACCAGTCCTTGCGCGGTGTGTCGGCAATGACAAATAGGTTGCGTTTGGCCATCCAACGGAGCACTTCGTAACTGTCAGCCCGGCCGGTCAGCGCCGTCGCCAGGTCGGCAGTCACGACCTCGCAGACCGAGGTCCGCAGGAGAAAGTCCTGGAGGTCGACCGGTATTCGAGCCAGAACTTCGGAAACCAGGTAGTCAGCAACATCAGCGTTATCGCCCGTAAAGTTCTCTAAGAACTGCTCGGAGGATTCTGCTTCGGCAAGTGCGAGCGCTGCCAAACGGAGGCCCGCTGACCAACCTTCGGTGCGAACCTGAAGTACCTCGGCTGCGGCGGCCGAGATCTCGACACCGGACTCGGCGAGCATCGCGGAAACCTCGGCAGTATTGAACGAGAGGTCTTTTGCTGTCAGCGCGTGCAGTTTGCCCTCGACGCGGAGACGACTGATGGGCAGGCGCGGTAGGTAGATGCCGCTAAGTATTACGTGGACAAGGGGCGGGAGCCGCGCCAGTAGCCACGACAGTTCTTCCTCGACGACCGAGTCATCAAGCCAATGGATGTCGTCGAGGATCAGCAGGATCGGAGACCGAAGGGTGGCGAGCCCTTCGAACATCGGGACAACGGGGTCGTCGGACTCCTTTTCAACCGAGTGAGACAACCTCGGTGAGATCGCGGCCAACATAGCTGGCCAGAACCGGTTCGGGTCCGAATCGCGTCGATCCACGGTAAGCCAGCAGACGTCGATCACGCAGGACGAAGAGTGCACCCACGACGCGAGAAGTTGGGTCTTACCCCAACCTGCGGGGGCGGTGATAGTGGTCACCGGGTGCTTAACTGCGTTCGTCAGCCGGTCGAACAGGCGAGGCCGAGTCAATACATCCGCAGGAAGGAAGGGAGTGCCTATCCGGCCGGGAAATGGACTGGAGTGTTCGAGCCGGGTGAAGTGATCCGCAGCATCCATGGTTCGTATCCGTCTTCTAGTCCGCCGCTCAGTTGCGGGAGGTCACGGCACCTGGGTGCACGACTTGGCACGCGTTGTCGAATCCGTCAGCTGCAGGTTCGACGGCGGTTCGACGTTCTGTCCGCTGGGGGCAGCTACCATTGCTCCACTATCTATCGTCACACTGTGCGCGATAATCCTCACGCCAGTACGATACGCAGTGCTTTCGGGGTTACCCGGCATCGTGTCCCCGGGACACTGCTGTGCAGGCCCCCGCGCAACGGGGCCTGCATCGATCGCAGTATGAGGCAATATTGGCTCTCCTGCCCGAACGCGCTCTCCTTGGCCGACGACGCCATGGATCCGGAAGAAGGATGGGGTCGCCGCCGTCTGGGTGCGTTTGGGCCAGTCGGCCTAGCGGCGCGGCCAGACCGTGTCGTCGAGATATGCGTGCAGAAGTGTCATGGGGTTTTGATCGCCGGCCGGCAATTGGATGACGACCGCGTCTATGCGGCCGACGTCGCGGGAGCAGCTCCAGGCGCTCGGTCTCGTCGTCGGGCGCCCCGACTCCGGGGGTGCGGCGTCTGTTTCGCAGCGTCGGGTGTGAATTGAAAAGTATGTGACGTACCAAAGAGTTAGCTAACTTGTTCCGTCTTTCCGGCTGGCGGTCAGCTGTTCGCGGGAGGCGTCCGGCTCGTCGGATTCGGCGACTCTTGGTGTGTTGTAGTCGGTGGCCATATGCCTGTTGTTCTTCTGGGTGTTCGGATCCGCCAGGCTATTACTGCGCCTAGCGTTGCTCGCCCCGGCTAGTGTGCGAGGTCAGTTCTGCGGGTGTCCACGCGGGCCAGGTGGCTTCGCCGACGAGGTGTCCGTCGGTGAACTGGGCGACGATGCGCGGGCCGGTGCTCGAGCTGTTGTCGTACACGGTCACGTGATCGCAACGTGGGAACGCCTGTGCGACGAGGCCCCACAATCGTTGGTATCGCTGGCG
>NZ_JBHXWI010000147.1:0-4396 GCF_042671975.1 Rhodococcus sp. NPDC127593 | reverse complement strand
CGGCACCCGGACGCTGAGATCTACCTCAGCCAACCCGGCATGGGCGGTATCACCGGCGCCCGGGTGCTCGCAGAATTCGGCGACGCCGACGGCCGTTACGCCGACGCCAAATCCCGCAAGAACTACGCAGGCACCGCACCGATCACCCACCAATCCGGCAAGACCAAGACCGTCCACGCCCGGTTCATCCACAACGACCGCCTCGTCGATGCCCTGCACCTGCAGGCAGGCGCGGCGATCCTGCACGACGCCGCGGCACGCGCCTACTACGACGAGCTACGCGCCCGCGAGATCGACCACAACGCCGCCCTACGCCAACTCGGAAACCGGCTCGTCGGAATCCTGCACGGCTGCATCAAAACTAAAACCCCCTACAGCCAAGCCGCCGGATGGGCTCACCGCTACCAACACCTCATCGCTTGACATCCAAGCTCCAGGGATGTCTGACACGCAGGGTGGCGGGCGCGTGCCTCGCTGAGAACCCAGAAGTGGGCTTCTGGTTGGGTCGGAAACGACCAAATCCCCGCGCACACCAGGAGCCCACACCAGGAGCCCACAATGCCATCATCGCCGATCTCACCATGCCCGTCGTGTCCGCCCCACGCGGCGGGCGGACACGGTTGCGCGGTGTACTCGTCGCCGGTCACTGACGCAGAGTGGGCGAGCTCGAACCACTGTTGCCTGCGCCGGGCGGCACGGCAGGCCGCAGCTGACGACCCGAGACGTATTGCCGCCGTGGGATAGTGGATGCCATCTTGTACATCGTGCGCGGTTGTATCGCGTGGCGACAACTGCCGGTGGAGTTCCCGCCGGCCGGGACGGTGTACGCGGTCTTCACCCGCTGGGCCCGCAGCGGCGCGTGGCAGCGCATCCTCGACACGCTGCGCGACCGGCTGCGAGTGCGGGCCGGACGGGACCGGTGCCCGACCGCGGCGATCATCGACTCGCAGACGGTGCCGGCCGCCGATACCGTGCCCCGATCGAGCCGCGGCTGGGATGGCGGCAAGAGAACGAACGGCGTTAAGCGGCACATTGCCGTGGATGTGAACGGCCTGCTGCTCGCCGTTGTCGTCACCGCCGCCTCGATCCAGGACCGCGACGCCGCGCACCGACTCCTGGCAGCACTGCGCGGCAGCTTCACCACCATTCGGCTGGTCTGGGCCGACGGCGGTTATCCCGGCCGGTTGCTCGTCTGGGCGAAAGACGTTCTTGCCCTTCCTATGCAGATCATCAAACGCAACCCCGGCGCCACCGGTTTCCACGTTCGGCCCCGCGTGTGGGTGGTCGAGAGAAGTTTCGCGTAGATCAACAAGCACCGCCGCTGCGTGCGCGACTACGAAACCAGACCCGACCATCACGGAGCCATGGTTCACATCGCGATGATCGCGACCATGACCAGGCGGCTCGCCCGAACCTGACGGTTTTCAAACGCACTCTCTGCGTTCGAGGGCGCCCAGGCTTCACCTCTTACACGCGATTGAAGTGACTTCAGTTTAGATGAGGATGCGCGAAGTGTGAAGGCTTCGGGAAAGCTCATTACAGCCGATTCTCGGCTCCAATGGTCCGACGGAGGGACACGTCCGAGACACTCGATGCGGTACGAGCACAGGCGCGTCCCTGCGAACATGGAGCAGGCGGCGGTAACGGACAGACCGCACGACTGAAGTCGGGATCAAGGCATCCGTTCTGTTCGTGTGGGCATGAACGACGTTTCCTTACTCCCGACTACCCGTTAGTTGCTGGCCCGACCAACCGAGCACGGTCGGTAGCTGACGTGGGAAGGATTCGACCCTGGTGACGACGGGCCGGTCCGTGACGTCTTCATTCTGCGTATCGGTTTCGTCTCGAGCAGGCGCCGCATGCGGTCCTACGGGCTTTGGTCGTGCACCGGGGCCAGGTGCCTTCCGGGACAGGGAGATGCGCAGACCGAACTCGCGTTCCTGCCCCGGACCGAGGTGGAGTTGGGCGGGTTTGCTGCGGTATTCGCCATCGAAATCGGCGGGTGACGGCAGCCCGAACCACGGTTCGATACACAGCAGATCGGTGTCGTCGGGTGGAGACCAGATGGCCAGCTGCTCGAACCCGCTCCAGGACAGGGTCAAACCCTCGCCGTCATCGGATTGGTAGCGCACCGCGGTGCTCGACAACTGGTCCAAGATCACCGCACCGTCCCGGAACAGGCCCGGATGCAGAGGTAACGATGATCCCTGAACGGGATTCGGCTGGTCGTCGGCGCGCAGCAGGACGTTGTCGACGCGGCGCACCGGCGCGGATTCGAGGTCGCTGAACTCGAGCCGGTAGCTTCCCTTGGCGTCCCCGTCGTGGAGTGGCCACCGGAAGGCCGGGTGCACACCGATCGACGCCGGCAGCGTCGCCTCGCTGCTCGGGTTACCGATCCGGTAGGTGACCGAAAGCTCGTCACCGCCCAGGTCAAATTGAACGTCGAGCACGAACGAGAACGGGAAGTACCGGTCCGTCCGGGCGGTGTCGGTGAGCCGGAAATGCGCCGACGTCGCACTGACCGCGACCCGAGCGAACTCCACGTCCCGGGCGAAGCCGTGTTGCGGCATCGGGTACCGCATCCCGTTGTGCACGAGGATGTCATCCGCCATCCGGCCGATCACGGGAAAGAGCACCGGGGCGTGACGAGGCCACTCCGGCCCCGCCTGCCACAACATTTCCAGGTCCGCGGCGTTGCGCAGCGAACACAGCTCGGCCCCGACAGGATTGACCGCGGCCGTGAGTCGGCCGTTTCTCAACAGGGTGCGGTCGGTCATGACCGGTTCGGAACGATGAGCCGGCCGTCCACGCGACGAGGGATCGCGGCGTACGACTCCCGCAGTTCCTCCGGCAAGGCGAACTCGGGAGCGTTCTGCCAGGTCACCGGGCGCAGGAACCGACGGATGGCGGTGGTGCCGACCGAGGTGTGCAGGGTGTTCGTCGCCGGCCACGGCCCGCCGTGGGTTTGCGCCCAGGAGACCAGGACGCCCGTCGGGTAGCCGTTGTAGAGCACTCGTCCGGCCTTGGCCCGCAGGATTCCGGTCAGCTCCGACACCCGGTCAACCTCGTCGTCTTCGGCGTGGATGGTTCCGGTGAGCGATGACGGGAGTTCGGCTATCGCGGCGCGGAGCTCGTCGTCGCTGCTGTAGCGGGCGATGATGGTCATCGGGCCGAAGCATTCTCCGGTCGCCTGCGGGGTCAGGTCGGCAGCGGTGATGCTCAGCAGCAAAGGGGTGACGGCAAACCCCTCCTCGGCGGGCTTGCCGCCGCGGGCGAGCACCGAGACCGCTCCCAGCCCTTCGGCGCGGCCGCTGATTTCGCCGAACGAGGTGAAGATGCGCTCGTTGAGCAGCACCGGTGCATCGGTGTCACCCACGGCCTCGGCCGCGGCGGCGGCGAGGGCGTCACCGGCGTCGCCGGCGGGAACGAACACCAACCCGGGCTTGGTGCAGAGCTGTCCGGCCGAGACGGTGAACGAGTCCGCGAGACCGGTGCCGATCGCCGGACCCCGCGCTGCCGCTGCGCCGGGAGTGACGACGACCGGGTTCAGGCTCGACAGTTCACCGTAGAACGGGATCGGCTCGTCTCGGCGACCGATGATGTCCAGCAGTGCCTGTCCACCGCCCAATGATCCGGTGAAGCCGACGGCCTTGATATGCGGGTCCGCGACGAGGGCTCCGCCGGCGGCCTGCCCGAACACGATACTCAACACACCGTCGGGGGTACCGAGGCGTCGGGCGGCGGCGACCATCGCCTCGAACGCCGCGAGGGAGGTGGCCGGGTGCGAGCTGTGCGCCTTGACCACCACGGGGTTACCGGCGGCCAGCGCGGACACGGTGTCTCCGCCCGGTACCGAGAAGGCGAGCGGGAAGTTGCTGGCCCCGAACACCGCGACCGGCCCGATCGGCACGAGAAGCCGGCGCAGGTCCGGCCCCGGCCCCATCGGGGTGTCCGCGGCGTGGTCGATGGCCGCTTCGAGGTAGCTGCCCTCATCGAGGACATCGGCGAACAGCCGTGCCTGGTACACGGTGCGGGTGAGTTCGCCGTTCAACCTGGTAGGGCCGATGGCCGTCTCCCGGTCCGCGGTCTCGACGATCAGGTGGCGGCGGGCGGCGAGTTCGTCGGCGATCGCGCGCAGCAGTGCGGCCCGAAACCCACGCCCTGCCTGCTCGAACTGGGGTGCCGCGTCGGCGGCGGCCCGGGCGATCCGGGTGACCTCCGCGGTGGTCGTTTCGTCGATGACATTGGTGGTCGTCCCCGTTCGGGGATCGGTGCCTGCGATGGCGGTCACGGTGCTCCTTCTAGCCCGAAGTTGCGGTAGCTCTCGGCGGAGATTGCATGATCGACCTGAGAAGACGACGGAAATCGATTCGGAAATGTAGCCACTAATACTGCG
>NZ_JBHXWI010000146.1:0-4759 GCF_042671975.1 Rhodococcus sp. NPDC127593 | reverse complement strand
CGATCCGGAGCACGCCGCAACTCCAACGCCTCCGGCGCCGCCTCGGCCACCACCGGAACGATCTTCACCGCCTCCGCCAACAGATCCCGAGTATCACGCGGCATCGCAGTAGCAGTCACTTTTCTCACTTCTTTCATTCAACGGGACATCTGGCGCATCCATCGGCCAGACAGGGAGCTTCGACTTGTACGTCGTGTACACATTCGCGGTGGCGAAAGTGCTTTTCACCTGCGGTGTCGACGTCCTGAGTACGACCACCACAAACGCTACGTGACCCGGACCACATGTCTCTTGCGCGCACCGCCAAAAATTGGCGGGGACCATTGCGTTCTTCCCGCAGTCGGTACAGTTGCCGGATCCGAACACTCTATGGTGACGGGGGCACGCCGCAGTGTGCATTATGCGATAACACACTGCGAGGAGCCGCCTGTACCCCGGCGACCGTCGAGCCAGTTCGAAAGGAACATGGGCATGAACCGCGAGCCCGATACCGTCATGCCGACCGCCCGGCGTATCGCCCACGTCGACGATCCCGCCCTGATCAAGGACTCGTCCCAGCACGTCGCTCGGGCAATGATCCCGGCGGGCGACTGGGCGCGCCACGATCCGTTTCTGCTCATGATGGAAGACGACTTCGGAATCGGCGCCTTCGGAATGCACCCGCATCGAGGAATCGAAACCATCACCTACGTGATCGAGGGTTCGCTCACCCATACCGATAATCGTGGGAATTCCGGCGTTCTCGGTCCCGGAGACGTTCAGTTCATGACCGCGGGCAGCGGTGTTATCCACCTCGAGGAACCACCTGCCGGTGAGCGCGTGCATCTGCTGCAACTGTGGCTGAATCTTCCTGCCGCACAGAAAAAGACGACTCCTCGATATCAGGATCTGCACGCCGTCGCAATGCCGCGACATTCCGCGGACGGCGTGGAGGTGATCGTGTATTCGGGCACGTCGAACGGCGTGACGTCACCGACACTCAACCACGTGCCGGTGACGGTCGCCGAAATGCGACTGACCGCGGGCGCCACCCTTACGCAAGACCTGCCTGGTTCCTACAACGGGTTCGTCCACATTCTCGGAGGAAATGGTGAATTCGGCGCGACCCGCACCACCGGCCGGGCTGGACAGACTCTGTGGCTGGACCGCCCGACCAGCGGAGATGACACCGAACTCAGCGTCACCGCGGTCACGGATCTGCGAGTTCTTCTCGGCGCAGGAGAACCGCTGCACGAACCCGTGGTCGCGGGCGGGCCGTTCGTGATGAATACCGAGGCACAGATTCGCCAGGCATTCCTCGATTACCGCGCTGGACGATTCGACCCACGTTGAACGGGTTGGGCATGGTGGGGATGGAGACACGCGCTCGCCCGTCTTCAAGCACCTGTAGAAGACGCTGAAAACGACAGTTGCCCCGCACCGGCATCCCGATGCGGGGCAACCCCATTCTTCACGACATTCTGATTGGAAAATCTTTCGTGTGACCAATGCCAGGGGCAACGCCTACGGCGCATAGCTCCAGCCGCGCCCGGTCGAAGGCGAATCCACGGCTTCTTCGTAGATTGAGTCGCTGAGCGCACCTCTGAAACCCATTGTCACGGTTTGGTCGTCGAGGCTTTCCTGGATGGCAATCTGCGCATTCTCCGGCAGGGTGTGCATGATCTGCCGGACGCGTTCCTGGCGGCGGGTGACGGCCTGCCGGAACGGCATCCCCGGCGTCGCCTTCATCTGCGGGACGATGCCCTCGACGTCGTCGACACCACCGGCGTGGTGGCCGGCGTCGACCATGGCCTGCTCGGCGGCCATGGTGGCCTCGTCCTTCTCCTCCGACATGCCGATCGGGCCGATCATGGTGCCGTTCAGGAACTGCTTGACGACCGGCTGGTCGCTGGTGAGCAGCACCTCCCGCGGACCGAACATCACCAGCTGCCGGCGGAACAGCATGCCGATGTTGTCGGGCACCGTGCGGGCGAGGTTGATGTTGTGCGAGACGATCAGGATCGTCGCATCGATCTCGGCGTTGATGTCGATCAACGTCTGCGAGATGTAGGTGGTACGCACCGGATCCAGACCCGAGTCCGGCTCGTCGACGAGGATGATCTGCGGGTCCAGCACCAGGGCCCGGGCCAGGCCCGCACGCTTGCGCATACCACCGGAGATCTCGCCCGGCAGCTTGTCCTCGGCCCCGAGCAGGCCGACGAGCTCCATCTTCTCCATCACGATCTTGCGGACTTCGGACTCGGACTTCTTGGTGTGCTCGCGCAGCGGGAACGCCACGTTGTCGAACAGGTTCATCGAGCCGAACAGGGCACCGTCCTGGAACAGCACACCGAACAGCTTTCGGATCTCGTAGAGCTCCTTGGACGAGCACTCGAGAATGTTGGTGCCGTCGATCACGATCGAGCCCTGCTCCGGGCGGAGCAGACCGATCAGCGACTTCAGGAACACCGACTTACCCGTACCCGACGGCCCGAGCAACGCACTGACCTCACCGGTCGGCAGCGTCAACGTGACGTCCTGCCAGATCCTCTGCGAGCCGAAGGATTTGGTCAAGTCTTGAACCGCCACCTCTACACCCATGTCTACCTCCTGTGATCCACTTGCTTGCACTGACACGGAACTACTACACCGATCCACGGACCACGGCCCGAGCAGCAGAACTCTTCAAGGAACCGAACTCTCCGGGATCTCTGCACACCTGCACACCTGTGCTGCGGAATGGCGAAATGCGGAGAGAAACACGAGTCATTCTCGGCCAGCGGCTGTCTCGGGGGGATGTAGCACGCCGACCTGGACGGTGAAGGCGATTATCACCGCAACCCAATCTCGACCTTGACGTTATAACATAGTACGCCTTAGTGTGTGTCAGCGCACAAACCCGCAGAAATATGTCCGACGACACGATTGCTCGTGACCGTCCGAACGCGGGAGTGGGGAAAGTCGCAGCCAGCCGACACCTGGAATGACGAGTATCGGCGGGGAGCGACGCGGTGCCCATGACTGTGCAACCAGATTTCCGCGACGGCACGCAGACGGAGTGACTACGCCGTCCGGAGGCCGTTTCTACTGGAGGACACACGTGACAATGACGACGACTCCACCCGATACGTACCCGCTCATCGCTGCATTGCCGGTGGCCGCGAGGGCAGACAAGGCAGTTCGGCTGTGGTGACCACCAGGGTGCGCACCGCATCCGAGGCTGCTCGTCGCGGGATCTTGACGGTCGCCGGTGATGTCGGCGGCTTCTATCGCATGAGCGGGAAGACGTTCAAGCACATGTTCCGTCGGCCGTTCGAAGTCGAGGAACTCCTCGCTCAATCCTGGTTCATCGCTCGCGTCGCACTTGTCCCCACCATTATGGTGGCCATTCCCTTCTGTGTGATCGTCGTTTTCCAACTCACACAATTGATGGCAGAGCTCGGGGCTTCCGACTTGTCGGGGGCGGGCGCAGGTATGGCGGTGGTCCGTGAGATCGGACCTCTGGTCAGCGTCCTCGTTGTCGCCGGAGCAGGCGGAACCGCAATATGCGCGGATCTCGGTGCCCGAAAGATCCGCGAAGAGATCGATGCAATCGAAGTTCTCGGTCTCGATCCCGTGCAGCGCCTCGTAGCGCCGCGTGTGATCGCTTCGACCCTCGTAGCTCTGGCGTTGAACGGAATCGTGACAGTTGTCGGTCTCACCGGAAGCTTCCTGTTCACCGTGCTTGTTCAGAACGCCAGTGCCGGCCAATTCGTGGCGAGTTTGACGCTATTGGTCAATCTTGTCGATTTCCTCGTCAGTGAGCTGAAGGCAGCAGTGTTCGGGCTGCTCGCCGGGCTGGTTGCCTGCTACCTGGGCATCAAGGCCAAAGGTGGGCCCAAGGGCGTCGGGGACGCCGTGAACCAGACGGTCGTCTTCAGCTTCATGCTGCTCTTTCTGGCCAACTCGATCATCTCCGCAATCTTCCTCCAGTCAAAGTATTAGGGGCGCAACAATCGTGTATCCCACGTCTCGAATGGGCAGGCAGCTTCACCTCATATATCGAGCGCCTGTCCGCAAGCTGACAGAAATCGGTTCACAGGCCGACTTCTACGGTCATGTCGCCACCGGAGTCCCTCACGCGACTCGGCGGTACTGGAAGGAGGTCATGCGGCTGCTGGCGTCGGTGAGTCTCGGCACCGGTGGACTCGCGGTGATCGGCGGCACTGTCGTCGTGGTCGTGTTCATGACTGCCGCGATCGGAGTGGAGGTAGGACTCCAAGGCTACAGTTCCCTCGCGAACGTCGGCATCGAAGCGCTCGCCGGATTCGTTGCGTCGTACTCCAACACACGTGAAGTGGCGCCGGTCATCGCCGGCATCGCATTGACGGCCACCGTCGGCGCCGGATTCACCGCGCAAATCGGCGCAATGCGAATCAGTGAGGAAATCGATGCGCTCGAGGTCATGGCTGTGCCATCCGTGCCCTTCCTCGTGACGACGCGCATTCTGGCGGGATCGATTGCCGTCGTCCCGCTCTACTGCCTGGCGCTGATCGGTTCGTTCATCGCGACGCGCCTCATTGTCACCGCGGGTTATGGACAGTCCGGTGGCACATACGATCACTACTTCAGTGTCTTCCTGATACCCAGTGACATCTTCTGGTCTTTTGTAAAGGCTTTCGTCATGGCCATCTTCGTCATGGCTAAGGGCCTGTGACAAAATAATGTCGCTTTAGCTGGTTTCGGGCGTTACCGTTGAGCTATGACGGATGTGGCGGACTCGGTGGCGCGGCGGTATGCC
>NZ_JBHXWI010000145.1:0-4867 GCF_042671975.1 Rhodococcus sp. NPDC127593 | reverse complement strand
GGTGGAAACCCCCTGCCACCACCCGCCCACTCCTACAACTTCACCGGAACATTCCTACACCGAAGACATTTTTCTACCTATATGCGCGAACGGCTTCCACCCCCACCGCGTGCGGAGATGTTACCGCGGGGTTTGTCACTCGGTCTGGCGCGAAGCCCTGATGTTCAGGCGGCGTGGATGTATCCGATCAGGATGCGCTTGACCGGTGAACTCGTCCGAACCTCATCGAATGGCAACGGTTTCGGCAGTGGTGGTGCCGTTGATCGGTACCGGTGTCCGGTGGGGGTGTAGATCTCGATTTTGTGCAGTCCGCTTAGTCGACACTGCGGGACGTTGGCAATACCTAACCGGCACCCACCAGGCGCATGGCGAGGTCGGAGTAGAGGTTTGCGACGGCCTCCGGTTCGGTGTAGGCGCCGGCCGGGAACCAGCGGCAGATATCGACGCACAGTGACATAAGCGCGAGGGTGACGCCTTCGCCGTCGGGCACCGTGAATTCGCCCGATGCGGCCCCGGCGTCGACGACGGCACGGACGATGTGGGTGATGTCGCGGCGCAATTTGACCACGTCGCGGTAGTGCTCGGGTGTGAGGGCGTTGAGTTCGTACTGCACGACGCGAGCCTGTGCGTGGTGCGTGGCCTGCCAGCTCGCGAATGCGCCGATCAGCGCCTGCAGTCTCGTGGAGGGGGCCTCGTCGGGGCGGTCTGCACTTACGACAACGTCGAGCGCGGCGGTGTGGCCTTCGTGACTGATCGCGAAGAGCAGCTCTTCTTTGGATCGGTAGTGCGGGTACATCGCGGCGGGGCTCATGTCGAGGCGGGCGGCGATCTCGCGGGTGGTGGTGCCCCCGTATCCGCTGGTCGCGAATGCGTCGACGGCTGCGGCTCGGATGCGGGCGGCAGCCTTGGAAGGGCTGATCACCTGGTTCGGTGATTCGCTCATGTCTTTCTCCATCCTCGGCTGCGCGGCTGTTGACAATACCGCGCCGCACGATCAGTATAAGCAAGCGCTTAGAAAATAAGCACACGCTTACATGCCGGAAAGCGTGGACACACCACAGCTGGATTTCGAAAAAGGAGCGGTCATGCGACGCACCCTGTACGGCCCCGATCACGAGGCATTCCGCGAATCGGCACGGGAGTTCGTGAACCGCAACCTCCTGCCGGTGGCCGACAAGCTCATCGAGCAGCGCTTCATCGACCGCGAGATCTGGCTCGAAGCCGGGCGCAACGGATTCCTCGGGCTCGAGGTCCCCGAGGCGTACGGCGGAAGCGAGGCCGGCGACTACCGGTTCAATGCGGTTCTCGCCGAGGAGCTTTCGCGGGCGAGCGCGGCCGTGTCGTCGAGCTTCGGTATTCACGCCGACGTCGTCGCGCCGTACCTCGTGCAGCTCACGACCGAGGAGCAGAAGCAGCGCTGGCTGCCGAAGTTCTGCACCGGTGAACTGCTCACCGCGATCGGCATGACGGAACCCTCCGGTGGTTCCGACCTCGCCTCGCTCAAGACCACCGCGGTCAAGGACGGCGACGACTGGATCATCAACGGTTCCAAGACGTTCATCACCAACGGCTACAACGCCGACCTGGTGATCGTCGCGGCGCGCACCAGCCCTGAGAAGAAGTCCAAGGGCATCACCCTGTTCGCCGTCGAGACGGGCATGGAAGGCTTCGAGCGCGGACGCAAGCTCGACAAGGTCGGCCAGCACGAGGCGGACACCGCCGAGTTGTTCTTCGAGAACGTGCGTGTCCCGTCGACGAACATCATCGGTGAGATCGACCGTGGATTCATCCACATGATGGAGATGCTGCCGCAGGAGCGTGTCGGCGCCGCTGTCTCGAACCTCGCGCACGCCGCGCCGATTCTCGAGGAGACGATCCAGTACGCCAAGGACCGCAAGGCATTCGGACAGCCCATCGGTTCATTGCAGTGGAACAAGTTCCTTCTCGCGGACCTCGTCACCCGTGTCGAGGTCACCCAGGCGTACGTCGACAACTGCGTCGCCGCACACGCCGACGGTGAGCTCACCGCGGTGGACGCCGCCAAGGCCAAGTGGTGGACTGCTCAGGTGCAGAACGAGGTCCTCGACCACTGCGTGCAGCTGCACGGTGGCTACGGATTCATGACCGAGTACCGTGCCGCCCGTGCGTGGATGGATGCCCGTGTCACCAAGATCTGGGCCGGTTCCAACGAGATCATGAAGGAACTGATCGGCCGCGACCTCGGCCTCTGAACCCCTACCCCGTAGCCCGACGACAAAGGAGTCGCCTCGTATGTCCGTTCTCGACAAGTTCAGCTTGACCGATCGGGTGGTCGTCGTGACCGGTGCGTCGTCGGGCCTCGGGGTCGCATTCGCGCAGGCCGCGGCGGAGGCCGGTGCCGACGTGGTGCTGGCAGCGCGCCGCACCGACCGTCTCGAGAAGACCGCCGAACTGGTGCGGGCCGCGGGACGGCGGGCGTTGTGCGTCGCGACGGACATCGCCGACCCGGCTCAGGCGCAGAACATGATCGACGCGGCCATGGAGAAGTTCGGCCGCGTGGACGTGCTCGTCAACAACGCCGGTGTCGGTACGGCTGTCCCCGCGACGCGGGAGACTCCGGAGCAGTTCCGGCAGGTCGTCGACATCAACCTGAACGGTTCCTACTGGGCGGCGCAGGCGGCGGGCAAGGTCATGAAGCCGGGCAGCGCGATCGTGAACATCGCGAGCGTGCTCGGTCTCACCACCGCGGGACTTCCGCAGGCCGCGTACGCCGCGAGCAAGGCCGGGGTCATCGGTCTCACTCGCGACCTGGCGCAGCAGTGGGGTGCTCGCAAGGGCATCCGGGTGAATGCGATCGCCCCCGGCTTCTTCGAGACGGAGATGACGGACCAGTACCAGGACGGGTACCTCGAATCGATGAAATCGCGGCTCGTTCTCGGTCGCCTCGGTGATCCGGAGGAGCTGGCCGCGACCGTGGTCTGGCTCGCGTCGGACGCCGCCGCGTACGTCACCGGTCAGACGATCGCGGTGGACGGCGGCATCACCATCACCTGAGCGTCGGGTTGGGCGGCGCTGCCGTGCTGGCGTATAAGTAGGAAATGACCACGCGCACCGTCCATGAAGAGTGGGACGACCAGCCCGCCCCGTCGATGGCGGCCACCGATCTGTTGCGGGAGCCTCCGGCGACCCCACGTGGTGCACGCACGCGCGCGGCGTTGGTGGCGGCCGCGCGGACGGTGTTCGAGCGGTCCGGGTACCTCGACGCCAGGCTCACCGACATCACGAAGGAAGCCAACTGCTCGACGGGGTCCTTCTACACCTACTTCGACAACAAGGAGCAGGTGTTCGCCGCCGTGCTCGAGGTGGCGCAGGAAGACATGATGCATCCGGGCATGAAGCGGGTGCAGGACACCGACGACCCGTATGCCGTCCTGGAGGCGAGTAACCGCGCCTACCTGGAGGCCTATCGGCGTAACGCCAAGCTGATGGGGCTGCTCGAGCAGGTCGCGCACATCGACCCGGCGTTCGCGGACCTGCGGCGCCAGCGGGCCGACGCGTTCATCGCGCGCAACGCGCGAGGCATCGCGGAATTGCAGGCGCGGGGCATCGCCGACAAGGAGCTGGACCCGATGCTGGCGTCGCGGGCGTTGTCGGGGATGGTCAGCAGGCTGGCCTACAACGTGTTCGTGGCCAGCGTGAACGGGACCGACGGCACTCCGGTCGATTTCGACGACGTCGTGTTCACCACGACACGCATCTGGGCAAACGGGCTGAGGTTCCCCGAGCTGAGCTGAGCTCTCTCCGACGGCGTGAGCGCGTGGGCACCCAGGTCGACGAAGCTGAATCCGACACCGGGTTCAGGTGATTTCTGTGGAAGACTGGGGTCACGTTCGTGTCCCCTCGAGGGAGGAATCTCGTGCAGGTTGCGCAGAAGGTCGCCATCGTCACCGGTGGCGGAGGTGGAATCGGCGGCGCACTCGCGGAGCGGCTCGCCGCCGAGGGTGCCAAGGTCGTCGTCACCGATCTCGATGGCACCGCGCTGGAATCGATCGTCCGAAAGATCGACGCCGAGCACCGCGGCGCTTCGCTGGCGGTGCAAGCCGACGCATCAGACGACGCACAGATCGCCTCGGTCATCGACGCCGCGGAGCAAGCCTTCGGCCCCGTCGACCTCTACTTCGCCAATGCGGGCGTCGCGGCAGGGGAGGGCCTCGAACCTGACGACGCCGTGTGGGATCTCGCCTTCGACGTGAACGTCCGTGCGCACATCCGGGCGGCACGCCGCCTGGTTCCCGGCTGGATCGAGCGCGGCGCGGGGTACTTCGTCAGCACGGCCTCGGCCGCCGGGCTGCTCACCCAGATCGGTTCCGCGCCGTATTCGGTGACCAAGCATGCCGCCGTCGGTTTCGCCGAATGGCTGTCCGTCACGTACGGCGACAAGGGGGTCCGCGTCAGCTGCCTGTGCCCCATGGGCGTCAACACCAAGCTGCTCACCGACGACGCCGCGCTGTCGGCTACCGCCGCACGTGCCGTCACCACCGCGGGTTCGGTGCTCGAACCGTCCGAGGTGGCCGAATGCGTTCTTGCCGCAATGGAAGCCGAACAGTTCCTGATCCTTCCGCACCCTGAAGTGCTGGAGATGTACCGGCACAAGGGCGCCGACTACGACCGATGGATTCGGGGAATGCGCCGCTACCAGGCCTCGCTCCTCGCCCAGCCGTCCTGACCCGACCGCACGAGGAGTCCGCATGTCGCTGTTCGATGTATCCGATCGCGCCCGGCAATACCAGACTGATCTGCTGGAGTTCATGGATTCGCATGTGTATCCGGCGGAGGCGGTGTACGAGGAGCAGATGCGGGAGTCGGGGGATCCGCATTTCCAGCCGCC
>NZ_JBHXWI010000144.1:0-5062 GCF_042671975.1 Rhodococcus sp. NPDC127593 | reverse complement strand
GTTCTCCTCTAGGCGCTTCCCGTGTCCGCATAGGACACGGCGGCGGCACGGACGTCGTCGATGCGGTACCGGTTGGCGGCCTCGACGGCCTTGGACCGGTCGAGGGTGCAGCGATTCCTGCCTCAGACACCGTGGTCCTTCCTCGGACTTGATTACAACTTCCATACTATGGAAGTTAACTTTCGCATCTCGATATAGAGAACGCCGTAGCACGTGGAATGTCAAGAGCGATATGGGCGTACACACGAAGCGGCGACCCAGATCAATTCCAAGCCGCCGCGTTCCGCGATCTTCCCGATATCGGCCGGGTCCAAGAATTGGTCAGGCGCTGGCTCCGGTTGTCACCGCTCGAGCGGGGATGGGTTCGATGTTGCCCATCAAGACGAGATAGCTGCAGAGCCCGCCGACCAACGCGATTCCACCAAGGATGAATGCGAACTGGAAACTTCCCGTGACGTCGACGATGATGCCGGTGACGATGGGGGCGGCGACGCCGGCCAGCAGATTGATGCAGTTCATGATGGCGCCGAGTGCCCCAGCGCTACCCTCGGGTGCGATCAGGGCCGGCAAGCTGTTCGTGGTGACGTAGACCAACGCGATACCCGCGCTACCCAGCGCGATCCAGATGATGGACGCAGTCGCGTTCTGTGTGAACGCGGCGCCGACGGTGAGCATGGCGACGAGCATGCCGATCACAATCGTGAGCTTGCGGACCTTGTTTCCGTCGGCTCCGCGACTGATCAGCCGGTCGACCAAGTAGCCGCCGATTGTCAACTCGGCCAGAAACATCACCAGCGCGGGAATGGCGGCGTACATGCCGCTCTGCAAAACGCTCTTGTTCATCCCGGTCTGCATGTAGCCGGGCAGCCACGTGAGCAGCATCCACAGCACGTACCCCGCACCCGCCAGACCCAGCGACAAACCCCATACCTTGCGCTGGCGCAGCAGGTACCCGATCGTCGCGACGCTGTCGGCGGGGCGGACATCTTCCGCGCTGGCGCCGCCCGCAACGATGTACTCGTACTCCGCCTCGGTGACCGCACTCTTGCTGAACATTGCCTTGGGGCCGCCGTAGATCTTCACGAAGCCGACGAGAAATGCGACCGAGAGCGCGGCTTGCAGCCAGAAGGCCTCCCGCCAGCCCCAGGTCGCCACCGCGAAGGCAACCATGGGCAGGCCGATCACGTTGGCCAGCCGTGTGCCACTGTCGAAGATCGCTGTGCACAGCGCCCGTTCGTGTCGTGGGAACCAGATTCCGCTGGCTTTCATGGCTCCGGGCATCGCGGGCGCCTCGGCTACACCCAGGAAGATCCTGGCCAGAATGATCACCCAAGCGCCTGTAGCCATTGCCGTGAGGACGGATGCGATGGCCCACAGCGCCGCCGCGGCGCCCCAGACCTTCTTGACTCCGAAACGGTCCAGCAGCATCCCCGCCGGAATCTGCATGATCGCGTACGACCATAGGAACGCGGCCGAGATGAGGCCGAATTCTGTTGCCGAGAGTCCGAACTCCTCCGACAGCGGAGCTTGCGTCACCGAAATGGACAGCCGGTCGATGTAGTTGATGAGAATGCCCGAACCCAGTAGCACGGCAATCTTCCAACGCACCTTCCCGCGAGGTCGGATTACTTCGGATTCCTCCGTGCCGGAGGCGAGGACTTGTTCAGTCACGGTGAGTCTTCCCAGTGAGGATGCGAGCCAAAGGAGCGTTACCAAGCTTTTCCGCATCGTGGATTTCATCTTTCGTATCTTGATATAGTGAACTCCGTCACTAGAATGCTGTCAAGGGGGAGTGCGAGAAGATCTGCCATGAATACAGCACCACGAACTGGGTTTCCGCTCTGTGGAATCAAGGGCACAGCGTGCACTCGGAGTCCGCGGTCGGCGTGCGATCGGGAAGAACGCCGCACTATGTACAGGCCGGTTGCAAGCGGCCGTGGTCACGACAGGCACGGATAAATGACTGAGAATGCAACTACCACGAAATCCTTGTCTCCAAACCACTATTCAGTGATCCCTGACGAGACAGACGAGGACACGCGCGACCTCCCGAAGTGGGCAGCAGTGCCGAATACCGGCCAACCAGAGGAAACCGCACGGGTCGGCGATCCTGTGATCGAATCCGAGCTTCCGGAAGCAGTGACGCTGTGGCGGCGGCTCGTGGCCGAATTCGTGGGCACAGCGATGCTGGTCACGATCATCGTCGGTTCAGGAATTGCCGCGCAACAGATGTCTCCCGGTGATAGCGGGTTGCAGCTACTCGAGAACACGACCGCCACGGCGTTCGGGCTCGGAGCTCTGATTCTCATGTTCGGCCCCGTATCGGGAGCGCACTTCAATCCGGTGGTCTCTGCCGCCGATTGGTACCTCACGCGTGGCCGGGCGACCGGACTGACCGGTCGCGACGTCGGCGCGTACATGATCATCCAGGTTCTGGGTGCCATATCGGGTGCCCAGCTGGCCAACGTGATGTTCGATGTTCCCGTCTTCGCGACCGCGACTACCGAACGCTCGAGCGTGGGGAATTTCGTCGGAGAGATTGTCGCCACCGCAGGACTCGTTGCACTCATCTGCATGCTGGCACAGACCGGGCGCAGCGCAATGTCGGCCGCCGCGGTCCCCGCCTACATCGGGTCTGCATGCTGGTTCACCAGCTCGATAGCCTTCGCCAATCCTGCGGCAACCATCGGACGGGCATCTACCGACACGTTTACCGGGATCGCGCCCGAGTCGGTCCCGTTGTTCGTGATCGCTCAGCTCATTGGTGGAATGATCGGAGTCTGCCTCGCGACCGGACTCTGGCCGGATTCGACGAGGTATTCGTCGCGAGGTCGGAGGCGCGTGCGGCGACCTCGCACGGGCTGATTGGCGTGCCCTATGGTTGCTGATCACCGGACGGACCATTCCTCGTGGCGTATCCGAGATACGTCACAGGTGGTCGGGTGTCCGGCTCGAGAACAAAGTTCACATAACGGCCGATGTCTCGGTCGGAGACGAGTGCCTTATTGCACTCCGTTCGGCGCCACAGCATTTCGGACGCCCGACAAGACGGGGCGGACGTCGTCGACGAGTTCCAGCGCGTCGCCGATGTACATGACGTGAGGTAGGGTGTGCGGTGCTCCGTCATCCCGTTCATTTACAGTCATGCCGAGATCGGTCAGCCCGGAGGCGATGCGGCCCGTGCTGTCCCCGATCACGAGGACCCGGCATTCTCGCGCCGCCCATCCCTGCGTATCCAGCACGTGGCGTACATACTCCATCCGAATGGAATGAAACGCCGACGCTCGAATCTGGCGACCGTCGACCTCGATTCGCGCGTGCGTACGTTCACGTCATCCAGGCTGCAAAGCGCTGATGTAACCCCATGATCGTTGCACGAGATTTCGCGAAGCGATACGCGGTGGATGGGACCAAGCGGCGGTGCAATCGGGCCCTGCAGGGTGGCCGGTTTCTTACTCAGTGCCAGGGACAACAGAATTCGAGAATCACCGCGCTATCCGATGCCGACGACAAGGTCGGGCTACTCTGATCTCTTTCGCAAGTTCTGGGGACCTGTCGGGACGTCAGCCGCTTGGGCCGCCGGTTCGGCGGTGATGCGGGTACGCGCTCGCCAGAATGCGTATCTCGTCTCGGGTACAGTTCGATTCAGGAATGACCTGCCACAATCGCTCGATGAATCGGCACGTTGTCATTCCGAAGTGCACAAGGATTTCCTCCTCGGTGGCGCCTCCGAATGGTGTCCACATGATGGCGAACTCGATGAGGCGCTCCGCCTCGGTGTCAGGATGGTTGAGTCTGCGGTTGGCTTCGATCCAAGCGGCGCGACGCCTCTGGCGCCATTGGCGATACTCACGAGAATTCATGGGAATCACACATCTCATCGGGACCGCGGAAGCCGTGGAGTTTGGGAACCTCGCCGCAGCGAGAGAAATGCGCAGAGTGCCAGATGCTCTCGCCCTCGGCGTCAAATACTTTTGCCAACCAGCAGGGTCAGGACCAGCGGCCGAGGAGCGTTGCAGAGTGTGCGGTGAGAGCAGCCTGGAAGAACGGGCCGAAGCTGATCCGTGCGACACCGAGTAGCCCGAATGAAGCGGGGTCGTCCTGGTCGGGCAGCGCGATCGCGTTGACGGGCAGCGCCAGTTCCGACGTCAGCCGCTTATGGGTGCTGTCGTTGTGCCGTCCCACGGGGTAGAGCACGTCGGCCCCGGCTTGGGCGGCGAGTTGCAAGCGTGCGATTGCGCGATCGACGCGATCGGCGTCGTCACCTACCTGCTGGAGAAGCAGGTCGGTGCGAGCGTTGATCACAACGTGGACGCCGGCCTCATCGGCTGCCTGGCGGAGCCCGCCGACGAAATCTGCGTGTTCCTGGGCGTCGCGCAGACGCCCGCCTTCGCTGTGCACAACATCCTCGATGTTCAAACCCACAGCGCCAGCGTTGACCAATCCGTCGATCAGCCGAGTCGGTTCGAGCCCGTAACCGGATTCGATGTCGACAGAGATCGGCAGATCGGCGGCGCTCGTGATCTGTGAGATCCGGTGCAGGAGTTCGGAGAAGGTGATGCCCTCGTTGTCGGGCTTGCCGATTGAATCCGACACCGGGTGACTGCCGACGGTCAGAGCCTGGAATCCGGCGGTTACAGCGAGATTCGCTGACCAGGCGTCCCACACCGTTGGCAGGGTCACTGGGTTACCCAACTGGTGCAGCCGAAGCAGTTTGGTGGCTTTCTCGTTGATCGACGTCATGAAAATGGGCTCCTCGCCTGAGTTCTTCGCTTAACACAATTTGATAACGGGGATGCACTCGTCCGTGCTTTGGTGTGTCGTCGAGATGAGGCCAGTGCCTTATCTTCGGCACCAACGTCCTCGTTCACGAAGCCGTAGAGCACCTTGGCGACCTGCCGACCATCGAACTGCGCACCCTGCGCTGGGAGTTCGGCTACAGGCCGAGGTCGGCCTCGAACGCTCCCTGCTCCAGACGCTGCTTGATCGTGGTCAAGAAGCGGCCGGCGTCGGCACCGTCGACGAGGCGGTGATCGTAGGTGAGCGGCAGGTAGCACATCGA
>NZ_JBHXWI010000143.1:0-5365 GCF_042671975.1 Rhodococcus sp. NPDC127593 | reverse complement strand
GCGGAGGGGCCCAGCAGCACACGTTCCGCTGGGCCCCTCCGCGCCTCGACCTGACCGACAAATCCAATTCCGACACTCGACTTGACTAATGAACAGTGGCGCTCGGTGGGGATCCAGGGCAGTTTCGTCAACCGAGGCACCAACCCCCGCTGATGCCCGCCACCGCGTCGACCGGGTGTGAAACGCCCCCGGCCAACGGGATTGGACTCGCGCAACCCCTCCTCCATAAGGTGGTCGTAGAACAGCCGCACCGGCACCAGCCGCTGCTGAATCGTGGCATTCGCCAGACCGGACCCGGAATCGAGCGCCACCACGTTCGTGCCACGGCGGCTGGGCCGGTCGGTCAACTCCCGCACATAGACGCCAACATGCGCCCGACTCGCCGAGACCGGGTCGACCCCCTCCCGTTCGCACATCTCCAGGTACTCGGCAAGCCCCCGTGCGTAGGCGTCGATCGTCCGAGGCGCCCTCCCGAGATCGGTCCACACCCGCAGCCACCCGGCCGCCTGTATATGCCGGCCCAGGACCGGCCACTTCTCTTCCAACACCACCGTGCCGCTCAAGCCATCTCCTCAGTTCGTGGTCAACACCGAGGAGACATAATCATCCCCACGGCCAGATTCCACGTAACTTTTAAGATGCTCAAACGGCAGATGTACGGGCGAGCCAACTTCGACCTACTCCGCAAACGCGTCATACACGCCGGATAGCTAAGTGCCCCAAAGCAATCATGAAAATTGCGCCAGATCCAGGACCGAATGTCCCTTGACAGTCGAACACTCGATCCTTCACGAGCGTTCCGGATTCACGTGGGTGGCGATTCACCGACATACCGACTCCTTCGAGACGTCAACGACAGGGCGTCGCCGGAAAGGCAATTGGACTGCCCGCCCGAACGGCGTACGCGACCCGGATCCGCCATGCACCGGCGTCCGGGAGGGGAGATGGTGTGAGGTCGCGCGACACCGGAGCACGCTAGTGTCATGTCCGGACGAGCCGTGCCCCGCGGAACAGCTGAAACTGGAATCAGCGCTCCTCCGCTGGCACGGGAGGGCGGAAGAACACGGCGACCTGTCCGACACCCGCACCCAGACCGATGACCAGGGCGATGACCAGACCCCACCACTGATCGACCCCGGAGCCGAGGCCGATCAGATGATCCATCGAAAGCCTGCCGGAACCGGTGACAGCGACACTGAGCGCCACGCAGGCCAACACGAAGTTGTATTCCCACCCGTTACCGACGATGAAGAAGCCGCTGTCGCGATGCACCGTCCAGGCAGCAACCACCATCAGCGCGATCATCGCCGCGGCCGCCAGCGGGGTGAGAAACCCGAGGGCGAACAGTACGCCGGCGCCGATTTCGGTGAATGCCGCCAACGGTGCGTGCAACCGCCCCGGCCGCATCCCGATCGAATCGAACCAGCGGGCAGTTCCTGCCAGGCGACCCCCACGGAAGATCTTCGCGTAGCCGTGGGCGGCGAGCGTCACCCCGACGGTGACTCTCAGGATCAACAGTCCTACGTCGATGGCAGTCGTCATGTGTTTCGCCCTCCCTGGGACCGGGTGCCGACAAGGACACCATTTAATTTACAGCGTAAATCTTACGTTACCCGTCCGGCCGTACGTTTCTAAGGCGTCGGGGCGGAACTACATCGTCCAGTTCGGGCTCACGCCCGCCGAGTTCCATCGGCGACTGATGACGGTACTGACCGGGCCACAACGCGGATGCGTACCCCTCGCAGTGAGGGGACACCTGCAGAACTTATCGAGATCCCAGCTGCACCCGCCCACAACCTCCGGATCGCAGATCGTCCCTCCCTGGCTGTGCGTCGACCCGTGTCGGATCGGCGCACACTTGCCAAGCGACGGCAGAACTTGAAATAATCAAGCAACCAGGATGGAACGTCGCGGAACGCGAGGCGGACGGAAGGACACGAACATCACTGTCAACGGGTCAGAATCGGGCGTGACGATCGACGGCACACGAAGCCGGTACCTGGCGTACGACGGGCCGGGCTCCGCACGACTGAGGTATCTGGAGGGTGGAACGGGCTCGCCCCTCCTCCTGCTGCACACGGTGCGCACCCAGGCAGAGCATTTCCAGCGCCTCATTCCTCTGCTGCTGCCGACGTACTCCGTGTACGCGCTCGACCTCCCGGGAATGGGTTACTCGGACATCGAGCCAGGCGCCTCCTACCAGGAGCCCGACATGCGACGCGCGGTCGAGAGGTTGATCAACGAACTCGATCTCGACGACGTCACGCGGGTCGGCGAGTCGATGGGTGCGGTGCTCGCGCTCACTACTGCGGCCGACCTCCCCGATCGAGTTCGACGCGTGATCGCGGTCAATCCGTATGACTACGCGGGTGGGATCGCACGATCGAGCCTGCTGGCTCGCGTCATCATCTCCGGCATTCTGGCGCCCGGCGTGGGGCCGACGTTCGCGGGCGTCGAACCGAAACCCGTCATGCGTGCGATCCTCAGGGGCGGGCTCGTCGACACGTCCGCGTTGACGGACGAGTACGTGAACGAACTGCTCGCAGTGGGACGCAGGCCGGGCTACAGCACGGTCGCGCGCGCCGTCTACGCCAACCTGCCGAGTCTCATCGCAGCCAGGTCGCTCTATCCCCGTGTGAAGGTTCCTGTCCATGTCGTCTACGGAGACAAGGACTGGTCGAGACCGTCGGACCGCCACGACAACACGCGCCTGCTGACGGACGCCGACTTCCTGCACATTCCGGATGCGGGCCACTTCTTGTCCCTCGAGCGGCCCGATGTGATAGCTGCACTGCTGAACTGACCAACTCGATCAGCTGTGTCGACCGACGAGGGAGCGGTCGGAGGTCAACGCCGACGCGGTCAACTCGAAGAATCGTCGAAGCGCGTCGGTGTTGCCGGTGACCCGAGCGTGCGTGCCCTCGGTCCGGTCGCCGGAGAGCGTGCGGAACACCTCCTCGGACGAACCCGTCACGATCACGTCGGCCGGCGCATCGCCGCTCGTCACACAGGTGCGGACCCCCGTCGAGTCGGAGACGAGCAACAGGCTGTCGTCCTCCGCATCGATCCGCACCGTCAGAGTGGGAAAACCGGACGCATCCTGCAGCGCATCGACTTCCGGATACAACGCCATGATCGCGAAGACCAGCCACCGGCCCCTGTTGTGGTCCTCGCCGGCTCCGGTCGACATCAAGGGCACCCCCCACCGTGCGAGTTCCACCAGCGGCCGTTGCAATCCCAGGCCCCACTCGGTCAGGGAATACACCCGCGCGGAGACCGGCGCGGGCATGTCGGTCGACGCGACGACTCCCGCCTCCTCGAGTATCCGGAGACGTTGCGCCAGCAAGTTCGTGGCGATCCCGGGCAGCGCTTTGTACAGATCCGAGTACCTACACGGTCCGACCAGAAGTTCGCGGACCACCAGCATCGTCCACCGGTCACCGATCACATCCAGCGCCCTCGCCAGCGCGCAGTACTCCCCATAGGACTTCATCACTCCACCCTACACTTGACAATCTCACCCACATACTTGAAATAATCAAGTGGTGAATTCGATTCTGCAGCGACGTCGGACGTCGCGCCTACCGGTCCTGCTCGTGTTGTGCGCCGCGACTCTGGCGATCAGCCTCGCCACCACCGCGATCAACGTGGCCCTACCCTCACTCGCACTGGACCTCCAGGCGAACAACCGGCAACTCCAATGGATCGTCGATGCCTACAACCTCCTGTTCGCCACGTTCGTTTTGGCGTTCGGCAGCCTCAGC
Source organism: Rhodococcus sp. NPDC127593 (assembly GCF_042671975.1). NCBI lineage: Bacteria > Bacillati > Actinomycetota > Actinomycetes > Mycobacteriales > Nocardiaceae > Rhodococcus > Rhodococcus sp. NPDC127593. Next base: position 1,601 of record NZ_JBHXWI010000143.1, on the reverse strand, counting down.
GACCGCTACGGGCGCAAAGGTGCCCTGGTCCTCGGTCTCACGATCTTCGGTGGCGGTGCTGTGGGCGCCTCCTTCGCCGAAAGCTCGGGACAGCTGATCGCCTGGCAAGCGGTGATGGGACTCGGAGCGGCGTTCGTCTACCCGACGACGCTGTCGATCCTGTCGAACGTGTTCACCGAACGCGCCGAGAAGGCCAAGGCGATCGGAATCTGGGGTGCCACCACGGGAGTGGGCGTTGCATGTGGACCCATCCTGGGCGGGTGGCTGCTCGAACACTTCTGGTGGGGGAGCGTCTTCCTCGCACTGGCCACCGGGGCCGCGATCGCGATCGGTGTTTCGGTAGCGGTGGTGACCACTTCCCGTGACCCGAGCACACCACGAATCGACGTCGGCGGGCTCGCCCTTTCGGTGCTCGCGGTCGGAACCCTGGTCTACACCGTCATTGAAGCCCCGGAACACGGGTGGGCCAGCACCGCCACCCTGGGAGGATTCACCCTCGCCGCGGCCCTGCTGTTCACCATGGTGATGTGGGAGCGCAAGCAGGAGGACCCCATGATCGACGTCACGCTGTTCACGAACATGCGGTTCACCGCCGCGAGCGCCGCGGTGACGTTCGCCTACTTCGCTCTGTTCGGATTCATCTTCCTCATCTCCCAGTACTTCCAACTCGTTCGCGGATACGGCCCACTGGAGACAGGATTGAAGTTCATCCCGGTGGCGACGTCGATCGCAGTGGGGTCCGTCCTCGGCACGATCCTCGCGGTGCGACTGGGCAACAAGCTCATCGTCACGGTCGGGCTCGTGCTCTTCACCTCCGCATTCCTCTGGATCTCCACGCTGAGCCAGTCGACCAGCTACCTGGAGGTCGCCGCGCAGATGATTCCGTTGGGACTCGGCCTGGGTCTCACGTCGGCCCCGGCGACCGAGGCCATCATGGGAGCGGTGCCGCTGGAGAAAGCGGGCATCGGTTCGGGGATGAACGACGCCACCAGGGAGGTCGGGGGAACACTCGGAGTCGCCATCATCGGCAGCGTGTACGCGTCCCTGTATGCCTCGTCGCTCGCGACATCCGACGCAGCCCAGGGGCTGCCCGAGGAAGTGAGATCCGTTATGGGGGAGTCCGTGGGCGCTGCGGTCATCGCGTCCGAGCAGTTGCGCGGAGGCGGCAATCAAATTGCAGCACAAGCGGTGTCCGACGCCGCGAACAGCGCCTTCCTCGACGGCCTGACGGCCGGATCGTATGTCGCCGCAGGAGTCACCGCGCTGGGCGCGATCGTGGCGGCAGCGTTCCTCCCGTCACGGCCGACGACAGAACCGGCAGGCCACGGCGCTGACACCGGCGGTGATGATGGCCGCAACGGCAGGCGGGCATTCGACACCTCGGCCGAGGGCGTGAGTCGTGTCCACTGAACCGGGTGACCGATGACGAGCCCGACATAACGAATGCAGCTGAAACTCAGCCGCACTCTCCCAGTGAGTGCGATCGTGATCGCGGTGGCCGGCGCGCTAACGCCGATTTTCGCGGAGCGCTAATTGCCTGAACTTCGTGTCGCTCGGGAGGCACTCGTGGCATCGTGAGGGATTGAATGCGTTGCCTGGTA
>NZ_JBHXWI010000142.1:0-5925 GCF_042671975.1 Rhodococcus sp. NPDC127593 | reverse complement strand
TAGCCCAAACATCTACCTTCACAAAATGATCCGGCTCCGCAAGCTACGCCGGATGCTATCGCCTGCCACTCACCTTCAGCATTTTCCGGTCAGGGTATCGGCCCCTTCGACAACAGCTCGATGACGGCGCGCGAGGTGCGTCGCCGCAGCCAGCCGCGCGGTCCGTCCTCGCCGAGCGCGGCGCGGGCGGCGTTCAGGCCCGACACCCCGTGTACGCCTCCACCCGGATGCGCGGAGGCACTTCCCAGGTACAGGCCCTGAACCGGCGTCTCCGAACGGGACGTCCCCGGCCCGGGGCGGAAGATCAGCTGCTGATGGAGTTGCGCCGTCCCGCCGTTGACGGCGCCACCCACGAGATTCGCGTCGGCTGCCTCGAGATCGGACGGGCGCTGGACGACCCGACCGACGACCCGCTCCGAGAAACCCGGTGCGTGCGCCTCGAGGACGTCGTCGACTCGCGCGGCCAGCAGATCGGCGGACGCGTCGTCGGTGATGTCCCGCGGTAGATGCGTGTACGCCCAGGCGCTTTCGGTGCCCTCCGGTGACCTGGTGGGATCCGCAGTCGTCATCTGCCCGAACAGCAGGAACGGGCTGGACGGGACGGTGCCGGTGGTCAGGTCGGCCATCCAGCGGACGAGTCCGTTGTCGTCGGCGCCCAGATGGACGGTGCCCGCCCCGCTCAGACTGGGTGAACGCCACGGAACCTTCTGCGACAAGGCGTAATTGACCTTCAGGACGGGCGTGTCCCACTCGAAGTGCTCGAGGTCGGCCCGCACGCGGGCGGGAACGACGTGGTCCGGAAGCAGCGACCCGTACAGCGCGGGCGCGGACACGTCGGCGATCACCGCCCGACGTGCCGTGTAGCGGACACCCGACGCCGTCCGCACACCCACGGCGCGACCCGACCGGACGTCGATCCCGGTCACGGCGTCGCCGTAATGGGAGTGCGCACCTGCGTGCTCGGCCCGGCGCACCATCGCGGCCGACAACTCGCCCGCGCCGCCCACCGGAACGGGGTAACCGCCGTCCTGGGCGAGCATCGTCAGGATGTAACCCATGACGCCGCTGCCCGGTGCGTCCGGCGGGGTGTCGGCGTGCATCGCGTTACCCAGCAACAGAAGTCGCGCCGCCTCGCTGCGGAACAGTTCATGCGCCATCCGTCGTGCCGGCAGGAGGAGGAATCGGGCCAGCCGCAGCGACTCGGCTGTGCCCAGCTGCCGCAGCAGTCGGCTCGGGCCACGCACGGGCGGGAACGGGCTGAACAGAGTGCTCAGCAGCGGTCCCTTGATGTCGTGCCACTGCTCGACCAGTGCCGTCCACGAGACACCGTCACCAGGTTGACGGCGTTCGAGGTCGGCGGCCGTGTCCACGGGGTCGGGATGGATCACCGGTGCGTCCTCGTCGGCAGCCGAACGGGCGTGCCCGAGCGCGCTGGGCGCGTGACTCCAGCGCAGTCCGTGCGATTCGAGGTCGAGGCCGCGGAGCGCCGGTGACACGGTGGACAGGGGATAGAACGCGCTGAACAGGTCCGAGGTGAAGCCGGGGACGAGTTCTGCCGACCTCACCGCACCGCCGGGCGTCGGCTGCGCCTCCACGACCGCGACGTCCCAGCCCGCATCTGCCAGGGTCGCGGCCGCGACGAGTCCGTTGGGACCGGATCCGATGACCACTGCGTCGACGTTATTCACTCGACCAGGCTTTCAGAAAAGGCGGCGCTCCGCTCAGATGGACGAGGGCGTGAACGTCACCGGCATGTGCTTGAGCCCGTTGATGAAGTTGGAGCGGAGGCGCTGCGCCGGTGCCGTCTGCTCCATGTCCGGCATGCGACGCAGAATCTCGCTCAGCATCACCTTCATCTCCGCGCGAGCGAGGTTGGCGCCGAGGCAGAAATGGTGACCGCCGCCACCGAACGCAATGTGCTGGGAGTAGTGGCCGGTGGGCCGATCGATGTCGAACGTGTAAGGGTCGTCGAACACCGCCTCGTCGCGGTTCCCCGACATGTGCCAGATGACCACGCGGTCGCCCTCGGAGATCTCGACGTCGTGCAGCACGGTGTCTGTCATCGCAGTCCTGCGGAACTGCATGACCGGGGTGGCCCAGCGCAAACCCTCCTCGATCAGCGCGTCCAGCTTGGACGGATCCTCGAGCACCTTCCTGCGCTCCTCGGGATGCTCCATCAGCGCCAGCTGGGTGTGTGAGATGGCGTTGCGGGTGGTCTCGTTACCCGCGACCGCGAGGAGCATGAAGAACATGTTGAAATCCAGCTCGCCCAGCTTCTCGCCGTGCACATCGGCCTGGATGAGAGCTGTCGCGATGTCATCGCGGGGGTGCTTCTTGCGGTCCTCGAACATCTCCAGGCTGTAAGCGAACATCTGGGCCGCCGCCGCCCGTTCCTGACCTTCCTCCAGATGGAATTCCGGATCGGAAGAGCCGATCATCTGATTCGTCAGATCGAAGATCAGTTTGCGATCTGCCTGGGGCACGCCCAGGAAATCGGCGATCGCTTGAAGCGGGAGCTCGGACGCGACGTCGACGACGAAGTCGCACTCTCCACGCTCGATCACCGCGTCGACGATGGCCGTGGCCCGCCGCGCGAGAATCTCGTGCAACTGGCCGATGCGGCGGGGCGTGAAACCCTTGCTCACGATCTTCCGGAGCGCCGTGTGGTCCGGTGGGTCCATGTTCAGCATCATCAGCTGCTGGCCCGCCAGGTCTTCCGGGCTCAGGTCGTCGATGTAGGTGGCGCCCCGCCACGACGAGTACGTCTCGGCGTCCCGGTTCACCGTCACGATGTCGGCGTGCCGGGTGACACACCAGAACGGGTCGCCGCGCTCGTCGACGTGCCGGTAGACCGGTGCCTCCCGCCGCAACACGGCGAACATCTCGTGGGGCACGCCCTTCGCGAAGGTGTCCGGGTTGTAGAGATCGACGTCGGCGAGCTGCACTGTCCCTCCTGAGGCCTCACGTACGAGAATACGTTCTAGTCCTGGAGGATGTGGAACAACGAAAAACGGCTCCGGAGAATTGAATCTCCGGAGCCGTTTCCAGTGGTAGCGGGGACAGGATTTGAACCTGCGACCTCTGGGTTATGAGCCCAGCGAGCTACCGAGCTGCTCCACCCCGCGTTGCATTGATAACACTACACCCTTCCCGGAGTGCTCTTGACCAACCCCGGGGAGGGCTAGGTCACATCAGCCGGAACTGGACCATTTCAATGGCGTTCTCGATCGCCTCGGAGACCTCCCGCAAGCGTTCGTCCGCGCCGGCCGCAGCCAAGATCTGCAGGCGGTCGGCGTCCCCCATCGGAATGTGCGTCGCGATCTCATAGAGCCTCGTGCCGAGCGACCCGCGGAATCCGCCGATGACGGGAACGTCGGGCGGCACGTTGCCGGTCTCCGTCGCGAGACGGCGGAGCAGGCCGTACAGAAATTCGAGTCTCTCGATGAGGGACGGGAATTCGTAGTCCGCTGTCTGGGTGCCGGTGTTCTCGTCCGGCCACACATCGACCTCGGCGATCGGATACGGGTTGTCGGGCAACCACTTCGACACCTTGATCCGTTCCTCCGTGCGGCAGAACAGCTCGTACCGCCCGTCGCCGATCGAGGCGTGGGATTCGATCCGCGCGATGGTGCCGACATCGTGGCGGACATCGCCGCCGCCCACCTCGTTGCCGCGGGCAATGAGAACGACCCCGAAACGGGGACCGTCCGGTGCGTCCAGGCAGTCACGGACAAGTTCCTGGTAGCGGGGTTCGAAGACGTGGAGGGGGAGCTGCTGACCGGGCAGCATCGTCGAACCCAGCGGGAACATGGGGAGCAGAGTCATCAGGGGATTCTCAATCGGGGTACGGGCGTCGCCGGCAACGGGTCGACGCGATCGATCTCGTCCGTGAGGTGTTCCGACCACGTGAGGAGGCCGGCGATGTCGAGGCCGTGCGGCGCCTCCACCTCGTAATGCCGGATCCGGTCGTGGCCTTGGCGCAGCAGAGACCGCGCGCCGGTCTTGTTGCCCCGCATCAGATGGGTGAGACCCACCGCGAGCTGAGCGAGACCCTGCCACAGTTCCCGCTCGTCCTCGGGAGCGATCTTCCACGTACCCTCGAGGATCTCGTGGGCGTGGAACGGCATGCCGTGGTCGAGTAGCCGCTGAGCCTCCGTGATCGCCTCGTCGGGTGGTAACCGCAGGTCGTCGGGGATGCGCGGCACACCCTCGGCGTCGTGCGGCAGGGGTCGCCCGAGTTCGTCGCGGGGGCGTGCATTGAGGGGTTTCCCCGCCCCGTCCCTGTCACGATCGGTCATGGGACAAGGGTAACGCTCAGCCGCGGGTCGGCGAAGGGTTGGCGAGGGCCGCCGACACGCGTTTCGACAGCTCGTCGCGAACCAACCGGACTGTCGCCGACCGCAGATGAACACGGTCGTCCTGGTGATAGAGGTACCGGCCGTCCGCTTCGACGTCGATCCAGGTCAATTCGCCCAGAACAGGCTCGTCGAGCCCACTGCGCGCGCCCCGGACGCAGATGTAGCCGATTCCGGTCCGCGGCCGGCCCACGATCCTTCGCAGGAGAGTGCCGTCGGAGGCCCGGGCGTTCTGCAGGACGGAAGTACCGCTGCTTCGGTTCTCGAGGTCGTCGGGATGCGCGGTCAGAGACGGGGTTCGTCCGGGCGCGCAGCCTGGCAGGTCTTCCAGGAGTTGGGTGGTCAGCCAGTCGACGCCCTCTGCACTGGCCTCGATCCGGATGTCGCCGCGGCCCGCTGCGCCGCGCAGCTGTTCGGCGACGACGGCGACCCTGCCCCGGATGCTGCCCCTCCGGCGAAGCCCGGAGTCGAGTTCGGGGGAGGGTGCGAGCACCGTGACGGACAGTTGCGGATCCCGGAGCGCCTGGATCGCGGCGACCAGTTTCGGTTCGTCGAGCGCCGTCCGCCACTGTTCCAGTTCGATTTGCTGGACGGCGTACCGGTCTTCCGTCGCGGCCGCGGACCGGTATTGCAGCGGGTACGGCATGCGGTCGAGATCGGTTGCCTCCCACAGACACATGAACTGGGCGGACGTCAGCCGCCAGTTCATGCGCCGATCACCGGGGGTGCGACGGGGTCGAGTTTGCCGATCAGTTCGTTGCCGTTGTCGACGGTGATGAGGTAGCTCGGCGTCTGATGCTCCGCGTCGCCATCGCCGTTGCCGCCCGCACGGCCGGGCGCACCCATCATCCCCGGTGCCATACCTATCCCAGGACGACTCATACTCGGCCGCAGCACCACCGGACGGGATCGGACCACCCGGAACCACACCACTCGAGTTGGACTCGGAGTCGCTCTTGTCGTTCTTCCGGCGCGCGCTCGACGCCAAACCCCCGACGCCCGAGCCGCCGCCACCGGACCCCGAACCTCCACCGATTCCGCCACGGTAACCCCCGGCGCCCGCGTCACTGCCTGACTGCGAACCGGCGCCGGCTGCGTTGTGAGTATCGCGGCAGCAGTCTGCGCGGCTGAGCCGGATCCAGTACCGGCGCCCTGGTTGGCAGCGGCTTCAGCGTTCGCTGCGGACGTAGTCGCGGCACTATCCGCCGCGGAATCCCTGTCCGCAGTGTTCTCGCCGTTCGCGGACGAATCGCCGTCGCCCGATGCGGCGGAGGTATCGCCGTCGGTTGTGCTCCAAGAAATCTCACCCCTCACCTCACCCACCCCATTACTCGACAGGACCGTTCAGGAAACGTGTACAAACGTGTCCTGAGTCGACGCCTCACGGTGTCGACGTTGACCCGCACCTGTGGGTGCGGGTCTTCCCGTGGCGGTACCCGTTGCCCGCACGGTGCGGGTCTGACATGGGTTTCCATCGGGCTCGTTTACCGTCGCCCCGCAACTCGGGGAGGACGCCTCAACCAGGGCCGCGAGGTTGCGGGCCGCGTTGAGGTCACGATCGATGCTCATC
>NZ_JBHXWI010000141.1:0-6054 GCF_042671975.1 Rhodococcus sp. NPDC127593 | reverse complement strand
CAGATTTTCGCGTTCCAGACACCCTACACCGCTCTGACCTGCGCCTTCATTCCGCGGCAGGCACGAAAATGCCTACGAACTGCGGAAGTCCGGACTAGGGCAGCGGATTGTATTTAAGTCTGGTCACGCCGCCGACAACCTCGCAGCGGAAGTCGGCCGTCTTTGCGCGTCGCGGGTCATGGTGATCGCGTCAGAATTTGAATCAGAAACCGCCAGGAAGGTATCGACAGGATTCGATGTTGCGCTTCACTATTCTGACGTATCGCCACATGTTCCGATCGCGAAGGCGAAGGCCGCACGCGCAATCGCATCAGAATATGACATTGACTTGCTCGTGTGTGTTGGCGGGGGATCAACGACTGGTCTGGCGAAGGCCATCGCGATGACCACAGGACTTCCCATCGTCGCAGTACCGACCACGTATTCTGGTTCAGAGGGGACCAATGTGTGGGGGCTGACTGCCAATTCGCGAAAATTGACGGGTGTGGACAATCGGGTTCTGCCAGTCACGGTCATATATGACGCGGAGCTCACGCTGTCGTTGCCAGTTGAGCTCTCGGTGGCGTCTGGCTTGAACGCACTCGCGCATTGCGTGGACTCTATGTGGGCTCCCCGGGCGGATCCTATTAATCAAGCCTTTGCTAGTGAGGGAATTCGAGCTCTCGCGTCGGGTCTCCAGGCCGTGGTATCAGATCCCGCAGATATCGATGGGCGAGAGCGAGCGCTGTACGGCGCCTACTTGTCTGCCGTAGCTTTCGCATCGGCAGGGTCTGGAATGCATCACAAGATCTGTCACGTTCTCGGCGGTGCATACGGAATGCCACATGCCCAAACGCATGCAACTGTCTTGCCGCATGTGTTGGCGTTCAACGCGCAGCATGCGCCTGAAGCCGAAATCCGAATTGCTGCGGCGTTCGGTGCTGATTCCGCTGTCGAGGGTCTCGATCGGCTGTGCTCCGCGCTCGGTGCGCCAAATGCGCTTAAAGAATATGGCTTCGATGAAGCCGCCATTCCGGAAGCCGCCAGATTGATTCTTCCGGCGATACCCGAGTCAAACCCGCATGTCGTCACCATCGACGACCTCGAGCGCCTTCTTCGTGCGGTTTGGTCTGGAAGGCCAGTGGAGGGTTGACGACGCTTCGAGTCGCTCGGACGTCTCGACACTGCCCAAGCCGGTAGCCCGCGTTCCGAAATGTCGAGACTGGACAACCTTCCTGCTGCCCTGTTCTTCCGGCCAGCAGTTCAGTCGTTGTCGGTCAGAAGCGTCGCTACGAATACTCGAATGGTCAGGCGGTTTCAGCGCTGCAGATCACAAGCAAAGCACGTTCGATGCGCTGCTGTACCAGGACCTTGGTGGGCCCGAGGGCGACCAGTCGTACTCGGGGCCTACCCCCGCCGCGGCAGTCGTGCCACCACATCCTCGGCGATGGCCACCGAGATCAGTGCGCTAATCGTCTACCTCTGCGAGGCCCGGAGGACTGCGGGATCAACGGGAAGACCGTCACGCTGCCTCCCTGGCCTTGCGGGTCGCCCGTGGCTACTGTTGTAACCGTGGTGAGCGCGGCCACGAACCGGAACTTGGTGACTGCATTTGGCCGCTCCGAGCAGGCGATTTCGTCTTGCGGTCGCGGACGGGAATGCCGCCCTCAGTCACACAGTGTGGAGAAGCAGGGCGTAAGGCAGCGCACCGGGTACACGACTGAAGCAGCCGGGCGCAGCGACGGGAGTCTTTCGAGAGGTGAGGTTCGGCGGGCTGATGTTGTTGGGCAGGGCGACTGCGTGCCGGACGCTCGACCGGCTGCTTTGCGAGACGCGATCGGGGCACAGTGGCACGCTCGTGTTGCGCGGGGACCCTGGCATCGGAAAGTCAGCGTTGTTGGACTACCTGGCGGAGCGAGCGTCAGGTTGCCGGGTTGTGCGCGCTCGGGGTGTCGAGTCGGAGATGGAGCTGGCGTTTTCAGGCTTGCATCAGCTTTGTGCTCCGATGCTCCACCAGCTCGAGCGCCTGCCAGCCCCGCAGCGAGATGCGCTGGGCATCGCGTTCGGGTTGCGCGCAGCGAACTCACCAGATCGCTTCTTGGTCGGCCTGGCGGTCCTGAGCCTGCTGTCGGAGGTCGCGGAGGAGCAGCCTCTTGTGTGCCTGATCGATGACATGCAATGGCTCGATCACGCCAGCGTCCAGGCGCTGGCGTTCGCCGGCAGGCGGCTGCTAGCCGAGCCAGTTCTTTTGGTCTTCGCGGTGCGTGAGATACGGCAGCAGGAACTGCTGGGCATGCCGGACCTCATGGTTGATGGAATCGGCGATCGCGATGCGCGCCAGCTGCTGACCTCCGCGATCCGTGGGCGGCTGGATGCGCAGGTACTGGACCGGATTATTGCTGAAACGCACGGCAACCCGCTGGCGCTTCTGGAGTTGCCCAGGGGGCTCACATCTGCTCAGTTGGCCGGCGGCTTCGGGCTTCCCACCCGGCCGCTGGCGAGCCGCATTGAGCAGAGCTTCCGATCACGCCTCGAGGTGCTGCCGCCCGAGACGCAGCTGCTCCTTCTGACGGCGTCGGCTGAGCCGATCGGCGACGCGAGCTTGCTGTGGCGCGCGGCGGGAATACTCGGGATCGACCCCAGAGCTGCGGCGCCAGCCCAGGACGCCGGGTTGCTCGAGCTTGGGTCGCGGGTACAGTTCCGGCATCCGCTAGTGCGCTCAGCGGCATACAAGGCCGCGACCTTGAGCGATCGCCGGAAAGTACATCGTGCACTGGCCGAGGCGACTGACCAGCACGCCGATCCCGATCGCCGGGCCTGGCATCGCGCCCGTGCGGCACCCGGGCCTGATGAGACGGTAGCCGCGGAACTCGAGCACTCGGCCGGCCGGGCCCAGGGACGCGGCGGTGTCGCGGCGGCAGCAGCGTTTCTGGAGCGGGCGGCCGAGCTGACGCCAGAGCCGGCCCGGCTGGGAACACGAGCGCTGGCTGCAGCCCAAGCCAAGTTCGACGCTGGCTCGCCTGACAGAGCGACCGAGCTCCTCGCGACCGCCGAGATGAGTCCGCTTGACGATTTGCAGCGGGCGCGGGCGGAGCGGCTGCGTGCCCAGATCACGTTTGCGCGCAATCGCGGCAGCGGCGCTCCAGCGCTGCTGCTCGGCGCTGCCACGCGCCTGAGTCAGCTCGACGCCGGGCTTGCCCGTGAAACCTACCTGGAAATGCTCGGCGCGGCGATGTTCGCCGGCCGGCTCGGCGGAAGCCGCGGGCTGCGCGAGGCGGCCGAGGCGGCTCGCGCCGCACCTCCAGGGCCACGGCCGCCCCGAGCGATCGACCTGCTGCTCGACGGTCTTTCGACCCGGTTCATTGAGGGCTACGCAGCGGGCGTCCCGCAGCTCAAGAATGCGCTGCGCACGCTAAGTCGCGATGATGGCCTCAGCGAGGACGACGCCCGATGGCTTTGGCTGGCGTGCCGCGTCGCAACGGATGTGTGGGACGACGAGAGCTGGCACGAGCTCGCCTCAGTTCAGGTCCGGCTCGCCCGTAGTGCCGGCGCGCTCAATGTTCTCCCTATCGCACTCACCTACCGTGCCGGCGTGTGCGTCCACGCCGGAGAGTTCGCCGCCGCGTCGGCTCTGATCGATGAAGCGGAGACGATCACACAGGCAACTGGAAACGCACCCCTCCGGTATACATCGCTGGTGCTCGCCGCCTGGCGTGGGCAGGAGTCCGAGGTACTGAAGCTGACCCAGGCCAGCCTCGACGATGCGACCCGCAGAGGTGAGGGAAGGGCGATTACGCTCGCTGAGTACGCGACCGCAGTGTTATACAACGGTTTTGGTCAGTATCAGGCCGCATTTGAGGCTGCACAAAAAGCGTGCGAACTAGACGATCTAGGGCTGTGTGGCTGGGCGTTAATCGAGCTAATCGAGGCGGCCGCCCGCAATGGCAGGACACAGGCCGCCGCGGCGGCATTCGAGAGGCTCGAGGAGCGGACACGGGCCAGCGGCACCGACTGGGCACTGGGGATAGAGGCACGCTCGCGCGCCCTGCTGAGCGACGACGCCGCCGCCGATGCCCTCTACCGCGAGGCGATCGAGCGGCTCACCCGCAGCCGAATCGTTGTTCATCTCTTCCGCGCACGTCTCCTGTACGGCGAGTGGTTGCGTCGTGAGAACCATCGCTCGGCCTCACGCGAACACCTGCGTGCCGCCCACGAGATGTTCAGCCACATCGGGGCAGACGGCTTCGCCGAGCGTGCGCGCCGTGAGCTTCTGGCCACCGGCGAGACCGCACGCAAGCGAACAGTCGATACCTTCGGCGAGCTTACGGCGCAGGAGGGCCAAATCGCCAGGCTGGCTTGCGACGGGTATACCAATCCGGAGATCGGCGGCCAGCTGTTCATCAGCTCTCGTACCGTCGAGTGGCACCTGCGCAAGGTGTACACGAAGCTGGGGATCGGCTCACGCAGAGAGCTTCGTAACATGCTAGCCAGTAACGGAAACGCGGCGCTGCCGACGTAACGATCGACGACGCCTCGACCACTCAAGAGAGTGCGATCCGGCAAGCCTTTCGAGGGGATACTGTCATCTGACCGATGTCGGGTGGCCGCCTCTGGCCTAGCGCCTTGTGCTCCGTAGTGCGCAGGCGCAGGCGCAGGCGATCGCTTTCGTTGCTAGGGGTCGGGGTCCCGCCGACTAGGAGGCGTATGAAGGGGAGCGCGACGGACATGGCGCCGGTCGCGTCGGCGTCCCCCTGAATAACCATCATCGACAGAAACACTTTCTCGACCCGATCACCGCCAAGATCAGCGGGAACGCTCAGCAGTCCCGGACAGCAGCGCCCAGCATCGACCGGTAAGCGTGATCGGCCAGATCATGCGCGTCCGGCTCGAGCGCTCGTCGATACACAGCTGATCTTCGACGAGACGGACGGTGTCTTGAATGGGCGAAGCGCCGGCTATGACGGAGAGCGTCGTGCGCTATGACTAGATCCGTCACGGTCACTGACCTGAAGCAATTCACACCTACGGCGGTGCTGAATTACCGCCGAAACCAACGAAGGACGGACAACTAAGCCCGGCCCGAGGGTCGAGGCGCTCGTAGGGCGGAGGCGCGGGCGATGGCTTTCGTGGCCACTAGCAGAGGGTCTGCACCGCGTAGGGCGCGCTCCGGCCGATAGTTGTGGTCGAGCAGCAGGGACCCGACCGCCTCGAACATCGTTGATAAGTCCTCGATCACGTCGCTGCCGATGATCAGGTACCCGCCGCTGTATCCCGCTTTCGAGAACCGGAAGGATTTCACTACGGGTGCCTTGCTCAGCGCCCGCACAGCGCTTGTGTACTTGTGCGCGAGGCCGCGAAATGCGATGGAGGCGGGCAGGGCGCCGGCTGCGTCGGCTTCGTTGATAATCATCATCGACCGGGCCAGATTCGCGAGCAGATCACCCGTCGAGTTCAGTGTGAACGCGTAGTAGTCACGTTCCCCAGCGTCTCCGGGCAACGATCCGCGAACGCGATCAGCAAAGTCGTGCGCCTCCTCCAACAGTCGCTCGTCGGTACACCACCGTTGACCCTCGGTCACGCTCATTGTGTTTTGCGCGGGCGCGGCGCCCGCCAGGGCGAAAAGGTATGCGTGGGCTGCCTCTACATCGAAGATGATGCGGTGCTCCGCGAGGGCCGTGGTGAATACCCGCTCCTGTGTCTCCCCGCAGCCGGGCCGTTCTTGGCGGTGGAAGGTCACCTCGGTAGCACCGATCGAAATGATGTCACCCGATCGAAGGTGTCTTCGTCCGGTCAGTCGTTCGCCGTTGACGAAGGTGCCGTTGCGGGATAATCCGTCATCTATGACGTCCCAGTGCGTGCCCGTCCATTCGATGACCGCGTGTAACCGCGACGCCATAGGGTCCCAACTCAATACGAGGTCGGATCGGTGAGAGCGTCCTACTGTCATCCGCCCAGCGGCCGCGGACGGCATCCACACTCGGCTAGTGCCGTATCAGGCAACGTTTGCCTTGTTGACGATTTCTCGTAGTTTTTGGTCGGCGGCGTGGTTGTTTCGCCAGATGATGTAGCGGCGGA
>NZ_JBHXWI010000140.1:0-6153 GCF_042671975.1 Rhodococcus sp. NPDC127593 | reverse complement strand
GCGGGATCAGCAAGATGATGGTCGTGCTGACGCCGAAGGCAGGTGCATGACTGCCGGACGCGCGATCATCGTCGGCGCGAGCCACGCGGGAGCGCTTCGGAATCTCGAACGCGCTCGGCCTCGAGATCGATGACCCGGACGAAACTCTCTATGCGGGCATGATCCCGGGTTCGCCCTGGAAGGCCCCGCTTTCTCAGGACGGCACCCTCGAGCTTCAGATGCTCGCCCACCCTGGCGTCTCGGCGACTTTCTCCGACGGCATGACGTCCGGCGCGGTGGCGGCTGTCACGGCAGCCGAGGCAGTGCTTCGCGGGGGTGATCCCGATGCGGCCGCGCGGCGTGCCCTTCGCACCATGAACCGGGACCGCAGGCTGTGGAACCTGACGCGCAACAAGATCGCGCTGCCGGCGGACCTGCTGGTGCGGGCACCCCCCGAGGTCGCGATCTTCTACCCGCACACCCGGCACGCCGCATCGATGTGGGCGAGTGCGGCGTGAGTACCACCCAAGGATACCGGTCGCGAGGCCTTTCGACTACCAGTTCGACTACCAGGAAGAGGACATCATGACGAGCACACCAGAGACGGCGGGCGCTCGCACCCACCACTCGGACCCTTTGACCTCCAGCGGCGTTGACCGCGTGGGGATCACCGATGTTGACAAGATCACGCTCGCCTTCCACGCCCAGCGTGCGGCCGTCGAGCGGAGCCCGATCCCGACGTTGGACGAGCGCAAGGCCAACCTGCTGAAGCTGCAGCGGCTCATCGAGCAGAACGCCCTCCTCCTGAAGGAGGCTGCAGACGCCGACTTCGGTACGCGCTCCGGCTTCGAGACGGAGCTCTCCGAGATCGTCGGCACGATCAGCACGATCCGCTACATCCGCGGTCACCTGAAGTCATGGATGGCTCCGCGGCGTCGCTCGGCGTCGATGTGGTTCAAGCCTGCGAAGAACCGCATCGAGCCCAGCCCGCTCGGAGTCGTCGGGGTCGTCTCGCCGTGGAACTTTCCCGTCCACCTCGCCCTGATTCCCGCTGCTTCAGCACTCGCGGCCGGAAACCGGGTGATGGTGAAGCTGAGCGAGTTCACGCCGGCGACGTCCGCTGTGATCAAGCGGCTCGTGTCGCAGAACTTCGACCCGGCGGTGTTCTACGTGTCCGACGGTGGCACCGAGGTGGCCAGTGCGTTCACCCAGCTGCCGTTCGATCACCTCTTCTTCACGGGGTCAACGGCGGTCGGCAAGATCGTCGCGACCACTGCGGCGCAGAATCTGACGCCGGTGACCCTCGAGCTCGGCGGCAAGAGCCCGGTGATCATCGACGAGAACTACTCGATCAAGGATGCAGCGACCGCCGTGGCGTGGGGCAAGCTCTACAACGGCGGCCAGGTGTGCATCTCTCCTGACTATGTTTTGGTGCCCAAGGGCCGGGAGACGGAGTTCGCTCAGGCCACGATCGAGGCTGCGCGCGTGCTGTACCCGAACGCCGCCGGGAACGCCGATTACACCGCCATCTTGAACCAGCGTTACTACGATCGCCTGCGCGGATTCATCGAAGAGGCGGACAGCAACGGTTGGGAGACCTTCAGCACCGAGGATCCGGAGCTCGGGAGGTCGCGTCGGCAGCTTCCGCTGACGGCGATCGTCAACCCGCCGGCCGACTCGACGGTCATGACCGAGGAGATCTTCGGACCGATCCTGCCTGTGGTGGGGTACGACACGCAGTCGGCAGCGATCGCCACGGTGACGTCCAAGTCGACTCCGCTGGCGATGTACCTCTTGTGTCGCGGCAGCAAGCGGCAGCGGTCATGGCTGGATCGGGTCCCCAGCGGATCGGCGGTCGTCAACGACGTCATGATCGGCTACATCCAGAACGACCTGCCGTTCGGTGGCCGCGGGGGTTCGGGCATGGGGTCGTATCACGCTCGGGAGGGCTTCGACACGTTCTCGCACCTGCGCCCCGTCGTCTACCAACGGGCCATTTTCGGGCACACCGGTGTGCAGATGTTGTACCCGCCGTACAGCCCAGTCGCCCGGCTGCTGCTCAAGGCCATGCGCCGCACGTAGGCCTCGCGGGAGGCGCCTGCGCGTCAGCGTGGGCGCCTCATCCCCGGGGCCGACAGCCCGCTGTGCAAGAAGTGGCGACTGTCGCGTTCGGAGAGAGTGCAGCGCTCGTCACGAGCAGTATGGTCGGGAGCCGCCCGCGCTGTAGAAACCTTCGATGCATCTGATGATGTCTTGTCGCGCTTTACCTTTGGCGGAGTAGATCGGTCGGTAGACGCATTCGTTCTTGAAAGCAGCGAAGAAAATCTCGGCCATACTGTTGTCCCAGCACACCCCGGTTCGGCCCATCGACGAGCGCATGCCCAGAGAGTTCACGAGAGCACGGTAAGCCCGCGATGTGTAGACACTGCCGCGATCGGAGTGAAAGATCGCTCCCGGCTCGATCCGGGTCGTGGCTGCTGCGTTCGTCAACGCGGCCGCGACGAGTTCGGTGCGCATATGGTCTGCGATCGACCAGCCTACGACCTTGCGGGAGTAGCAGTCGATGACCGTCGCGAGGTACACGAAACCTTGCCAGGTGTGAACGTAGGTGTTATGCGCAGCTGCACATAACACCTATTCGGCTCAGCCCCTGGTTATGTGCAGCTCGGCTGGGTGAGGTCGCCAACGCCCTTGCGTGCGCTGGGTTTGCGGGTTCACCGGCTCGCGGTCGCTGCACATAATCACAGGTCTTGCAGGAAGGCGAGGAGTCGGTCGCCGGTTGGAATCGCGTCGGTGCGGGGCTGGGGTCGTGGAGCTTTCGCAGGACGGCCTCCTTGGCCGCGAGGTCGACTTCGAGGTACTGGTGTGTTGCTGCTGGGCTGGAATGTCCGAGCCACAAGGCGATGGTCGCCAGATCGGTTCCCGACTGCAGGAGGTGCATGGCCGTGGAGTGCCGCAGCGTGTGTGGTGAGATGTGTTGGCCGCGTAGCGATGGGCAGTCACGTTCAGCGACTGCGACGGCCCGATCGAGCCGGTCGCGCACTCCGGAGCGGGACATCGGTCCGCCGGACCGGTTGGGGAACACCGGTGCCTGGGGTGCGTCGTTGATCTTGCCCAGCCAGGCACGCAGTTCGGTGGCGGTGTTCTTCCAGAGCGGGATGACCCGTTCCTTGCGGCCCTTGCCGTGCAGGTGCACCGCGGTTTGCCGGTCCAGGAGCACGTCGCGTACTCGCAGCGCGGTGATCTCCGAGACGCGGGCGCCGGTGTTGTAGGTGGTGGCGAGCATGACCGCGTCGCGGCGCCCGCTCCAGGTGCGGTGGTCTGGTGCTGCCAGGATCGCGGAGATCTGCTCGCGGGACAGGTAGCCGAGCACGGGCCGGTCGAACCGTTTGGCCGGGATCGCCAACACCCGAGTCGTGATCGGCAACGAAGCTGGGTCCCGGACCGCGGCATGCGCATGAACGAGTGGATCGCGGCAAGACGCACGTTACGTGTCCGGGCACTGTTGCCGCGTCCTTCCTCGAGGTGGTCGAGGAAGTCCAGCACCACGGGAGCGTCCAGATCGTCGAGTTGGAGGGCGGCTGCTGGTGTGCCGGTGCGCTGTTCGATGAAGCCGAACAGCAACTCGAACGCGTCGCGGTAGCTTTCCACGGTGCGGGCGCTGGCGCCACGCTGGGCGACCAGACGGCGCAGGAAGAAGTCCTGCACCAGTTGTGCGAACCCGATCTGCGGGGCCCTCACGACACGCCTCCCGGTGCGGAGGCGGTGAAGGCCTCGAAACGCGCGGCCACGATGCCCATCAGTTCGGGGACGGCCGAGAGGTACCAGTAGAGGTCACGCACCTCGACGTGGCCCAGATAGGTGGCCAGGACCGCGATGTTGGCGTCGACGTCGACGCCTTCGGTGTGCCAGGCTTGGATGCGGCGCACCACCATCGTGTGGCGCAGGTCGTGAACACGCGGTGCCCGGGTGCGTCCTGTCGCGGTCCAGCCCCACTGCCGACGCACCACACTGAACGCGTGATGCGCGGTGTTGTAGCTGATCTGGTCGTTGCGGTCGGTGCGGAAGAACGCCGCGTCCTTGCCCGGTGGGCCGTAGCGTTCAGTTCTTGCCCGGTGGGCCGTAGCGTTCAGTTCTCGTTCGGTCGCGTACTGAGTCAGCGGAGGCACTGCACTGGGATGCAGCGGCACCAGCCTGGTGCGGCCACGTTTGCCGGCCCGGACGGTGAGCACGGCCTGGTCCAGGTCAACATCACCAATGCGCAGTGCCAGCGCCTCGCTGATCCGTAACCCGGTGCAGGCGATCAGCCCGAAAAGGGTGGCGTAGCAGTGGGGCCGCAACCCTCCGGATGGGGCCAGCCCAGCGGCGGCGGCCAGCAGGTCGCTGATCTCTGCCTCGGAATAGATGTGTGGTGGTTTGCGGTGCCCGGTGGGACCCAGCAGCCCGGGCTCGGGCACCTCGGTGGCTCCGTCTATGGAGGCCAGGTGACGCAGGAAGCCACGCACCGACGTCAACCGTCGGGCCGGGTTGCACGGATCGGTCGAGGCCGTCTTCGTCGCCCAATCCAGGCTCAACTCGAGTGGGATCGGACCCTTGTGGCCTTCTTGGTCCACGTGCCGCCCGAACGCGCGGAGCGCACGCTCTTGGCTCGGTGAGCGGTAGCCCAGGCCCCGGCGCAGCGCGATGAACTCCTCCACGCGTGCCTTCACGGCGCCGGTCCCGGCGCCGGTCATGATTCTGCTCCCGTCTGCGGCCACGGCAGCGGAATCTCGCGCAGGCGCCCGATATCGACCGCGGCATAGATCCGGGTCGTGGCCAGGCAGGAATGGCCCAGCATGTCGGCGATCTCGGGCAGGCTGGCCCCGCCCGCGAGTAGTCCGGTGGCCAGCGAGTGGCGCAACAGGTTGCCCCCACGCGTCGGCGCGTCGATGTCGGCGTCCTCCACGGCAGGCTGCACCGCACGGCCCACGATGCTGGTGCTGATCGGGGCACCGACCCGCAGCCAGTGCAAGACGAAGACCTCGCGGGCATCGACCTGCGGGCGACCGTGTTGCAGGTAGTCAGCCAAGGCCGCCCCGACCTCGCTGGTCAGCGGCAGCAGCGCACCGTGACCGGTCTTGCGGGCGCGGACTCGAACCGCGGCGTTGCGCCAGTCCAGATCGTCAGCCGTAGCCGGGCCACCTCACCGGGCCGCAGCCCCAACCGGGCAATGGTCAAGATGATCGCCCGGTCCCGCAGGTCGCGTGGCGACGCCGTCGCCAGTGAGGCGATCAGCTGTTCGAGAACCCTCGGGTCCAGGTGCCGCACCAGACCCGAGGGGCGATGCGGCACCATCGGGACCGCATCCACCAAACGGTCCTCACACCATCCCTGAGCGCGCAGGAACCGGAAGAAGACACGCAACGCCGTCGCAACCAACTCCACCGTCCGCGGCCGGTAGCGGCCCGAGAGCCCACCGACGAACGCGGCCACCTCCGGGGCACGGACCTCGGCGAACTCCACACCACGGTCACCGAACACCGCCACCAGGAACTCACCGACATGCCTGGCGTAGTTGCATCGGGTCCCCGCGCACACGCCCCGAGTCCGGCGCAGATGCTCATCGAACGCGGCGAGGACTTCCTCCACAGTCAATCGATCATGACTGGTCATCAGCTTCTCCTTGTCATCGAACAGATCCGATGACAAGAAGCGTCACGATAATGTGCAGCGACCGCGAGCGGGTGAACCCGCAGAACCCAGAGCACGCAAGGGCGTTGGCGACCTCACCCAGCCGAGCTGCACATAACCAGGGGCTGAGCCGAATAGGTGATGTCGCCGACGAACTTCACGCCCGGGCGGTCGGCGGAGAAAATGCGTTCGAGCAGATCCGGCACGAGCGGCTCCCCGTTCGGATCGGAGTCGGTGGTGACCCGGAACGGACGCGGTTGGGACGGCACGAGGTCTTCCTCGCGCATGATCGACCGGACCAACTCCGGGGAGCACTCGATTGCTGACGTTCACCCAATCGCGTTGACTAGGTGCATCCTTGGTGCCTGTAGAAACCGGATGTCGACCACCGAGCGAGCCTTGGTGGCAATTGCGGGAACGGTGTCCAAGCATGCTCGTCCGCTGTTTGTTCCGAGCGATCAATCACAGGCGTGGGGCTGGATCGCGACCGGCTCTCACGGCACG
>NZ_JBHXWI010000139.1:0-6225 GCF_042671975.1 Rhodococcus sp. NPDC127593 | reverse complement strand
CTTCTCTAGTCTCTCCAGAACTGTCGATCTTGAGATTCTGGAGGGACCATTTTGGATGACGAGCCGGGCTGCTGGACGCTGGACTTCTATGACTTCCGGCAGGTCTTCACCGCAGCCGCCGAGGACGAGCAGTTGCACGAGTTCGGGGACGTGCATGTACGGGCGGAACGTAACGGCGCTCGGCATGGGACGCCGATCCTGCTGTCCTCCTCGGGTGAGGCGGACCCTCGGATCAACTTGTTCTTCCGGTTCGGGTCCGTCGCAGCCAGGCGACCACGGACATGGCGGCGTTATGCGTTCTCGCTGGTGGTCTGGTTGGACTTCCTGGCAACTCGCGGCCGGTCGTGGGACGAGGCGACACCTGCGGACTTCGACGACTTCAAGTACTGGCGGATCACGGATCACCGCAACCTCCAGCGGGTACGGCCAACATCGTTCGACACCGACCGCGCCGGACTGAACGCCTTCTACGACTGGGCGGCGCGGTACGGGGTTGCCAACCCGGTACCGACCCGCGTGGTGGCCGAGGACCAGGCCCAGGAGGTGACATCCTCCGATCAGCGGCGAGACCCGATGCGGCCGGCGGGATCACCACGTCGGCAGGTGAAATGGCTGCTGCGCTCGGCCTTCGAGCAATGGCGCGACATCGGGCTCCGCGGGTACGGGTTCGATGGCCGCCGGCGGCCAGGCTGGCGCGGCTTCAACGAGGACCGGGACGCCGCGTTCGTTGACGGCCTGTACGGCACCGGTCTGCGGTTGACCGAGTGGTCGAGCATCCTTGACGTTGAACTTCCCGACGAGGATGCGCTCGGCCGGTTTCCCAAAGCATGGCTGACGGCGGCGTGCATCAAGGGAGGCAAGCAGGGGCGCACCTATCGGATTCCCCGCAGCGTGGTGAAGGCCATCGCCGCTTACATGGACCCGGTGGAGGGCTCGCGGGTGGAGGCAATCCAGCGGGCCCGCCGCCAGGGCCGTTATGACCAACTGTCCGGCCTGATAATGGTGACCGGATGCAACCGGCACAGCCGCACCGTCACGGTGATGACCTCGTCGGGAAGCACGCCGGTGGCACTGGACGTGCTGGGGCCGGAGGAACGGCTCCGGCTGTTCCGCGCTACCGACGCGGGCCTGGAGCCGCTTGCGGTGTGGCTCGGCAACGACGGGATGCCCAAGCAGGCGCATAGCTGGGAGAAAACCTTCCAGACCGCCAACAAGCGGATCAAGAATCAGTGGGCCGCCGCGCACGGCAAGGGCGACGACCACACGGTGGAGTGTCCCTTGTGGGCACGGCCTCATATGGCCCGGCATTCCTACGCGTTGAAGTGGTTTTCGATCCTGTCGGTGGTGTGGAGCCAGCAACTCGAGGGGTTCACCGACAGGGAGAAACGGGATCTGCGCGAGCAGTTCGGCGACGTCTGGTTCCAACTGGCCACCCTGCTGGGACACAGCAGCCCGGAAGTCACCAAGGACTGGTACCTCGAACCCTTCGCCGGCCTGCAGGTCGACTACATCTTCTCGCTGCTTGATGAGGAGGAACGGGCAGCCGTCGAACAGCTCGTCGGCAAAGTCGTTCAGGACAGCGACCGGGTCCTGACCGCGGTGCGACTCACCGAGGCCCCAGTGCCCGAGCGCGCCCAGGACGGTGGGCAATGAACGAGCCGCCTCCCGCAAGGCGCGGTCGGCGCGCCAGCCAACCGCATCAGGCCTGGGCACCACCGCAGCGGCTGGTCATCGCACCGGGCACCTGCATCGTGACCTTCATCGAGGAGAACGGGCGACGCAGCAAGATCTACGACTTCACAACGGTTCCCGTCGCGCCTGCCCTGCAGCGCTGGATGGCCACCACACTCGCCCGCGCCACCGGTCCCCGCAGCGGAGCCAAGCGGCTCGGGACCGCCGATGGCTACTACACCGTGCTGAAGAACCTCGCCACGGCCCTGAATTCGGGGGACCTCCCACCGAGCGTCCCCCGCGACATCACCCCTGCCCACATCGCCACCTTCCGGCTCGGCCTGCGCCCAGCCACCTTCAACAGCAAGATCCAGGTGCTGCGTCGCCTCGTACGCAAGGACGCCGATCTGCGGCCGGAGACGCGCCGGGCAATCTGCGAGGGTCGCTTGCCGACCCGGCCGTTACCGAAGATCCGGGCCTACACCGACGAGCATCGCCAGCAGATCCTCACCGCGGCTCGCGGTGACATCCGCCGCGCTCGAGACCGCATCCGTCATGCCCGCGATCTGGTGGCGCGGTATCGCCGCGGGAAGCTGGTTCAGCGGTCGCGGGAGGAACGCATCGCGGAGGTCCTCGACGTGCTCGACCGCACTGGTGACCTGCCCCGCTGGCCCAGCGGCGACGTCGTGAAATCGGTTAGCGACCTGGGCGGCGTCCGGGAGCTGATGCCGATGTTGTGTCTGACCCGCATGGAGGTCACCGCTTTCGCGGTGTTGCTGGTGGACATGACCGGCGAGAACTTCGGCACCCTCATCGACTGGCCAGCCGTCCATTTCCGCCCAGACGGTGGACTTGGCGAGCCCGCCGTCGCGTTGGTTGAGGAGACCAAGCCCCGCCGAGGACCGGCGCGAGAGTTCATGGTCGCCGCCGTGGAGGACCTGCCTGGCAGCCTGGCCGAAATCCTCGACGACACCGAGGAACGCCGCCTGTTCCGGTCCCCGCTGCGGGTTTATCTCCTGCTCCTGGAGCTCTCTGCCCTGGTTCGTCGGCATGGCCACATCGAGCGGGCGTTCAGCTACATCGGGGTCAGCGCTGGCAGGAAAGGCCGGTGGTTGTCCAGCATGTATCCCAATTACGTCGGGATCTGGGCCGATGCTCACGGTTTCCCGCGCGCGCCGGCGCGCCGTCCTGACCAACGCAAGGACGAGGAACCACCAGAAGCTCTCGACGCCGCGACGCCGATCGTGTCGACCCAGCGTCTCCGCCAGACCGCGATCGAGCGGCGGCGGCAGCCGATCGCGCACTCCCGCGCGACCATGAACGACTACTACCTGCGGCGCAGTCCGCAGGTAGTCGAGGAGAGCCGCGACATCGTCCGGGAAACGCTGGACGACGAGGTGTCCAAGGCTCGCGCTGCACAAGCAGTGCCGGTGTTCACTCCGGAGTTCCTCGACCGGGCTGGAACGCACCCTGCCACTGCGGCCGTCGAGATGGGGGTCGAGGTCGACGTACTCAAGCGGATGCTCGCCGGGGAGCAGGACACCGTCCTGGCCGCCTGCGTCGACAACCGCGACAGCCCCCACACTGAGCCTGGAACCCCATGCGACGCCTCGTTTCTGCAGTGTCTGCTCTGCCGTAACGCTCGGGCCCTGCCCCATCAGCTCCCCATCCAGACCGCGGCCCACGACCGGCTCAAGACGTTGCGGGCCAACCTCGACCCGGGGCTCTGGGAGCACCGCTACGGCACCCCATTTGCCCGCTTGACCGATCTGCTCGACCACTACAGCGCCGAAAACCGTGACGAAGCCCGCCGCCGGCTCTCGGAGGCGGACCGGCACCTTGTCGACGAACTCCTGGACGGAAACCTCGATCTCCGATGACCTCAATCGCTTCCGCGACATCCACAGCCGAGGGCCTGCCACGGCCCACCCCGCGCACGATCATCCTGCGCGGCCGGGCACTGCACCCGCTTGCCGACACCACCGATCTGTCGCGATTCGGCGACGACGTGTGGTTCACCACCCCGGCGGACGTCGACAACCCCAAATCCGCGCCAAGCCTGAACTTCACACGCTATCCGCAGACCCTGCGGGTTTCGTTCAAGACGTTCGCACTGGCGGCACTCGATCACGACCGCCCCGAGATCCTGCTGTCGGGAGCTCCTGGAGAACAAGCAAGCCTGGGCACCATCTACGGATGGCTCCTCGATCTTCGACTGTTTGCTGACTGGCTCGATGCCAGGCAGGTGAGGCAACTGCGTGATGTCACCGCCGGAGACCTGGATATCTACCGGGCACACGTCACTGCGCTGTCCGCCAGCGGTGAGAGCAAAGCCGGTTACCTGCACGCTGTCCGGGCACTCTGGGCCTACCGGGAGAACCTGCCGATCGAGTACCGCCTCCCGGGAACCCGGCCGTGGGGATCGGCGACCGCCCGCAACCTGGTCGGGCACACCGCGTGGAACCGCTACAACAAGACACCCCGCATCCATCCCGACACCATGGATGCACTGCTCGCCTGGGCGCTGCGAGTCCTGGAGGACTTCGGCCCCGACATCCGGGATGCCTTCCGTGAAGACCGCCAGCTCATGGATGGCAGCCACCCCACGGCCCAGTTCTATCGAGAGCACTACTTCTCGCGGTCCCTGGTCAAACGACTGGAACGGTTCCTCCCGCAATTGCGGGACAGCGGGCGGCAGCTCCCCGGCCAGCGCCGCGGGGACGGCACCATCGAAATCGCGTGCGGCCATCTGTCGCGACTGCTCAGCTGCGACGCCACCCACGTCTATCGGCAGACAGCCACGATCACCAGGATGGCGGGCGAGTACGGAGTGACGGTGGCACCGGACGCCCACCTCGGCACCATCACCGGCCGTCTCCACGGCACGCGATGGAGAAACGAGCCCATCGGCCTGACCGAGATCGCCGATCTTGTCCGGCACCTTCGGGCCGCGTCTTTTACGACGATCTGCTACCTCAGCGGCATGCGCCCGGCGGAAGTTCTCCAACTCCGCCGTGGTTGCCTGCGCGAAGACGACAAAGGGCAGCTCACCCTGATCGGCCACGCCAGCAAGGGACTCGACCACACCGACCACAACGTCGGTGAGCGATCCTGGGCAGTGGTCGGCGTGGTTGGGACCGCGATCACCATGCTGGAATCCCTAACCGACTCGCCGCTGCTGTTCCCTCCCAGCACAAGACGCAAGTCACCCCGCGCGATCATCCGAAACAGACCATTGAGAAACGCTGTAATCGACGCAGACATCACCAGATTCATCGACTGGGTCAACACCACCTTCTCCTGCCCCGATGGCAAGCTGCCCATCCCACCGGACCCCACCAAGCTGATCCACGCCTCGCGCTTCAGGCGCACCCTGGCCTATTTTGTAGTGCGACGGCCGGGAGGGTTGATCGCCGCCGCGTTGCAGTATGGCCATGTCCGTTCCCGCGTCACCCTGTCCTACGCCGGCGAAGCCGACACCAGCTGGCTCGATGACGTTCTCATCGAACGCCTGGAGATGGTCATAGACCAGACCAACGACGACCTCGAATACCTTCACGATGGTGAGCACATCAGCGGTCCATCCGCCGAGGAATACCGGCGCCGCCTCGATAACATGGTGCCGTTCGCCGGGCGGGTCGTGGACAAGGTCCGCAACGTGGAACGGCTGCTCGACGGCACCGACCCCAGCATCCACCATGGACGAGGGATGACCTGCGTCTACCGCGCCGAGACTGCGCTGTGTCGCATGGCCCGGCTGGACGCAGGAGCGGACAGCGACGGGCCGGACGAGTCGGACTGCCGATCCGCATGCACCAATCTGGCCTACACCAACCGCGATATCGAAGTGCTGCAGCAGCGGCTGATCATGTTGGAGGCTCGAGCGGTCGACCCGCTCAGCCCGCGTCCCTTACGCGACCGCAGCCTCGCCCAGGCAGCCCGGACACGATCCATCATCGAACGGCACGAACACACTCGACCGGGCGCTGCTGAGGCATCGGATGGGACGACCTGATGGCCCGCACCCCACGAAACCGGGAGGCCGACAGGTCGGCCATCCGGGCCGCAGCGGAGCGGTTGCTGGCCGGCGCGCCGCTGCGGTCGACATCGGGCAAGCTCACCGCCACCGAACTGATCACCGAGTCCGGACTCCGCCGGGACATCGTCTACGAACACGGCGACCTGGTGGGCGACTTCAAGGCTCGTCTGAAAGCCCGCGACGGCGTTCCCGAAGCCATGCAGCAACTTGCCGACAGATACGCCGAAACCCAGCAGGCACTGGAGACGACGAAAAAGGAACTGGTCCGCGAACGTGAGGCCAGCGCATACCTACGCCGTGTCGTCGCGGAGCTGTCCATCGAACTCGCACAAGTCCGCCAGAAAGACGACGCGCCGTCAGCAGTCACCCAACTCCAGCCCCGACGCTCCCGGCAGTTCTTCACACGCCCAGGTTGACCCCGCGGAGGGGCCCAGCAGCACACGTTCCGCTGGGCCCCTCCGCGCCTCGACCTGACCGACAAATCCAATTCCGACACTCGACTTGACTAATGAACA
>NZ_JBHXWI010000138.1:0-6504 GCF_042671975.1 Rhodococcus sp. NPDC127593 | reverse complement strand
TCTCGATCATGCTCGCAGCATTCTGCACACTCAGCGCCATCTGCGCATACCGGATCGGCGACAACCGCACCGTCGACCTCAGCGACGCATGACACAAACCACCCCGGCAGCCGGCCGACGTGCACATTCACTGTGCTGCTGAAGTCAAAATTGATCAGACGACAAACGACTGCAACAGAAGAGGGATAGATCATGACTCGCATGATGAATTTGATCGGATACCTGAAGACTGGCCCGACTGCGCTGCACTCGGGTGGATGGCGGCACCCCGAGGCGACCTTGGACGACATTTTCGATCCGGTCCGTTACGAACACATGGCCCAGACATTAGAGGCTGCGAAGTTCGATGGCGCATTCTTCGCCGACCTTTTCGGTGTGGCCGACACCTACAAGGGGCTCGAGATGTTTATTCGCTCGGGCGGACAGAACAGCTATCTCGATCCTCTGACGGTTCTTCCGATCATGGCGCGAGTTACGACGCGGCTTGGTCTGGGCGTGACAATCTCGACCAGCTTCCACAACGCATTCCATATCGCGCGCTCCCTAGCCTCGATCGACATGTTGAGCAAGGGGCGTGTGGCTTGGAATGTCGTAACATCCACCAGCGAACTCGAGGCAGCCAACGCCGGGCTCGACGGATTGCCTC
Organism: Rhodococcus sp. NPDC127593; assembly: GCF_042671975.1. NCBI lineage: Bacteria > Bacillati > Actinomycetota > Actinomycetes > Mycobacteriales > Nocardiaceae > Rhodococcus > Rhodococcus sp. NPDC127593. Next base: position 5,858 of record NZ_JBHXWI010000138.1, on the reverse strand, counting down.
CGCATGGTGAGCGCTACGACCGTGCGGACGAGGTACTGGAGGCATGTAGCGCTCTGTGGAACACGTGGGACGACGATCCGTTCATTTTCGACAAGCGTCGCGGAGTTTTCGGCGATACAGACAAGGTTCACTACGCCGATTATCAAGGCAAGTGGGTGAAATCGCGCGGTCCGCTCCCGACACCACGGAGCCCTCAAGGACATCCGGTCATTATGCAGGCAGGCAGTTCTGATCGGGGACGGGAGTTCGCGGCGCGATGGGCGGAAGTCGTCTTCACTCGACAAGGCAGTCGAGCGGAGATGGTTGCCTTCTACGAAGATATGAAACGCCAAGTCGTGGAGGCCGGCCGAGATCCAATCTCATGCAAGATCCTTCCCGGAGTGACTCCGATCCTGGGGGAGACCGACTCGATCGCTCGCGAACGGGCCGATTACCTGGATAGTCTGCAGCACAGCGAGTATGACCTGGCGTATGCGTCGCTATCGGTCGGTGCCGACCTGAGCAAACATCAGACCCTCGAAGAAGTCAGCAACGTTCGAGGGAACCAGGGCACCCGGGGCAGGACTGACGAGCTCAACCAGTTCGCAGAGAAGAGTGGGGTCACACTGGCGGAAGCAGCTGCAAAGCGCTCGCGCGGAGGTTCATTGGTCGGTACGCCAGAAAGCGTAGCCGATGAACTCCAGGACATGTTCGAGTCGGGCGCGTGCGACGGGTTCGTCATCATGCCGACAACCTTCCCGGGCTCACATGAACAGTTCTGCCGCTCGGTCGTGCCCGAGCTTCAACGCCGCGGAGTGTTCCGCAAGGAGTACAGTGCGTCCACTCTCCGCGGGAACCTTCTCAGCTGATTCGCCCCGCTGGCGGTGGTGAGAGTTGGTCCGACTGGATGAACCTGCGCCACAACCACATCGATGCTCATCGGGTGGCTCCGGTGAACCCCCACGCGTGCCCAAAAGCACGCGCGTGACCACGACCTCCTCCGCCATCAGGTGTGCCCCTTCCATTGGGGCGCAACCACACCGACGGTGGACCGACTCGGAAACGGTGAGGTACATATACATGGAAACGACCGTGATGACAGGCGACGCTATCCTGAAATCCTCCGGGAGGGAGCACGCATGATCGCGCAGTCGACCCTGGACGGGCCAACCCTTCGAGAGGCATTCGGCCAATACCCGAGTGGAGTGGTTGCGGTGTGTGCGGAGATCGGTGGTGAACGGATCGGTATGGCGGCGAGTAGCTTTGTCTCGGTGTCGCTGGATCCCCCGCTCGTTGCTGTCTGCCCGCAGAACACCTCGGCGACGTGGCCGCGACTACAAGAATCGCCGCGCATTGGAATCAGCATTCTCGGGGAGACACACGATGGGGCGGTGCGATCGCTGTCAGCGAAGATCGGAGACCGATTCGAGGGGTTGACCACTCAGACACATGAGGGCGGCGCCGTCTTCATCGAGGGAGCCAGTGTGTGGTTGAACACCTCGGTCGAGCAGGAACTTCCAGCAGGCGACCATACGATCATCGTGCTGCGCATCAACGATTTGAGTCTTCAGCCCAACGTCGCACCGATCGTGTTTCACCGCAGTGGTCTTCACCGGATCCAACAGGAATCAGCATGAGAGTCGACGCGGCGCTGGCCTCACTACGGGAGGGACGACCGGTGCTCACTGTTGATTCGACCGGTGCCGGCGCCGTAGTCCTGGCCGCACACGGGGTAGACATGAAGTGGGTTGCATGGACTGTGCGGCACACCTCTGGCCTGCTCTGCGCGCCGATGTCAGAAGCCCGAGCCGACGAGCTCGACCTTCCTCCGATGGTGCCGCGCAACCAAGTTACCCTCGACGACCAATACACCGTGAGTGTGGACGCCCGGCACGGAGTAACCACCGGGATCAGTGCCGTGGACCGCGCCCGCACGTTCCGCACGTTGGCGGCTCCCTGCACAAGCCCCGCCGACTTGGTTCGGCCGGGCCACGTGCTACCGCTATGCACCCACCCGGGCGGCGTGTTCGAACGCCTCACGCATCCGGAAGCTGCCGTCGATCTGTGCACACTAGCCGGACTGCCCCAGGTCGCTGTAATGGCCACGCTCGTAGCCGACCAGGGTCACGTGCTGCCGCGGGCCGGAATTGAAGACCTCGCCGCCAAACACACCCTCCCTGTTCTGGACATCGCCGAGCTGCTCACGTATCCCCGCCGGGCGGAGTACGCCCATCGAGGGGCCCGTGGTGCAGCGAGATTGGAGAACCGCGCCGTCCCCGCACACCTCTTCCCGTAATGCCCTTGCACGAGATGTCTTGTTCGACTTTGCCGGCCGCATGTGTCCCGCCTCCAGCTCGGGGGTCGCCACTTCGAAAGTCGATGCAGCGGCATTTTCAATCGGTATCAGGAAGCCAAGCCAGCGGCTCCAAGGCGCTGTGAGGTTAGTTGGCTTGATCGATATCCAAGAATACTTCGTACAGCGTGACGGGATCATTCCGTGACTCGTTGTCCTCGGTGCTGTGCACACCATTGATGACTCCGCCGAATACGACACAAGTCCCTGGCCGCGCGAATGTAATAATGCGACAAAATAGTGATGGAGAAACGCATGACCATTGACCTCGGCACGGCGAGAAAAATCATTGAGGCGGCTCGAACATGTGCCAACGAAAAAGGGTTCGAGCCGCTCACAATTGTTGTCCTCGACGCCGGGGGACACGTACTGGCAGCTGAACGCGAGGATGGGGCCTCGAACAAGAGATTTGAAATCGCGTTCGGCAAGGCCCATGGAGCACTTGCACTCGGGATCGGCTCCCGTTCGCTCATGGGCAGGGCAGAGCAGCATCCATACTTTATTGCCGCGGCAACCGCCGCAATAGGTGGATCGCTGGTGCCTGTCCCTGGCGGCGTTCTTGTACGTGAGACCGAGGGGTCCCTACTGGGTGCCGTCGGAGTTTCCGGGGACACCTCCGACAACGACGAGGCCGTCGCCGTAGCAGGCATTGAGGCCGCAGGTCTAGTCCCCCAACCTTGATCGGTCGCCATCCGACACCTGTCAGTGGCGAACCAGCGAGCATCCGGTTCCTGCCAACACGGCCGGCGGTAGGACGCGTCTGCCCGGCGCGGCACTGGTGGCGCCGGACATACAATGACGATCCTTCACTGCTGCCCAACGCCTGATCTGCGGCGGCAGTTCGACTATTTGACTACCTGGACATTCGGAGGTGTAAGTTGGACCCCATCACCACTGACGACGACGTTGTGGTATCGATGTCGGAGCGCTTCGTTGGGCAAGTCCCGCATCAGGTCTATGTACAGCACTGGCGTCCGTCTCCGGGAGCCGGAGCCAAGGTGTTAAGGGGCCCGCTCGTCATGGTCCATGGCGGCTTCCACACCGGAACCGCGTGGACGACGACTCCCGATGGTCGCGCGGGCTGGGCACCCAGGTTCGCTGCGTTTGGATGGGACGTCTTCGTAGTCGACTGGTCGGGAACCGGGCGCTCGAGCGGCCTCACACTGGACAACGTCGCAGTTTCCGCAAACGACGTTGTTGGCGGCGTCATTGCACTTTTGGAACAGACAGGCCCGGCCGTGATGGTCGGACACAGCATCGGCGCCGCATTGTCGCTGAAAGTGGCCGAGCGTCACCCAGACAAGATCCGTGCCATCGCAGCGCTTGCCCCGGCCTCCGTGGAGAGCCCTGTCGCAGGCTGGGATCCAGCTCCCCTGGACCAATGTGTGGTCTTCACAGATGAGATGGTTCGTTCGCTGTTCGCCAACAGCGAGTGCTTTCCACAGCAGGCGATTGGCAACTATCGATCATCACTCGTGCCGTTGACCCCCCGAATCTTCAACGCATCCCTCGGGCTGAATATGGATCTGAAAACAGATCCCGCTGTCGCGCCAGGTTGGGGGAGTCAGATCCCCGTGCTCCTACTTGTCGCGGACCAAGATCAGCTCATACCAGAGGCGAGGGCGGAGGAGACGTCGACAGCGTTAGGGGTACCGATTACCCGACTTGCCACGGACTGGGGACTGTCGGGCCATGGGCACAACTTCATCATCGAGAACGGATCTGAGGAAATCGCACAGCGTGTCGATGCGTGGTTGAGTTCTGTCTGCTAATTGCGCAGTCGGTGGGTTGTGATCGTTGAGGCGAGGAGTACTCCGCCGAGGTTCGTGACGGCGTGCTTGTCGTAGCGGGTTGAGACACCGCGCCAGTGTTCGAGTCGGTTCAAACCACGCTCGACGGTGTTGCGGTGACGGCAGAGCGCGGTATCGAAGTCCAGCGGTCGCCCACCTCGGGAGCCCTTCTCGGGCTGTGGTTCGGTCCGACTCCGTTTCGTTCAGGGGTTCCGCACCTAGTAGTACTTTGTTAGGTGGGAAATCTGTGGTGGCACAGTGGGCAGGTACCGATCCAACGAGCAAGTGCGCCTGGAGTTCACGCACGATGCCATAGAGCGTCAGTCCTGCCCAGTCGCTTTTGGGTCGGCGAGCCGGAGGGCGGTGAGGAACAGGTGCGCGGCGGTGACCAGGGTGGCATGGTGGTGCCAGCCCATCCAGGAACGACCCTCGAAATGATCCAGTCCGAGACCGGTTTTCAGTTCCCGGTAATCGTGTTCGACGCGCCAGCGGATCTTGGCGAGGCGCACCAGCTCGGACAGCGGGATGTCCTCAGGCAGGGTGGAGAGCCAGTAGTCGGTGGGCTCGTCGGCGCCGGTCGGCCACTCGGCGAGCAACCACACCTCTGGCAGGGTGCCGTCCTCGGCGCAGGGAATGTCGCGGTTCGCCGGGCGGGCCCGCACGGCGGCGAACCGCGACCGCATCGCCGCGGTGGGGTTGTCGGGGTCGGTCTTGCTGCCGCGCCGCCAGGTCACCGTCCGCAGGGCCTTACGTCCGGCGGCGAGGACGAGGTCCTTGCAGCTCGCGACCGGGCCCGGGTAGCGCGGGGCCGGTACGCGCCCGCGCCCGCTGTAGGGAGGTGCCTCGGGGACCGCGTCGCCGGGATGGGCGCTGGTCACCCTTGACGGCGACGACGTAGTCGATGCCGCGCTCGGTCAACGCTTCCCGGAAGGCGGTGGCGTCGCCGTAGCCGGCGTCCGCCACCGTGGTCGGCGGAATCCGGCCCCACTCGATCAGCTCGTCGATCATCTCGATCGCCATCTTCCACTTGGTGCGGTGATGCTCGGTGTCGGGGATCGCCGAGCGCGCCCGGCGGGCGGCGATCGCCGCGACCGTGTCGGGGTCGGTGGTGGACCGATCGTCCCAGCTCTGGGGCAGGAACAGCCGCCAGTCCAACGGCGCGGACGCCGCGTCGGTGGCGGCGTGCACGCTGACCGCGATCTGACAGTTGCCGACCTTGCCGAGGGTGCCCGAGTACTGCCGGGCCACACCCGGCGAGGCGGGTCCATCCTTGATGAACCCGGTGTCGTCGATGACCCACGCATCCGGGACGATCAGATCACACGCCCGGCGCGACAGCGTTTTCCGGACCGGCACCACATCCCACGGCGAGGTGGTCACGAACTGCTGCAACTGTTGGTGATCGACCCGCAACCGCTGCGCCATCGGCTGCATCGACTTCCGTCGCCCGTCGAGCATCAAGCCCCGCGCATACAGTCCCGCCTTCTCCCGTTGATCCTTGCGCGCCAGCGACGAGAACACCTCACCGACAAACGTATCCAACTGTTCCCCGACACGGTCGAGAGCGGCTGTATCCATGCCCGCATACTCTCGAGAAAGCCACGAAAACTCGAGCCGACACGCCGAGCTAACAAAGTACTACTAACGGGGCTTCGCCCCAGCCCGACGAGTCGTGTGGTGGTCACTGGGTCGGGGGGCTCCGGCCGGTTGGGGTTGTGACCCTGGTCGACGACGTC
>NZ_JBHXWI010000137.1:0-7597 GCF_042671975.1 Rhodococcus sp. NPDC127593 | reverse complement strand
TCAACGTCAGGTCCAGTGGCACTTCACCACCGACGACGCCCGCATCAAGCTCCGCCATCTATATCCCAATACTTAGCCGCGACAGTGTACTAGTCACGCGTCGGCGCAGCGTTGCGGTGAGAGACTGGGACCCCGCGGTGGTGGTTTCGCGCCACCACCGTTGAAGGTTTTGGATCGGACATGTTCCAGCTCAGATCGGCGGGTCATCCGCGTGCCTCGACCAAGTTAAGTATCTTGAGCTACGTCACTATATTTACACGAAGGGACAGGCCCACATGACCCGCACCATCGCAGTGGTCAACCATAAAGGCGGCTCCACCAAAACCACGAGCGCGGTCAACCTCGCCCAAGCCCTCGTCGAAGCCGGCTACACCGTCCGCGTCATCGACCTCGACCCACAATGCAACGCCACCACCTGGCTCGGCGCCACGCCCGAAGCCGTCGACAACGATGTCCTGTCGGTACTCATGCTGGTGGCGAGCATCGAGGAAGCCACCACCATCACCGCGTCCGGGATCCACCTCGTTCCTTCCACCAAGGAACTCGATTCCGTCGGGCCCTACTTCCTCAAGAAGCCCGGTGCACATGGCATCCTGCGCAAAGCCCTCGCCAGCGCCCCCGACGTCGACTTCAACCTGCTCGACTGCCCCGGAGACTTCGACCACCTGACCATCAGTGCACTCGTCGCCTGCACCGAAGTGCTCGCCGCTGTCATGACGGGAGCCATGGAACTCGAAGCGCTCATGCGGATCGAGAACTACATCACCCAGCAGGTCGAGCTGCTCAACCCAACCGCGCGGCTCAATCACATTCTGTGCGGCCGCGTCGAACTCGGCCAGGTCATCGACCAGCAGGTCCTCGCCGCGCTCCGCGAGACCTACCCCGACCAGACGATGCGCACCATCATCCCGAAGTCCGTCCGCGTCAGCGAAAGCTACAGCGCCGAAGAACCCGTCGTCAGGTGGGCACCGTCCTCCTCCGCAGCACGCGCCTACCGCGACGCCGCCCAAGAACTCGTCGAAAGGACCTAGCGATGAGCGTGACACGTAAGCCCGGACTCGCCAACAACCCCCTCGAACGCCGCCACCAGCCCCGCACAGGCGCCCACCAGGACGGGACGTACTCGAGAACTCGTTCCAAGGACCTCCTGACGAGCGTGACACGTAAACCCGGACTCGCCAACAACCCCCTCGAACGCCGCAAGCCACGACTGCCGAACCTCGTCGAACAGGGCGTGGACGTCGCACGAGAAGCAGCCACCATCGCCGAACCTCAACCGGGTCCGGTGGCCCTCGGCGAGGAAAAGAAGACCACCAAACGGGTCCCCGCAGACAAGAAGCTTGAATCCGTCTACATCAACCGCGCCAAGGTCGAAAATGGCAAGAATGCCGTCGCCGCCATCGGCCACATCGCCGGCGCCCCCAACAGTTGGTCCAACCTCGTCGACGAAGCCCTCGCCCATTACCTCGCCGTTCTCGAACGCAAATACAACAATGGCGAACCCTTCCCGCCGCGCAACGCCGAACTCGTCCGGGGACCACGCATCAACTAGCCCGCCCAGGAGCGGCCACAATGACATTGAGCACGACCGGCTCGTCGGTGGATCGTGGCAGGCTATCGGTAGGTGCGATCGCTACGCATCGACGACGAGCCGGAAACGCTGCTCGAGACCGTCGAGATCGACCCCGACCGGGCCGACCCCGAGCTCGCGCCGGACTACAACGTCGCGCCCACGAAAACCTCACCCGTCGTGGTGGCGCGGCCGCCGAAGGACACCGGCGACGATCAGCCCCAACGACAGCTCCGGAACCTCACAGGGGGCCTTTTTCCGGACTATCGAAACGTGGCCTAAGCCGCGGAGGATGGGCTTTCGGACATGTCCCCTGACCGGAGTGCCGAAAGCGGATCCACCATCGGGACACGCACGGTACTGGTGGGATCGGGCTTGTAGACCGGTCGATTACGTGTCAGGACGGCACGTTTGAGGATGGGCTTCGACCCCCAGATGCCAGTAGGGCACACGCAAAGTGAGCCATGGAGGATCATCAGCGGCACCGGTGTCTACGAGGGGTGGCGAGGGAGTGGTGAGATGGTGATCCGGTACGACACCAGCGAACACCCAACGAAAGGTCGCGAGGGGTCCACGGGGGGCCGTCACGCACCAGGGACGTTCCCGCGTCTTCCAGCCGCGACAGCAACACGTCGTCCCGCACGATCTTTCGAAACCCTGGGTTGACCTCAGCTTGCAAGAACGAACATGTCGAGATCCCAGCCCCGGCTCCGTCCCAGCATCGAATCGGCAAGACAACAATTGGAGGATGGATCCCATGGCACACGTACAACGTTTCGACCACATCGGCATCACCGTCGCGGACCTCGACTCGGTGACGGCGTTCTTCGTCGGACTGGGTCTCGAGGTCGAGGGCACCGGATCTGTGGAGGGCGAGTTCGTGGAGACCGTCTGCGGCATCCCCGGCGCGCACTGTGAGATCGCGATGCTGCGGCCGCCCGACGGAGGGTCCCGGCTGGAGCTCGCGACCTTCGTCACGCCCGACCACGTGCCCGGATCGCCCACGGCGATGGCCAACGAGCTTGGGCTGCGCAACGTGTCCTTCGAGGTCGGCGACCTCCAGGCGGCCGTCGACGCGGTGGCTGCGGACGGGTACGGGCTCATCGGCGGCATCGGCGAGTACGAGAACAGCGTGCGGATGGCCTACGTGCGTGGGCCCGAAGGGATCATCGTGTCCCTGTTCGAGCAGATCGGCTGACGCGCGCGTTACCCACGTGTGTCTATGCGCCCAGATCGTCCACAACGGCGTGGCGAGAGGCGCCGACCGGGGGCCCGGATCGGGTGTGTCGTGAGGAACGTCCATTAGCGGAACCACCAGCGGACAGTGCGGCCGACTGCGCGCCGGCGGACACGTGGTTCCGCAAGCGGATCGGCGACCGGTCACCAATGCAGCAACGGGATCCGTCACTACCCCGCCGAGTGGAAGATTGGCATGTGAACGGTCGTTGTGATGATGCAGTATCAAATCATGTCTCCGAGCATCGGAACGATGCGGACCTGGAACCACGACGAGGGCTGGGGCGTCATCGACTCGCCCGAGACACCCGGTGGTTGCTGGATACACGCGACGACGCCTTCTACGAAGACTCGCATGGGCTTGGATCCTGGTCGTCAAGTGTATTTCGAGTGGGAACGCCTACCCGGGAAGGGGGTCCAGGACGGCTTCGACTTCGTCGCTACCGACGCATGGTACGTCGACGACGAACCGTATCGCCGCCCTCAAGGGCCTAGCGCCGGCGCGTACAGCACGTCGCCGACGATCACCCTCGACGACGACCCTGACCACGACGCTCACCGGATTCCACCCGAGGTTTCGCCTGAGGAGTACTTCCGCCAGCTTCCCGGCGACAATTGACCGATCCCGATCCCGATCCCGATCCGCGATCCCTTACATACACGGTCTGTGATCCTTGACGGGTATCACGATCGCCTCGAAACACAGCGCCACGAGATCCTTGGGCGGCCCGAAGCCCGGGCCGATCCGAGGTCGGGTACTCAGCGCCTGGTCTCGTACCTGGTCAGGACCACGCCGTCAGGGAACGTCCCGGTCTCCACCAGGGTCAGGTTCACCCAGTTGTCCAGGGCCGCAAAGAACGGTGTGCCGCCACCTACCAGGACCGGATGGGTGACGATCGCGTACTCGTCGATCAGCCCATCCCGCATGGCCACTGCGGCGAGTGTGGCGCCGCCGATATCCATGGGGCCGCCGTCCTCGGCCTTGAGCCGGGTGATCTCGGTGCCCGCGTCGCCGGTGACCAGGCGAGTGTTCCAGTCGACCGTGCTGGTCGTCGAGGAGAACACGACCTTCGGCATGTCCCGCCAGCGGCGGGCGAACTCGATCTCCGCCGGTGTGGCACCCGGCTGCTGGTCGGCGGTCGGCCAGTGGGAGCTCATCGTCTCCCACAGTTTGCGCCCGTACAGCGCCGTGCCTGTCGCCCTCACCCGGTCGGACCACCACTGGAACAGCTCGTCGCTCGGCACACTCCAGCCGAGGTCGTCGCCGGGCGCGGCGATGTAACCGTCCAGGCTCACATTCATGGCGAAGGTCAGTTTCCTCATGGTGTCAGCCTCCCGTGAGTCGGTACTCGGTGTACAGACCAGCACGGCGCGGAAAAATCATCGGTCAGGCCACACCGAGGGCCGGTTCACCACCACGCCAAGCGGATGTGCGTCCGGAAGGGAACGCCTATCGGCACCGGATAACGATCGGCTATCGGCCCGGCGGGCGGAGGTTGGCGGCGTAAAACTCGATGCTGGTCGTTTTGAGTCCAAACTCGGGGTAAGCCACCGTGACGTGGATGGTGCTCTTTGTGGGTACCGGACTGAGGAAGTAGTGCGCTCGCGTTTCAATCAGGCTCATCCCTGAAAGGGCGGGGTCCTGTCAACCCCTGTCCGACCTGCTGTTTTGCCCGTTTCCGGCCTCCGTGCGGGCAACGCTGGGTGAGGGCCCCCTTCGGTCAGGACGGAGCGCCCGCAGCGCCAGTGAGGACGAACGGTCTTGACCGTGGCCCGGCCCGGCGCAGACTGGTCACGGCCCCCCGGAAACGGGCAATTCGGTTGTGGGAGTGAACGGTCTCCAATGTGATGCGAATGGGTTGGGACAGGCCGGGTTCCCCCTCGGCTGTCGGTCATCCCTTCGCCCGGTGGTGCGGGCATGGAGCGGTGCGCTGGCAATACGCGGGGTCATTCAGAACGACGACCACGCCGTTGACACGGGGGTCAGACCTGATTGCGGCCGCGCGCGTGTTGCGTCCGGGGTGCTCACGCCGCCGCCTTATGGTGGGCCAGCGCGCGGATCTGTCCGTCACGCAGCCCGTAATAGACGAGGGTGAGCAGTTTGCGGGCCGCGGCGACCTTGGCGATGTTCCTGCCGCGGCGGGCCTCGATGCGTTGGCGGTCGACCGAGATCTTCGTGCCGGCCGGTTGCCGCTGGATGGCCTCCACCGCCGCCCAGCGCACCAGTTTGGAGCCCTGCTTCGTGATGTGCCCGCGGCGCACGACGGTGTCGGACTCGCGGTGCTTGGGGGTCAGGCCGGCCCACGAACACAGGCGGCTGGGGTCGGTGAACCGGTGCACGTCACCGATCTCCGCGACAAACACGGCACCGAGGGTGGGACCGACCCCGGGCAGCTCCTGAATCGCCCGATAACCAGGATGGCCACGCAACTCGGCGGCGATCTGGTCGAAGAATCGTCCCTCGTGCGCGTCGAGGACGTCGATCAGCTCGAGCAGCGAAATCACCCGTTGCGCGTACGCGACACCGAGCGGGACCTGCGTCAGACGCTCACGTCCCTCGACGCCGAACAGGTCCGACACCGGGATCAACACCCCGGCCTTGGCGAGCACCGAGTGCACCTGGGCCTTGAGGCCCGACCGCAACGCGACGAGCTTGGCTCTGTAGCGCACCAGTTCCCACAGTTCCCGCGTCGGTGGCGGTGCAATCCACGCCTCGGGCAACCGGTTCATCCGCAACAGATCCGCCAGGTCCCGGGCGTCGCGTACATCGTTCTTCACCCGCCGGTACCGGAACCCCTTGACACCCAATGGATGTGCGAGATGCACGCTCGCGCCGGCGGCCTGCAGCGTGTCGGCCGCCCAGTACCAGCCATAGGTTGCCTCGAGCACCACCTCCGGATGCTCTCCGGCCTTCTCGAGCTGCAGGGCCAGTGAGGCGGGGTCGTTGACGATTCGCGTCACCGCGAGTTGCTCACCGGAATCGGTTTGCCGGACGATCACCGAGCGTTGCCGGTGCAGATCGATCCCGACGAACTGTTTTCCGTCATACTCACTCATAGGGGCCTCCTCCGACACGTGTGGATGTGACACCCCCAGCATTCGCCGGGAACCACGAGGAGCGGGAGGCCCCGCCCCTTTCATCGCATCAGGTCGCGGACACGGCTGCGGGAGTCGCCGCCACCAGATAGCCATGGCTCGTTCGGATCATCGGGAAAGTCGTCCTGTCTGAATGAGTTGGACAGGACTGTGCCGCCGAAGAAACCGTGTTCACCAAGAGTTGGTGATACCGCGAGGACCAGCCGGATTCTGGTTTTGTGAGCCTTGTCCGGCCTGATTCTGTAACCCAGATTGATTGTTTCGGTGTCGAGCGGGATACCGGCGGTGGGGTCTGGGTCCGGTTCGCGGGCGACCAGATCAAAGCCCACCCCGCTCTCGTACACCTTCACTCTGGTGAACTGGAGGTCGAGGCCGTTGTTGGTTCTGAATGGGATCGACAACTTCGGCTCGTAAAGGACTGGATCCTCGTCCTCTGTCGTCAGGAACGCGTCGGGTCGTTTCCGAAATTCGGGTAACTCGCGGCGACCGGGTGGCCGTTGCGCTCGCTTCTCGCGTTGTTCCTGTTCCTCACGTTCCAGTTCGCGCTCGAGTTCCCGGAATGGATTCGCCGGCCAATCGCAAGATCCGGGCACTCCACTTCAAGTGGGCAGTCCAACCCAGTGGAGGATCGCCGACATAGGCAAAGTTGAATCGCTTCTCGGACATGCCACCGATACTTGCATGCGCTAACCGGGTGACGGCACAGATCGGATGCTGACAACGTCGTTGGTGACCCCGCAAGCCGAACGATGACCGGACGAATCGTTCGAACGTAGAGTCCCCGACCGGCCCCGCAAACGGATCCTCGACGGGAGGTCCTCCTTGGCGTTGCGCTAGGGCCGTCGTCCGAACCAGTCGAGGAGTCGGGTCTGCTGCGAAGCGTCGGGAGGCAATGTGTCACTCGAGCCCTCGCCGTACGCGCCGAAGGCGAGCATGTCGTCCAGATGTGGTTCGACCACACGCGACAGCCCGGCGACCACCGGTGGGTCAAGAGTTTCATCGAGGCCCGCCGCACGGAGAAGGTCCCACGCGTGGACCACAAGGTCGACGAGCCGGAAGCGCAGGAACGCCTCGGCAGGGAGGTCGCCGTTCGGGCCTGGAACTGGCTGTTCCGGTGGTGCGGCAGCGAAGGCCTCGGCCTGGTGTCGTGACGATTCGGCCACCGCGGCGACCGGGTCGTCTCCGAGCTGGTCATCTGCGAGCATGTTCCGGGCTTGTTCACGCCCGACGCCGGCAAGCAGGAGCACAGTGAAGCGATTTCCCACCACGACGTGCTCGACCAGGTCGCGCACCGAAATCTGTGACGGTGTGGGCAGGTCCCATGAGTCCACCGTCAGTTGGCGCACCACGCGCTCGAATTCGGCCGAGGCAGCGAGAATAAGTTCCACCTCTCGCACGGTAGCGGTCGTGGACTGGCTCCGAACAGGTGCGTCGTCGCGGATGTCCTTCTCGGGAACGCCTATCGGAGCACCGGATGACGATCGGCGATCGGCGCGAGTTTGAGGGTGCAGAGTTCGTCGAGCCGGCGTCGGACGCTGTCGTTGACGGTGGGGTGGTGGGTGAGGAGACGGTGCAACCTGCGGTAGAACACGGTGGGGAGGACGCCGAACTCGGGGAGGATGTGTTCGTCTCCGCCTCCGAAGGGTGCCCATTTGACCGCGAAGTCGAGCATGGTGAGCTCGTCCTTGGTCACGG
>NZ_JBHXWI010000136.1:0-8030 GCF_042671975.1 Rhodococcus sp. NPDC127593 | reverse complement strand
TCCCTATGCCCGCTCCGCCGCCCCCCGAGACACCTCCGAAGATCGGAAACCCCAGGCAGAACGCCCGCTACTCAACAACTACGGCACCCTGGCCGCACCACCCACCCATACCCTCCAACTACGTGCCCGGCTGCTCACAATTCCGGGTGTAGATGCCGCGACCACCGGACTCCGAAACGAGAGCCCAATCATTTGATCTGCAACTGGTGCGCAGGTGTATCGCTAGGTCACTATCGGGTGGGTGCTTCGACACCGGTCTGCGCGAGTATTGCCGGTGGTAGCCGCTCGCCGTGGATCGTGATTCCTGCCAAAGCAGTGTTCAGCTCCTGAAGCTCGTCGTCGCTGAAGGTCACTTCTTCGCTCCGAGATCCTCCAGAAGGTGGGCGGTTCTCGTGGCACACTCGGAATCGGGACGATCCACGGTCGCTGCGCCATCAGCCAAGAGCTGCGCGGCGGTGGCGCCCTTACGCACGGCCCACTCCTGGATCATTTGGACCAGAGGCATATTCGCTGCCAAGGCGTCAGGCGCATTACGGGGCACCGCGGCGCGGAAGTCTCCCTCGGTGAACCCGGTGAAGGGATTGATCGTCCCAGTCGTGACGCCCATTCCCAGAGGTGCCCAACACACGAATCCGACCCCGAGCTCTTCTCACAGCGGCAGGATTATGTCCTCGGGCCCACGCCAAAGCATCGAGTACTCGTTTTGGATCGCGGTGAGCGGCTGGACCGCATGTGCGCGGCGGATGGTATCGGGTCCTGGTTCGGACAGGCCGAAGTGCAGGACTTTGCCCTCGGCTATCAGATCTTTCACGGTGCCCGCCACGTCTTCGATCGGGACCGTGGGATCCACTCGATGCTGATAGAGCAGATCAACGCGGTCGGTTCGCAGGCGCTGCAACATCTCGTCGACCACCCGCCGGATGTGGTCTGGGCGGCTGTTCGGGCCACCGCGTCTCTCACCGGATTGTGGGTCGAAGTCGAACCCGAACTTCGTCGCGATCACTACCTGATCCCGGACGGGTTCAAAGCTTCCCCGACGATTCGCTCGGACTCGAGGGGCCCATACGCTTCGGCCGTGTCGAAGAAGGTCACCCTTGGTCGACAGCTGCTCGAGTGAGGGTGATCATGTCCGCGCGACTACTGACGGGGCCGTAGAGCTTGCCGGGCATGGTTTGGCATCCCAGCCCGATGCTCGAGACTTCCAAGGATCCGAGAGTGCGGCGGCCGGTGACCGTTGTGGTCGCAGTCACCAGCCTCGCACCGTCGCGGACGCCGCTCGTGCCGGCGCCGGACTGCGCGGTTTGCTCGGTCGACGTGCAGCCAGCCGCCATCCCGGCGACCAGCGGGGATGCGGCCAACCCGGCAGCTCCCATCAAAAATCTGCGGCGACCGCGATCGGTCGGGTTCCTGTGCACTGCGCTCTCCTGGTCAGTCATTGAACTTTGTCTTCACCGCGGCCGGCGGCGGCGTGGACTCACGCCTCGGGTATATCTCTGCCTACGTTTCGAGAGTGATGCTGTCCGGTTCCGGTCCGCCGCGTACTCCGGTGTCGAGTGCGTCGATCGCGGCGAGCTGCTCGGTGGTGAGCTCGAAGTCGAAGACGTCGAAGTTCTCGGCGATGCGGGCAGGCTTGGTCGACTTCGGGATGGCGGAGCGGCCCCGCTGGAGGTGCCAGCACAGCATCACCTTCGCGGCCGACGTCCCATGTGCCCGAGCGATGTCGCGCAGGGTCGGGTCGTCGAACGTGCTCTTTACGGCCGTGCCGTAGGCCGTGATGCCTCCGATGGGTGACCAGGCCTGGATAATAATTCCGTGTTCGGCGTGTATTCGCTGCAGCGAAGTCTGCTGAAAGAACGGGTGTACCTCGATCTGGTTCACCGCGGGCACAACAGAGGTCTCGTTCAGGAGACGGTCGAGGTGCTCGTGCATGAAGTTGCTGACGCCGATCGCGCGCACCTTGCCATCGGCGAGGAGTTCCTCGAGCGCCCGGCACGCATCGAGCGTGCGATCGAAGGCAAGGGCTGGTGCAGGATCAGCAGGTCGAGCTGCCCGACACCGAGCTTGCCGGTGCTCTTGTCGAACGCGTGCAGCGTGGCGTCGTAACCGTAGTCGCTGATCCAGACCTTCGTCTCGATGTACAACTCGTCGCGGGCAATGCCCGAGCGACGGATACCTTCACCGACCTCGCGCTCGTTGAAGTACGCGGCGGCCGTGTCGATGTGACGGTAGCCGAGGCGGAGAGCTTCCTCGACCGCAGCGGTCGTGGCGTCGGGCGGGGTCTGGAAGACACCGAGCCCGACGGCCAGCATCTCGACACCGTTGTTCAGCGTGATCATCTTCTGGGGCACGCCTCGACAGTAGGTACTCGACCAGCAAGGTGAGAGTCACTGTCGTTATCCCCAGACGCGAACCCGGTTGGCGCTGATAGGCACTCCCACGCAGCCCACCGCGATGGCTACCGTCGATTGCATGGCCCTCCGCGCCGAAGTACAGCAGTTCCTCACCGGGATGCGGGCACGCCTTACTCCAGAGGAAGCGGGTGTGAAGATCTTCGGCGGCGAACGCCGCGTACCCGGACTCCGCCGCGAGGAGGTCGCGCAACTCGCCAGCGTGAGCACAAAGTATTACACCAGGATGGAATGCGGGAACCTCCGTGGAGTATCTGAGAGCGTGCTGCAATCGCTGGCCCGCACATTGCACATGAACGAGGTCGAGACCCAGCATCTGTTCGACCTCGCACGAGCATCCGAAGGCGCGCGGACGTCCCGTGTCAAGCCCCAGTCGTCTCTACCGCGGCGAGCAACGCAACTCCTCGACGCGATGGGCAATGTCCCGGCCATAGCGCTCGGACGGCTCGGTGACTTGGTCGGAGCCAACAGCCTCGGACGAGCGCTGTTCCCACATCTATTTCCCGAGAACAGCGAACCGCTCAACCACACGCGCTATCTCTACCTCGACGACCGCTCCCGGGAGTTCTACGTCAACTGGGAACGCAGCGCCCGGCCGAGTGTGTCGGGCTTGCGCCTCCTCGCCGGCCGCGACCCCGGCGACCGTGCCCTCATGGCCCTCGTCGGCGAGCTCGCCACCCACTGCCCCGAATTCCGCACCTGGTGGGCAGGGCACACAGTCGCGATCCATACCAGCGGAACCAAAACGATCCGCCACCCCGTGGTCGGTCAGCTCACGGTCGCATTCGAGACCCTGACCCTCGGCTCGACCCCCGACGTCCGAATCGTCACCTACCTCGCCGACCCCGGAACCCCGTCGGCTGATGCCCTCGACCTGCTACGCAGCTGGGTCGCGACCACACTCACACCCGCGGAATCCGAGCCCTCCACGCCCAGCACCCCCGGACAGAGGCAGGCTGGCCCAAGTTGCCCCCAAACCGTCGTCACTGAAAGTCCTCATCGCTGCATACGTCAGATCAGAAAGCAGTCCGAGCCGGTCGGTAGGAAGCCGTTGGCCGTTTCGGTGCGCGCGGCTCCTCACACGTTTGATCAATCTCGACGACCACCGGACCAGGCATCCCCCGAGGACTCGCGCGGCGGATAGAGCGGTTCGAGCCATCACAGGCAGACGGCAGGTAAAAGCATCGATCGCCACCATCCGCAGGACCCTGATCACAGCCCCGGCCCGTATCGCGTTCTCGGCGAAGGCTGACCTTGCATCTCCCACACCGGTGGCCCTGGGAAGACGAACGGAGACGATCGCCCACACTCAAGCAGCAATCAACGGACGCAACCGAACCCATTACCGACCGGCACCACATCTGTGGATCCAGGCCAAAGACCCAGAGTGTGAAGCACGATCCCTCGTGCCGGCAATCCTCGCTATACCTCTGACCTACACAGCGGCACCGAGGTTGTTCTCACAAGCTCGCCGAGTCGATCGATGCTCGCATCAACTTTGTTCTTCCGAACAACCAACCGCATCGGTACAGTTGCAACCCGCGGGCTCAGCGGACAGTACGCAACCCCGTCCATCTTGAACGCGGACACGCGCTCGGGAACAATCCCGATTCCACGATTACCCGCTATCAATGGAATGATGTTGTATCCGGCGATGGCCTCGGCGACCACGATTGGTGTAAAACCATTCTTCGAGCAAGCCGCGACGACGGTATCGAATTCCAGAGACGCGCGGCTCCGATCGGCGATTACCAGGACCTCATTCGCAAGCTCTCGCCAGTGAATGGTCCCCCGTTGCGCCAACGGATGCGATATCGGCACTGCGGCACAATAGTATTCCGGCGCCGCGTCTACCCAGAACCACTCCTCCCCCAACTCTCTGACTCGCAATAAACCGGCGTCCAGATCACCGGACCTCAGCCGGTCCATTTGGGTCTCGACGCCCGCCTCCTGAAGTCTCACCGCAACGCGCGGATTCGCGCGCTCGAGTTCGCGCAGAACCTGTGGGACAAGTCCGATCACAGCTGACGCCACACAACCCACCGTCAGAGTCCGGGTGCTCTCGGTGGCGGCCTCGTGCAACAATCCAGGCAAGCGCTGGTACCGTTCCAAGATCCGTCTAGCTTCGGGTAACAGCGCTTCACCGGCCGGGGTCAACGAAATTCTCCGCGAACTACGTTTGAACAGCTCTTGGTTGACCTCACGCTCCAACGTTCTGATTTGCTGTGTGAGCGGTGGCTGGGAGATGTGCAGACGCGCGGACGCCCTCGTGAAGCTCAGTTCCTCCGCGACGACAACGAAGTACTTCAAACGCGTCAGGCTCATCCTGCCTCTTGACCTTTTCGGTTCTGCGAGTAGTTACACTTGTCAAAACTATCCCACAAGCAGTCGGTCAATCGCTTCGGTGAGCCTTGCCTGTGATTCTGCGATATTACGCTCGCACACCGATGCCGCACGAACGTCGCGCCCAAGGCGTTCCGTCATAGACGCGATCTCCCGAGACACCGCACTCGGCGCCGACCCACCAAGTACTGTTCGCCGGTGCACTGATGCAATCGGATCGAGTGCTGAGCGAAGAGAACTCAACGAAAGCGACAGTGGCTCTCCTCTGTACATGCACGCGGCTTCGTCTACTATCGCCGACGTCAGATCTCGCGGTTCAAGACCACGCTCGTAACAGAGTCGGATGACGATGGCGCAGATCTGATGCGCGGTACGCCAAGACAGACCGCATTCTGTAACGATCAATGATGCCAGATCACTAGCCGAGGCCCAGTGACGTTCCGAACTCTCCCGCATTCGCCTGTCGTCGACCTCGATGGCATCGAGCATGGTAGCCAAGTCCCCCATGATCCGAGGCAGGTCTTCGAGCAACTCCCAGAGGACGACGTCACATTCGAAGCGCTCCAGCATCGGCTGACCAGTGGCACCTCGTTCCGACGCAATTCCGAGAGACATTGCGCCGATTGCCTTTGCGCACTGCGCCTTGATCTGCTGCGGGAGATTTGGGTTCCTCTTCTGAGGCATAATGCTAGAGGTCGCACAGAACCTGTCCGGGAAGTCTACGTATCGGTACTCGGTAGACATCCAAAGTTCTAAATCATCGGCGATTCTCGCAAGGTTCATAGCAGCGATCGTCACGACGCTTATCGTCTCCACACCCACATCATGGCTCATGATCGCGTCCAAGCTATTTGCGATGGGACGGTCGAAGCCCAAGAGTTCTGAAACACGCTCGCGGTCTATCTCGAAATCGGTGGTGCTCAATATACCAGCCCCCGCCGGCGACTGGTTCACCCGAACTGTGAGCTCCATATAGCGCTGAACGTCACGATCGAGTGTAGCCGCCCACATGCTGAGCCAGTGACCGAGCGTGGTCGGTTGTGCATGCTGCAAAAACGTCTGACCGGGCACGACAGTCTCGACAAACTTCATCGCAAGTTTCAGTAGGACCCCCCGGAGACTATTTAGCATGTGAATATTGCAAAAAACTAGTCTCCTGGTATTGAGTCTCCGTGAAACCTCTGATATATCGCCCGTGCTCCTTCCCAGATTGATCCATCCCCCAATTTGCTCGCCGAGGCGCTGAATCAACTGCTGCTCGGTCCAATGCATCCCCCCGTCCCATTCACCGAGTAAAACGCTATTCGCCTCGATATCACAGATTTCAGCCAGCATCTTGCGTCCGTCGCCTTTCTCCACCAGGCCCATTTCCACCAACATCACCAAGTGGGCCTTATCGAAGTCGAGAATCGACTTCAACGGTGCTCGTTCATGGTTTCGAGACGTAAATAACCTATCGGTCCAAAGCCCCTCGGAAAGCCTTATTCCAGCCGTCCGATAGCCACGGTAGTCGACGGATTTCTGTTGCAAAGACATATTAGATGCCAACCCATTCTTCCTCGGACCATGTGATCAACTCACGCGCGTTGTGAACGTAGCCCTGGTGGTTGCTCCGCTCAAACGCCCACAACCTGACCGCGCACCTCTACAGGCACCCCACCTGCACGCATACGACTTTCGTATGGAATTACTTGCAAAGCCGTATTAGCTTGCCCGATGACATCCCGGTATAAACACTGCGACAGGCACCGGCAGGTTTCACAAATCCGCACCTGCCGCACCAGCTCAGAATGCTTCGCTCACACAGGATGCAGACGATGGAAGGTTTTGTAGTGACAGAAGAAACTGCAACCAGGACGGTCGACTATGACGCCGGCCCCGTACTACCGTTCCATAGGCGGCTCGTCCTCAGCGCATCATCTGGTTCGTTTTCCGACGGCTATGTACTCGGCGTGACCGGGATCGCGTTGGCGGTCGCAACGGACACGATGGACATCAGCGATACGTGGCAGGGACTTCTCGGATCGTCCACACTTGCCGGTCTATTTTTCGGCGCATTGATCTGCGGAAGATTGGTGGACCGCTTCGGACGACAGCCATTTTTTGGTCCCTTGATGTTAATTTTCACCTTGGCCTCCCTCCTGCAGCTTCTGACGAGTCCCGATTGGTCATTGTTGATCGTTCGATTCATCATGGGACTTCTCCTCGGTGGTGACTACGTTTCGTCGAAAGCGCTGCTCGCGGAGGTATCCCCACGCTATTGGCGTGGCCGAGCATTGGGCGCACTCGGATTCGCATGGACATTGGGATTCGCGGCCGCCTACATTGTCGGGCTACTCATGCGCGACCTAGGGCCTGATTCCTGGAAGTGGATTCTCGCCACATCTGCAATTCCATCAATCATCAGTTTCGCTCTACGTATCGGCGCACCCGAGTCGCCTCGTTGGCTTGTCCAGAACGGACGCGTGTCCGAGGCTCGAAAAATTGTGACGAGCCGGATGGGTGCGAACTACAATTTACCGGAGACTGCCCCGAAGTCGGTCGAGCCGAGCCTGCGGGCGCTTTTCCGTTCCGACACTGCGAGAAGCACTTTCATAGCGTGCTTGGTGTATACGGTTGCAGTCATGCCCACCTTTGCTCTCGGTACGTTCCTGCCACGTGTCGTAGAAACACTGGGGGTAGAAAACCCGTATACGGGCTCACTTGGGTATTACTGTTGCGCCGCCATAGGACCTTTCCTGGGACTCCTTGTGATAGACCGCCTTTCACGCAGAACGATGGCCTTCGGCGGCTTCCTTGTTTCTGGGCTCCTCCTGCTTCCGTTGATGATATCCGGTGCGAGCCCACTGTTCATTGTCATCGTCTTCGCTACCTTCGCGCTGGTCACAAAGGCAACCAGCACAGTTGGGTATGTATATCCGTCTGAATTGTTCTCGACCGAGCTGAGGGGGCGTGGGGTTGGTCTTGCGGTGGCATCGAGCCGGTTCGGTGCATCCGCGCTGACCTTCTTCATGCCGATCGTGGTTGGCAACCTCGGGGTCGTGGCCGCGTTGGCAATGTGCGTTGCAGTTCTGCTGGCCGGGGGCATCGTGGGCTATATCTGGGCGCCCGAGACCTCCAGTAGGGCACTTGATCCAGCGGCCTCTTCATAGCTGAGCGCCTCCGACTGGACGGCGTCTCTCTACTAGTGCCGTATCAGGCAACGTTTGCCTTGTTGACGATTTCTCGTAGTTTTTGGTCGGCGGCGTGGTTGTTTCGCCAGATGATGTAGCGGCGGAT
>NZ_JBHXWI010000135.1:0-8170 GCF_042671975.1 Rhodococcus sp. NPDC127593 | reverse complement strand
GCCGAGGATGTCCGTGGCCCAGGGGCCCGACATCATCGAGCACAGGTCGACGATCTTGATTCCGGTCATGGGGCCGCTCATGAAGGGCACCTTTCACCTGGTAGAAGGCAGTTTTGCGAAGTGTCGATCGACACAAACTGGGGCTTGTTGTGATGTGCTTCACTCCATAGTATTGAGATATCTCTTGCTAGTCAATTGTTTCGACGTGAAATGTTCTTCAGCTATAGTATCGACGACGAAAGGACCTGGTGACATGACCAGTTCTCGCCCTACACTGACGATCCAGAGGGCACACGCGGTCGCCCGCGAGGCATTCGAACCCGGTGGCGCCGACCTCGTCGGCGTCGAGATCGAATGGCCAGTGCACAAGCGAGGCAGCCTCTCACGCCCCGAATCCGCCGCCTTCCTGCCCATCATGAACCGCCCTCTGCCGAACAGCAGCCGCATCACGATCGAGCCGGGCGGGCAGGTCGAACTGTCTGGTCCGCCGCTCGAATCGGGGCCGGCCACGCTACGCGCAATCAACGAAGACGCCGTAATTCTCCACCATCGGCTACGAGCACACGGGCTGATTCCGACCGACCTCGCAGTGGACGACCGGCGTCCCCCGCAGCGGATCCTCGACCTTCCCCGGTATCGGGCGATGGAGAGCTTCTACGCGCACCGCGGCCGGGAAGGTACATGGATGATGACGAACACCGCATCGGTGCAGATCAACATCAGCCACCATCCCGACGGCCGGAACCTGCGCTGGGTACTGGCGAACAAGATCGGCCCGGTCCTCGTCGCGGCCTTCGCGAATTCTCCCGGGATCGGCCCCGATGGGCAGCGCTGGCAATCGGTACGGCAAGCGATCTGGAATGGGATCGACCCCGGGCGAACGGCACCGGTCCCGGTGAGTGATCAACCCGGAACGGATTGGGCGCAATATGCTCTCGCGGCAGATGTGTTCTTCATTCGCAGTGGCGATCTGGGCACGAGCGTTCCGCCGGGATTGACCTTTGCCGACTGGATGACAATGGGGCACCCGGCAGGCTGGCCGACCGAGGACGATCTGCGCTACCACCTGACGACACTGTTTCCGCCGATCCGGCCTCGCGGCTGGCTAGAGTTCCGGATGATCGATGCGTTGGAGCCGGATTGCCGCTCCGCCGCGGTCCTCGTCGCCTCGACCGCAATGGAAGAACGAGTTGCCGCGGAACTGGTCGACCTGCTCCCGGATACGCAGGACCTCTGGGTGACGGCCGCGCGTGACGGACTCAACGACCCGGTACTCCGGGACGCCGCAAAGCTCCTGCTCGGCGTGGTCGAGCTGCACCTACGCCGGCACCCGACCCATTCGTCCGCCGCGGGAACGGTTGCGACCTATATCGATCGCTACACCAAGCACGGACTGGCCCCCGCACATGTGCACGGGGACATCGAAATCGACGCGTTCCCACGGCTCGACGCTGCGGTCGTGGCGGCACCGTGACCGATGCCTGCTGACTCGCCCGGCCAGTGCAGCTCGGACACCATTGAGACCCCGTCCGGACTCCCACACTCGTCGACTGGATCGCAGAGAACAAACCTGATCGCGTGCTGCGGACTGGATCCGGTGGAGGCGACCCGCATCGGGGTACACGGCTTTCGACGAGAATCGACTTGGAAGGGACGTACGACATATCGCGGGTACTCGAGCTTCTCTATGCGAACCCGCGGTATACGCTGCGTGACACCGACGCATTGCAACGGTGGATGCAGGACCTCTCCTGAAGGATCCGCATTTCACTCGCATTTCACGATCCCGCGTGAGATCGAGCGACTCGAATGCCGGATCGCCCCGACTCGCACCGGGGGTATCTACTACACCGGCCCGGACGAAGAACTGACTCGTCCGGGGCGCATGTGGTGGTCGGTACGTGCCGGAGTCGCCGCTTTCACACCTGGCACGAAACGTCCCGCGTGTTCCACGTAGGCGTCCCAGGCCATCACCTGCAGGTCGGCACCGCCATGGCGCGAGGGCACAAGCTCAATCGATGGCGCCGCCTGGCGACCTTCGCCTCCGGGCACGGGAGGGGTGGGCTCTGCGAACTGCCTGCCCCGAGTTGTCTGGGCGGAGGCATCTGGGATCCTGGCAAGGCGTGGCAGTTTCTGGCCGAGCATTGCGTACTGGACGAGATCAGTCGGCGACACGAACACGATCGGTACCTGGGATGGGCCGGCCAAGCTCCGTCATACGCCGTGGGTCTGCGACTATGGCAGCAACTGCGCGACGACTATCTCCGACGCAACCCTGAATCGGATCTGCGGCACTTTCATGACCGAGCTGTGGCCGTCGGCAGCGTCGGGAGGGACGTGCCGCGCCAAACCGTGCTCGGCTTAGGCCCTGAGGATCCGGCTCAGTCGGTCTCCAGCCCCACCGCAGGATCCTCGAACTGAGCCAGAAGGATCTTGAGGAGCCGCCGAAGCTCCGCTTGGTCGTCGCCCGCCAGGATCTCCAAGAGCCGAGACTCGTGATCCATGATGTCGGAGACGACCTCATCGACGAGCTTGACGCCCTTCCTCGTCAGTTGCACATCCACGCGACGACGGTCCTTCGGGTGGAAGCTCCGCTTGACAAGTCCGCTGCGCTCGAGCTTGTCCAGCCGGTTCGAGATCCCCCCGGGAGTAATCAGCGCCGCCTCGGAAAGGCGGCCGGCCGTCATCCGATACGGCTTGCCGGCACGCCGCAGCATCGCGAGGACATCGAGCGTGACCCTGTCGGTGCCGAGTTCGGCCAGACGCTCGACGCGTTCGCGCTCCAAATGCCGTGCAATGCGCCAGATCCTGGTCACGACTCCCACGGAACTGACGTCAATGTCCGGGCGTTCACGCGCCCATGCCTGCTCAACCCGATCGACACCGTCCTCGCCGATCGAGTCCGAACCCGCCGTCGAAACCTCAGCAGTCATGTGATCCTCGCAGTCGCATGGATGCAGTCTACGACGAGAAAGAAGTTCACGGCTAAAAAATACACCAGAGCAAGATTTGCGTGCTCGAAGCTACCCCCGAACCGCCCACGCCCCTCGTCGGCCAGCTCGCCGGCGAACCCCATCCCACGGCGGCGTGGTGGGATGGGCTTGGCGCGTCGATTCGTCGAAGGCGCCCAGGTTCACCGGCCGCTCCCTGTATGCCTTCACTCCTGCCGTTTCGTCCAGATGCGTGAAGGCAGGAAGGAACCCGAGGATGCTCCGCCCGCCCATGGAGTGCCCGACTAACGCAATCGGTGCATTGCCCCCGACCGCACGAATGATGGCGTCGAGATCCTGGCCGAGTTGCTCGATCGTCATGGTGTCGGGCGCTGCGGACCCGGACTCGCCGTGGCCGCGCTTGGTCGTACTGGTCGTAGAAGACCAGCCGGATCTCCGACCCGAAGGTGCTCTGAAGGAAGGCGCGTTGCAGCTCCCACGATTGCATGTTCAGGCAGTGACCGTGCGCAAAGATGACGGTCAAGGGTGCCGCTTCGGGGCCGTACTCGCGGGTCACGAGCGGAACTCCGTCGTCTGCCGCGATGGTTGATCGTCGTTCCCACCGCATTGCGGGTTCGAATGTCGTGCTCACCGGATTGTCCGGTCCTCCGGGCCGCCAGCCCCATGGCCTGCCGTTACCCAACTTGAGGTAATCAGTATCGTCCTCAATATTGCACGAGTGAATAGTTATCTCAGTTTAGTGTTTGTTTGAGATAGCTTGTGAAGTGGGGGAGCGCGCGTAGGAAGGGAGGCTGTTTCGCGCCCGGGAGCGTGACTCTCCGCTTGACTTCAGGCCGACAGGACCCAGGTCCAGAGACCAGAGGCGCGTCGGCGATGGCCGTGCGAATGGGCAACTCCCGAGCCCTGCGATCACCGTCGCAGGGTAGGAAAGGCGCCCGAGCCCTTCTCGCGAGCCAGCCGCCTAACGCGGCGCCATGCGCAGGGCGCCGTCCATACGAATGGTCTCACCGTTGAGGTAGTCGTGTTCGACGATCATCTGAGCGAGCTGTGCGTATTCGGCGGGCTGACCGAGGCGCGAGGGGAACGGCACGCCCGCCTCGAGGCCCTTGCGGTATTCGTCGGTGACGCCGGCGAGCATCGGGGTGTCGATGATGCCGGGGGCGATGGTGTTGACGCGGATGCCGAACTGCGCGAGGTCGCGGGCGGCGGGGACGGTCATGCCGTGCACCCCACCCTTGGATGCGGAGTAGGCGATCTGGCCGATCTGGCCCTCGAACGCGGCGACGGACGCGGTGTTGATGATGACGCCGCGCTGCCCGGACTCGTCGACGGTGTCGGTCTTGGCGATGGCGTCGGCGGCGAGGCGCATGACGTTGAACGTGCCGAGCAGGTTGACGGTGATGACGGTGCGGAACAGTTCGAGGTCGTGCGGGCCCTTCTTCGACAGGATGCGCCCGGCCCAGCCGACGCCGGCGCAGTTGACGACGATGCGCAGCGGCAGACCCGACTCGACGATCTTCTCGATCGCGGCCTGGACCTCGTCGCCGCTGGTGACGTCGGTGGCGAGGAGGGTCACGCCGTCGGGGACGTTGTCGCCGGCCCGCTCGATGGACTGTTGCAGGTCGAGTCCGAACACGGTGGCTCCGGCGTCGGCGAGACGCTTGGCGGTGGCGGCGCCGAGGCCCGAGGCTGCTCCGGTGACCAGTGCGGCGGTTCCCTGAATATTCATGTTCGAGCCTTTCGCTGAGGGACGTATGTCTCTACTTCTTCGGGACGCGGATAATCAGGGCGTCGCCCTGCCCGCCTCCACCACACAGGGCAGCAGCCCCGACACCACCGCCGCGGCGCTGCAACTCCAAAGCCAGATGCAGGGTGATCCGCGCCCCGGACATGCCCAGCGGATGGCCCAGCGCAATTGCTCCGCCATTGACGTTGACCCGCGCCGGATCCAACCCGAGCTCGCGCGTCGAGGCGATTCCCACCGCCGCGAAGGCCTCGTTGATCTCCACCAGGTCCAAATCTTCCGGAGAGATGTCCTCCCTCGCGCACGCCTTGGCGATCGCCCGTGCGGGCTGTGACTGCAAGGTCGAATCGGGACCTGCAACGACGCCGTGTGCCCCGATTTCGGCGATCCATGCCAGCCCGAGCTCCTGTGCTTTGGCCTTACTCATCACCACGACCGCGGCCGCACCATCGGAAATCTGTGACGCGGACCCGGCGGTGATTGTCCCGTCCACACTGAACGCCGGTCTCAGCTTCGCCAGCGACTCCACGGTGGTATCTGCGCGAATCCCCTCGTCCTGCGCGAGTTCCACCGCCCCTCCACGCCGCTGCGGAACTGCTACCGTCACCACTTCGTCGTCGAACCGCCCGTCTTTCCACGCCCGCGCCGCATTCTGATGCGACGCCGCCGCGAACGCGTCCTGCTCGGAGCGCGAGATTCGATGATCGGCCTCCCCGTTCTTCACCTCGGCCAGATTCCCCATCGGCTGATCTGTGAAGATGTCGTACAGCCCGTCGAATGCCATGGAATCGCGCATCGTCACGTCGCCGTACTTGAAGCCCACCCGCGATCGTTCCAGCAGATGCGGAACCTGTGACATGGACTCCTGGCCACCCGCGACGATCACCTCGAACTCCCCGGCACGGATCAACTGATCCGCCAACGCGATCGCGTCGATGCCCGACAAACAGACCTTGTTGACTGTCAGAGCCGGCACGTCCATCGGGATTCCGGCCGCGACCGCCGCCTGCCTGGCCGGAATCTGGCCGGCGCCTGCTGTGAGCACTTGACCCATGATCACGTACTCGACCAGCGCGGCGGGCACTCCAGATTTGTCCAGGGCTCCCCGAATCGCGACGCCACCGAGGTCGGAACCCGACAGATCCCGCAAAGCCCCCATAAACCGACCCATAGGGGTCCGGGCGCCGGCAACGATCACCGAAGTAGTCATCAGCTTTCCTAACTTGCCCACCGCGCCCACTCCAGAGGGGTGCCGGCGAACGCTAGACGGAATTCAATCGTGTGTGGCGAAGGCGCCCCTCGACAGACGGCGCGCAACGACGGGTAGATCGTGAACTAGACATGCCGCGGAAGCAAGTCCTTCACACCACGAACCACCGAGTTCGTTCCTGTGGCACGCCCACGTAAAGCGCAGTGCCACAGAGTAGTTCTCCACCGGAATCAGGCGCGGATCGGACAGCAGTGGCTCGTGGAGCGTCACCGAGAATTGACCATACAATAGTCGAGCGCGGCGAACGCAGAACGCGCATTTCCGCGACAGGATTCCGACATTCGGTCACTTGAGGCGTCATGTCGAGCGGCCCCACATTGAGGTGAAGATACACCGCGTGTGCGGCGATTCGATACCGACACTGCAGCCTGCCTGTCGCTGGAGGCCGCCGGCGATGCTCGAGGCGCACCGGTGGCTCGAATCGGGCGTCTCTGCGGTCATGTTGATCAGATTCGCGAGCTTGCTGATCAACGCCCAATACTGCCGAAATGTGTTGACATCTGGTCGGACCGCGACTGCGATGTTGGCAGTTCCAGGCGCACGTGTAAACTTTCCAATGAAACTACTTAGCAGTGAATAGTCCCGAGCTGATCAATTCAAGTGACAATGGGGTGTGGGATGGGCGTCGAAGCACCATCGATTCGGGACGTGGCTGGAGATGACGGCGTCGATCGCATCGAGCAGGCGTGGGTACGTGAACGGCCGGATATCAACGTCAGTTCAGTGGGCATCGTTTCGAGGATCTGGCGCATTGCGCGATACCTGGAACGCGAACGCAGTCAACGCCTGGTAGAGCTGGGAACCGATCCTGCGACACTCGACCTCTTGGCAATGCTGCGGCGCTCCGGCAAACCGTATCGGATGACGGCCGGGCAACTAACCGAGGCCGCGCTGATAACCCCGGCTGGAATTTCGAACCGCCTGGACAAACTCGAACGCAGCGGTCTGCTCAAACGGAGCTTTCACCCACAAGACCGTCGTCGAGTCGACGTGCAATTGACCAAAAAGGGAGTCCAACTCATCGACGAGGTCGCCTCCGACATCCTGGGCCACGAGTCGCAACTCCTCGCGTTTGTCACCGAAGACGATGATACGGAGCTTCGCAGGCTCCTCAAACTCCTCCTCGCCCACTTCGAGGACCCGGGCCGTGGCTAGCTGAGACCGGAAAGCCCGACGGCCGTCCACCAGTTGGCGGATTGCCGATGTGTCCGGGGTAAAGGCTCTCGAATCTGCGTGGAACTCGCGCTCTCGAAGTTGATGGTGCGAATCGAGTGACTCTGCGCGGTACCAGTTTTCGTGACTGGTGGGCCGAGTGGAGCGCGCCGGCTACTGCGCGTCGGTGACGTACGCGCTGCAGGCGTCCGAACTCTGGCCCGGGGGACGAACTTCTTCTCGCGATGGGCGTAATCACGCATGCTCACGAGGCGTGGCTCGATCGCCACGGCGGTTCGTCGCCCGTGAACTGATTTCATCCAGGAAGATCAGGTCCACCCACCCAGATTGTCCTTGCAGTGGCGCTCTCGCAAATCTCCCACCGCCCGGACGGCGACTCCCGGTGCTGTCGGCACGCCCGTCGACGCCTACGGACAGGACTGTGGTCCCCGCCGCACGCAGACACCCTTGCTCTCTGTCTTGGTCGTGCCGCTGCGCCCTGCCGACTTCACCGCAGGGGCTGCACCCCCGCTCCGCACAAACAGCCCCGGCCCGACCTTTCCAAGTTCGTGGACGCGGGTTTGGAACTTCCTCGTGGCCTCCATATCGCAGCCACGAGTGCGCGCTGTCCCGCGCTGTCCCGAGACCTCTTCCGCGGATCCCGTCGCCTCGATCGGCGCATGCCCCCGGCGCCGTGATCGCGACGCGATCTCCAGCTCGCCATCGGCATTCGGCCTGACGACCAACTCGGGTGAGTGATCACCTCCGGCACCTCCACGCAGGGCGATCCTGCGAAAGACCGGCAGATAACTGCGCATGCAACTATTCACTGATGAAAAGAAGTTGACCCAAACAATTGACTCATGAAAGAAATCTCAATACTATGCGGTGAGGCGGGCCACACTGCAACGAGATCTGGCTGTAGGCCTCGCGAAACCTCGGATTACTTCTCTCGACAGAAAGGTGCCCTTCATGAGCGGCCCCATGACCGGAATCAAGATCGTCGACCTGTGCTCGATGATGTCGGGCCCCTGGGCCACGGACATCCTCGGC
>NZ_JBHXWI010000134.1:0-8350 GCF_042671975.1 Rhodococcus sp. NPDC127593 | reverse complement strand
ACTCCTCGGGATATGGCTTCGGCATGTCGATCATCCTTTCACCGTGAGGGCAGATCCCTCACGGGTCAGGTGTCAACCAGAGCCGGGGCAGTCCCCACCGTACTAACCGGCCACTGTGGGCACTCACCTCGACGCGAGCGCAACCGGCTGCGACCACCGATGTGCTCACCGAACGGTGATCCACCCACAGTCCGCCCGGTAGATGAGGTGCCAATGCCCGCCACACGTCCGACCGCCCACCGCGCACTCGCCGCACTGGTCACCGCGACGGTCGCCACCGGAACCGCAGCGGTGACCGTCCCGGCGGTGGCGCACGCGGACCCGGCCAGATGCGCATCGACGTTCAACCTCTTCATCCCCGGAACCTGGGAAACCAACGAGCACGCCGACCCCTCCGTTCCGGTCGGAATTCTCAAACCGATCGCCGACGCCATCACGGCCACCCACGATGACCGTGCGGAGGTCTACACCCTGCCGTATATGGCCCGCGCGTTCGACAACGGAAAGACCTACGCCGACAGCAAGTCCGACGCGCGCGCGAAAGCGGCCACTGTGCTTACCGACATGGCGAGCAGTTGCACGCGAACGAAGTTCACGATCACCGGATACTCCCAGGGTGCCGACGCGGCCGGCGATCTCGCCTCCGACATCGGTAACGGCAAGGGCCCCATCCCACCCGATCTGGTACTCGCGGTTGGCCTGCTGGCGGACCCAGGCTCGGGCACCCAGGGGGAAGCCGTCGTCGGCCCACGCGCCGCGGGAACCGGGATCGCCGACCCCCGCCCGCAGGGAATGGGTCAGCTCTCCGGCCGGGTCGCCTCCATCTGCTACACGGGCAAGGACCTGTACTGCTCGATCCAGAAGGGAGCGAGCCCGCTTCTCGGGTCGCTTGGCTCCATCCTCAGCAAGGCGCCCAGCACCGACCCCGGGGCGCTCGCCCCCGACGGAAGCGCTGGTCTCGCTGAGGCATTGACCTCGGACTTCTCGCAAGCCGATCTGCCGGCACTCGGCCCCAACGCCACCACGCTGGCGCAGCAAAGCAACGAAGACACGATCGATGTCGGCCAGCTGGCGAACTCCGCGACGTCGCTGATGCACACCCTCAGCCCGATCGCGGATCTGATCGCGACCGGCGCAGCGAATTCCGCCGCGACCGCCCACCTGACCACCGCCGCGTCGGGAACCGCTGAACACGCCGCCGGCCAGCTCCTGACCGCCGCGTCCCAGGCCGACCTGTCGAATGCGGTGACGACCGCGACCCAGCTCGCCGACACGGCGTCGGCGTTGGTCCAGTCCGGCACTGCCACCGTGCCAGCCACGTCGCCGGAGGCGACCGCACTGTCCACCGCAGCAGGAACACTGAGCGCACAGGTCGCGCCGCTGGCTGCCACACCCGCCGACGCACTCACGACCGTATCGAGCGTGCTGTCGGTCCTCAAACCGAGCGTCGTCGTCAGCCAAGTACTCAACGTGGTGACCGGCGTGACCGCACTCGACTTCCCCGGAATCCTGCAGAACCTGACGGTCCTCCCGCAGAAGGTAGCCGCGCTCGACGCACACGGGGCGCACCAAATCGCAGGGGAGTTGAACAACCAGTTCGCGCCGTTGGTCAAACTCGCCGCGGCCGTCGACCTCCGATGGGTCTCACAGATCCTCTCGATGATCCCGGACCCTTCCGGGTTCACCCAGATCGCCGCGCTGGTGACCTCGATCCTTGCCAATGTCGATGTCATCCGGCTCGCCAACCTGATCGGTCAGATTCAGGAAATCGCCTGGGCCGCGGTGGAGAGACTCCTCCCACCACCCGGGCGCGCGCCCGACCCACTCGGCGCCGGAGCCGCCATGACCGGACTGCTGCCCGTCGGTCTCGACCTCGCCTCGGTCGCGGTGAACATGCTCTCGGGCAAGGCCACCAAGACCGACCCGGCCCTCCTCGGCAAACAAGCCCACACCGTTCCGACCCCAGTCCCCGCCCAAGCCCAGAGCCTCGACCTGAACGGGCTGACCGGAACGCTGACCACCGTGGCCAACTCCCAAGGTGCGGACGACCTCGCCGCCCTGGTCTCCGAGGGGTTGAACGCCGCATCATTCTTCGCCTCCGGCGCCCACACCGACTACAACCACCTCGTCGTCGATAACGCCGGCCGCACCGCCATCCAATGGCTCACCGATTGGCTCAACCTCCAGATCGGCCGGGCCGCATAACCCGCCTTCCGAAACGATCCTCCACGAGAAGAGAGGCGAACATCATGGCCCCACCACGATCACACAATCCCGCTGCCCGGTGGATCTGGTGCAGGCGCTGCAAACTCCGAAGCTACCTCGCCCGATCAGACGCCAAGAACGTCCGCAGACGCCACCACGGATCGAAAGGACTCTCGGTGTTCCCCTGCCCCCACAACCCCAGCCAGTACCACGTCGGGCATCGTCCGCCCGCCCTCACCCACGGAGTCATCGATCGCCGCCGACTACGCAACCAGGCACTCAAAGACCCCGGGGCAGTCGCCGGCCGGGACATACCACCAGCTCGCTAACGCGGCGACAGCTCCCAACAACCGCACACTGTGACACGCACACACACGCACGCGAAGAAGGAGATCCGATGCAAGCACCGAGAGGGAAGACTCACCGATCAATCGACCCTGCCGCCGATCAGAAGACACGGTCGACCTCGCGCAACGCTTGGCGACACTGAATTCAACAAGGAAACCACCTGACCTCCTGCCACGTTGAGGCCGGCCACGCGGATTCGCCGGTCATCTTGCACGTCCCGCACGCCTCCCGCTCCATCCCCGAGAAAGTCCGTACGGGAATGCTCCTGACCGACGACCAGTTGCAACGACTGCTGGACGAATCAACGGACACAGCAACAGATCACGTCGCACTTCGAAACATGGAACTCCTCGCATCGGGTCTCCCACGACCCTGGCTGGCCATCAACCGATTCTCCCGCCTGGTCATCGATCCCGAACGATTCCCCGGCGACGACGAACCCATGAACGCCGTCGGCACTTCTGCACCAAGGTGCGTCGCCAGCTGCCCGATCTGTCGTCCGACATTTCAACAGAATTGACTGCAAATAGAACTGAGTGCGATGGTGCGGATGCCCCGCCCGGGATGGCCCCCGATCCGCATTGCGGCCTTGTCGCATTGGTTGGGTGGGCGTGGGCGGCCCCCTTGCTCGAACCGGCGGCGCCCCAGTGTGATTACGGATCATGCTTGATTGCGGGATCAATCGATACGGACGGTGCCTGGCGGGACGTGCCGGGCAGATAGAATGACGAATCCGGCCGCGATGATTGGCAGAGCACCCCAGAGCAAGGCGGTGCTGGCCCAAGAGTGGCCGCTCGAAAGCCAGAATGTGAACACGGCCCCGGCCGTAACAGCGCCAATCTGACCAGCAGCGGTAACAATCGCGATCCCTGTCGCCCGCGTATGGGCGGGGAAGCTTTCACCTCCGAAGAAGAGTAGGGCCGCGAACGGTCCCGACAGGAGGAGCAATCCCAGGCTGTAAAGAACGATAATGAGAATGGCGTTGTCGTTCGGTACCAACATCATTCCAACAAAACACATACCTGCAAGTATCCATCCGATGGAAATGCTGAAACGGCGCCCGAGTCGGTCACCGATCCAGCCGAACGTAAGGTACCCGATGCAGGCGCTGAGGTTCGACACGATGAGTACGACGAGAGCGTTGTCGAACGCAATGTTCTTTCCGTCTGTCGAATTGAGGACAGATGTGCCGAGGATCATGAACGCCAAAGCCCCAAACCAAATCAAAAAGAAGGCCGCGCTAAGTGCAAGCGTCGGTCGTAGCGATTCGCCTTTAAAGGCCGCGATCAACGGTGTCGAGGCGGTCCGTCGTGCAAGTCCCGCGGAATCAAGAAGTGCATTCGCATCATCTTCAAGGCCGACTCGCCGTAGGCCCTCAGCTTCCTTCCGTAGGGAGAATTGAGGACTTTCTTTCAAATACCTTGCGGCCCAGACCATGAACAGGGCAGGAAATGCGCCGATGATGAAGCATAGTGTCCAGCCGCCGATGGGGTAGAACGCGTAGATTGAGGCTGCAGCGAGAACCGACCCCACAGAGAAACCTGACTGCACGACAGAGTAACTCAACCCCCGCCGTCGAACGCGCGCCGGATCCGTGTAAACCGTCGCAAACATCTCGCTCAGGTACGTGGCGTTGATTCCTTGCTCGGCGTACCCCAATCCGGCGACTGAACGGATAACGATGAGCAAGACGATGCCGATGCCCGCTGTCACGCCCACGACCCAGCCGGCGGCAGCTGTAAACGCGGACATTAGCGCTGCACCAATAACCGCCACGATGATGCCCTTGCGGCGACCCAGTTTGTCCACCATGGGTCCGACCGCGAATGCAACTACCGCGGTGCCGATCGTGACCCATGTGTTGATACCGGTCGAGCGCGCCTCCGTCCAGCCATGATCTTCAGCAAGTTTGGGAAGAAGATTGCCGAACAGAACGAAATCGTATACTGCGAATGTCCACGCGAGAAAGCAGATCCATTTCGCGTTTCGTACATCTCTTTCGGTGACGCGGACTTGACTAGGTATCCTGTTGACGGAAACTGCCATTGTGGCACGCTCTTTCATCTCAATTGGACACGAACTGGTTCAGGGTTATCGGTGCGTACAGGGTGAGTGGGGTAACAGCTGAGTCTGGGTTCAGATGGTTGGTTGCTTGCAATGGATGCCGAGACGATGACGGACTTGGTGCGGCGGAGGCGCAGCAAGGCGCCAAGCGTCGGGTTTGCCGAACGTGAATTGGATCAGTCACGAGGCGATCAAGTTGCCGCGGTCGCCGCGATCTTGCCGCATAGGTAGTGCTTCGGGACTATGGGCTCAGGAATGGTCTGCGGTCATGTTCCCGCGTCGTTGGTCCAGCTATGCGCGCGCGAGGGCGGTCCGCCGATGTGCGCAGACACCGAGAAGAGCATCAGGAGCGGATGGTACGGGGCAATTCCTTTACGAATAGCTGGAATTCGGCAACACCGCGCGACAGAATTACAGCTTGCGAGGGTATCCGGTTATCGCCAGGGCCTACATCCCGGTTCGGAACCGCTAACTGCACCTCACCACTCGGCATCGCGACCAAAGTTCATCGGATGTCCAAGCCATGGCGCCATCATCAGTGAAACAGGCAGCGATGTGCTTGCTCTAATCAACGGCGCCATGGTCAGGAAATGTGGTTAAGCGATCTGCGCTTCAGCCCACTGGCTGTGAGCTCGCCGTTTCGATCGCGACCTGGTCGAGTGCTTCCCGCAGTGCCTCGGGTCCGCGCTTTGCTCCCGCGTCCAGTTCACGAATCCACCGACGCCAGAAAATGGTCGGCTTGTCAGGGAACACCGACACCTCGTTCCGGGGGTCGCCGATTCGGGCGGGTGTGTGTGAGGCAACCACAGGGTAGTCCTCTCCGAGCACCATGTCCTGTAACTGTAGGTGGATCTGGTCGGAAGACTCGTCATGAGTGTGACAGGTGAACCAGTAACTTCGGCTGGTGTTCTCATCTACCGGTGTGGCGTGCATGAAGATCTGTGTGGAGAAGGTATCGGACCAGGTGAATCTCAGGGTGATACTGAACGGCACCTCGATCAGGTACTCGGCCGGCGGCAGCATGACTGCGTCCTCATCGACAGGAGGACCGTAAGTGTCCTGACCAGGATTGTGAGCCAGGAAGGTGTCTGTCTTCCAGTTCAACGTACCGTCGCGCTGATCGACCGGATAGACAGGGAAGACAGTGTTCGGGGGAGCGCCCAGCGTGCCCCAGTGCGTGAACGGGAAGTGGGTGACGTCCATAAAATTCTCCATACGGCGGCCGGAGGAGCAGGGCCACTGGTAAGGCTCACCCATGATGCAGTGCAGGGTCTCGTCATCCCACCCATGGAAGGACGGGATCTTGGTCTCGACCGACGAATCCATCCGTACCCAGATCAGCCCGTATCGCTCCTCGCAGTCGTACTGATTGAGACGAGCCCGGGCAGGGATGGGCTGATCAGCTGTGAGCGACGGGACCTCCTTGCAGTGGCCGTCGTTTCCGTAGCACCAACCGTGGTACTTGCATCGAAGACCGTCTTCCTCCGCCCACCCGAGGGTGAGGGCAACTCCACGGTGCGAGCACCTGTCCTCGAAGGCGATCAGCTTGCCGCCGATCTCCGCGATCCCGATCAGCTCGCCCAGCAGCTTCGACTGGAGGGGACCACGACCACCCGGTTTTGCCGCGCGTAGTTCTTCGAGGGTTGCGACGGGGTGCCAAAAGTGGCGCCATGTTGCCGCGCTGGTGTTCAGGTCGTAGACGGGTTCGTTGTCCGTTTGGGTTGTCATGGCTGTTCCTTCTTGGTTGCTTTGAGCTCTATTGCTTTTGAGCCCATGATTGGTTGCGCGGGGGTAGCGGGACCTTCGAAAGGTTCGCTATTGGAAGAGGTCGATCTCTTCCCCTCTCTCCAGCAATGTGATGCAAGCCGTGGGGCAGCTCTTCGCCGCACGTAACAACTGGCTCCGGTCCGAACTTGGCGCCGTCGGCAACACCTTCGCGACCCCGGACGGATCGATCTCGAACGCGCGCGGCGCCAAATTGGCGCACATCCCGGAACCACAGCAATCGGCCTGATCGAGACCGACCTCGACCTCAGGAAACTGACTCACCGAACCTCACCTCCACTGACACCTGCAGAAGCAGAGGCGAACTCGACAGCCCCGCTCCACAGATCCTTAGAACCGATCATTTTTCGAAGACGGCGAAAGTGCTTCGGTGCATTCACCGTCACTGCACCACGTATCAGGTCGCCCTTCCGATACGCAGTTACCAGACGCGATAGATCCGGCCGCGCCTCAACAACCTCGACGTCCCCGGAGAGGTCGCCCGACCCCTGGATCTTCACCCCGTACTGGTCGGACCAGAAGTACATGTCGTGACTGAATGGACCGGCGATCTCGGCCCCGTGTGTCAGCACCTGGGCTGCGTGCGTTCCCTGATCCCCTGCGGTAGTCCATTGCTGAGAACGCACCCGCCGACCACCCATCGCCGCATTCGGGCACGATGCTGCATCTCCCACACCCAGCACGATCTCCGATCCGGCGCGGAGGAACTGGTCACAGATCAAGCCGTCACCGAGTGGAAGACCACTGCCGGTAAGCCAATTGACGTCCGGCACCACTCCGATACCGACGACGACCAGGCCAGCTTCAATCGCGGTCCCGTCGTCGAGCAGCACTCCCTCGACCCTCTCACCGCCGAGGAAGCCACTGACGCTGCTCCCGCAACGTAATGTCACACCATTCAGTTCGTGTAGCTCGCTCAGCAACTCAGCAACGACCGGCCCGAGCGCCCGCCGCATGGGGAACCGACCTGCTTCGAGGACGGTCACTTCCAGACCAAGCGTGCGAGCACTCGATGCGACCTCGGCGCCGATGAACCCGCCTCCGATCACGATCACCGTCGACGTCGTGAGTAGGTCTTCGTACAGCGCTGCCGCGTCGTCGCAGGTACGCACGACGTGGACGCCTCGCGGTGGAACCATGCACGGCAACCTGCGGGGCCGGGCGCCGGTAGCCACTACAAGAGCCGCGAAGGGGATGCGGACATCCGATCCCTCGAACTGTACGGCCAGCGTCTGCGCCTGGACATCGACCGAGTCCACCCGCGCCCCGGTCAAGACCGTCACGCCAAGATCCTGGAAGTATTCCCGGTCGTGGTAGGTCACGGACGTGGATCCGAGTGCGCCGGTGAGTACCTGCTTCGACAGCGGCGGCCGATCATAGGGCAGATGCGCCTCCGCGCCGATCAACGTGATTGGACCGTCGTATCCTTCACGCCGCACACCCTGCACCGTCCGCAAACCGGCCACGCCCGCACCCACCACGACTAGTCCGGCGGAACTACGGACGCGACCGCTCAGTACCCCACTCATGCCCGTTTCCTTTCGGGTCCGATCCCGCATTTTGCTAATACACCTTGGAATCGACTGCTTGGCAGCTGGTGAAAGGCCTCTGTCATGAAGGCCAGTGTGGTGTAGGGCACTCGATCCGATCGCCACCCCAACGGGGTGACTTAGTCCCGACTTGGTACTCCAACCTCCTCACCCCAATGGGGTGAGGAGCAGATAGGGGTCGGCAAGCCATCCCGATGAGGTTGAAGCCCTCGATCGAAGGTGCGACGGGGCGCGGGGGCGGGCCTGCGGAGCGATACGAGAAGTTGCGATGTGGTGGGTCGCAGAGGTGCTCGGTACGGCGATCGGGACTGCCCCCACCCTGGTTGACACTCGGGGTGTGCAGTTTCAGGCCGCGTGTGCGGTCTGATGGAGCGTCTCATATTCGACGGGTGTCAGTC
>NZ_JBHXWI010000133.1:0-8505 GCF_042671975.1 Rhodococcus sp. NPDC127593 | reverse complement strand
AGGCGGTGGAACTCGGCCCGGATGGTGGGCATCACGTCGCCGCCGGTGGTCGGGTTGGTGTAGCGGACCGCCGCGTGACCGGGTTCGGTGGTCGCCGCGTAACCCTCGTCCTCCAACGCCAACTGCTCACGCAGCGCGGCGTCGGTGTGCTCCCACCGGTACGCGGCGATCGGCGAACTGGTTTTCGCGTCCAACCCGACCAGCGGTCGCAGCCCCGGATGCGCCCACAACCGTTCCGACCGGGACACCTCCGGGGTGGAGTCGTCGGTGACGTTCTCGGACCCGAATTCGAAGAACCCGGTGTCGGTGTAGTGCACGAACGGGATGTCCAGGCCGTCGATCCAGGCCATCGGCTGATCGGTTTCGTTGTGGTGACCGTGGAAATGCCAGCCCGGGGTCAACAGGAAGTCGCCGCGCCGCATCGCCACCGGATCCCCGTTGACGACCGTCCACACCCCCTCCCCCTCGACGACGAACCGGAATGCGTTCTGCGCGTGCCGGTGCTCGGGGGCCACCTCCTTCGGGCCCAGATACTGGATGGCCGCCCACAGCGTCGGCGTCACATACGGCACCCCACCCAACCCGGGGTTGGCCAGGGCGATCGCCCGCCGCTCCCCGCCCCGGCCGACCGGCACCAGGTCCCCGGCCCGCTGCGCCAGCGGATACAGCGTCGACCACTTCCACACGAACGGCACCGCCCGCGACGTCGGCGTCATCGGCATCAGATCACCGAGCTGGGTCCACAACGGATTCAGGTGCTCGGCCTCGAAATCTTGGTAGAGCTGCTTCAGCTCCGGATCGTCGTCGACGTGCGGTTCGGTAGCGGTCATGGCGTCGACGCTAAGAGAGTCGACGCCGCGGCCGATACAGAATTCTTCTGTGCAGAATTAGTGTCAGGACTCGAGGTCGGCGATATCCACCTCGAGTTCGCGGATCGCGTTCTTGATCTGCGACACCAGCGGTCCCTGCGAGTGCTGACGGAACCGCGTGATCGGCACGGCCACCGTCAGCGCCCCGACCGCCGTGCGAGCCCGGTTCCGGATCGCGACGCCGAACGCCGCGACACCCTCCTCGGTCTGCTGCACGTTGAGGGCGAACCCGACGGCGCGGGCGGCGGACAGTTCCCGCCGGAACCGCTCGAAGTCGTCGGGCGACAGGCGGCGGTCGCCCCACTCTCGTTCGTCGTCGGCCAGATCCGCGGGCCGCAGGTACAGCTGTTCGAGAGTCTCCCTCGGCAGCTCAGCCAGCAGAATGCGTCCTCCCGCAGTCAATTCCGCGTCGAGCACCTGCCCCTGACGGTCACCGACGCGCAACATTCCCGTCGACTCGGCGGACGACAGGAAGCGCGCCTGGGTGCCGACGCGGATCACGAGGTTGACGGTCTCGCCGCACAGGATCGCGAGGGCTTCCATGTGAGGCCGGCACAGGTCGTTGAACTCACGCGTCCACCCGCGCTGGGCCGGGCCTGCGCCCATCGCCGACCCGGGGTGGTACATGCGTTTCTCGTCCTGAACGGCGAACCCCCGGTACACCAGCATCGCCAGCAGCCGGTGCGCCGTGGACGGCGCGATGCCGAGTTCCTCCGCAGCGTCCTTGAGTCTCAGCCCGCCCACGTCGCGCAGCATCTGCAGCAGGCGCAACGCGTTGTCGACGGACTCCAACATGTACGCCGGCTTTTCGATCGTTCGCTTCTTCTGCACAGCAGAACTTTATTGCACGCGAGCTGTGCGCCGCATCACCCTCGATTCATGCCCCTCACTGCCACCACTGCGGCGCCGCCGATGAACCGCGTCGGACTGGACCGCAACGCCACGATCGCCGTCGTCGTCTGCTGGCTATTCGTAGTCTTCGACGGCTACGACCTCATCGT
This sequence comes from Rhodococcus sp. NPDC127593, assembly GCF_042671975.1. Lineage (NCBI taxonomy): Bacteria > Bacillati > Actinomycetota > Actinomycetes > Mycobacteriales > Nocardiaceae > Rhodococcus > Rhodococcus sp. NPDC127593. Next base: position 6,635 of record NZ_JBHXWI010000133.1, on the reverse strand, counting down.
CTACGGCAACGTCATCCCGAGCTTGCAGAAGGAGTGGGGCATCAGCGCCGCGACCGCCGGCACTCTCGGCAGCCTCGCGTTTCTGGGAATGATGATCGGCGCCGTGCTCGCGGGACGCCTCTCCGACATCGTGGGACGCAAGCGTGCGGTGATCGGATGCGCCATCATCCTGTCCGTGTTCACCGCGCTCTGCGCGCTGGCGACCGGACCCGTCATGTTCGGCGCGTTGCGCCTGATCGCGGGACTCGGCCTGGGCGGCCTCGTTCCCACCTCCAATGCTCTTGCCGCAGAACTGATCCCCACGAAGTGGCGCGCCGCGGTGGCCACGATGATGATGTCCGGAGTTCCCATCGGTGGTTCGATCGCGGCGCTGCTCGGCATCCCCGTCATCCCGAACTGGGGTTGGCAGCCGATGTTCGCCTTCGCGCTCGTCCCGCTGATCCTGCTGGTGCCGATCGCGTGGAAGACGCTGCCCGACCAGACCGCCGCCGTGACGTCGACGGAGGTGCGGCCGGCAACGGGCTTCAGCGCACTGCTCGGTACCCGGCTCCGGTCCGTCAGCATCATGTTCGCGCTCGCCACGGTGGTCACCCTGCTCGCCTGGTACGGCCTCGGCACGTGGCTGCCCAAACTCATGCAGGGCGAGGGCACCGATCTCGGCAGCGCGCTCACGTTCGCCCTCGCGCTCAACCTCGGCGCCGTCGCGGGCTCGTTCGTCACCGCGTGGGGCGGCGTCCGGTTCGGCACGATCCCCACGAGCATCGTCGCCGCGCTCCTCGCAGGTCTCGCGCTGCTGACGTTGCTCACCGCCCCACCGGTGGGGCTGGTCTACGTCATCTTCGTGCTCGCCGGCGTCGGGACACACGGAACCCAGTGCCTCATCATCGCGGCGGTCGCGTCCTACTACCCCGATTATCTGCGGGGCACAGCCCTCGGCTGGGCGCTCGGCGTGGGCCGTGTCGGAGCCGTCGCGGCACCGCAGATCGGCGGCTGGCTCCTGGCCGCCGGACTCGGCGCGGGTTCCAACTTCATCCTCTTCGGCGTCAGCGCACTCGTCGCCGCACTGCTGCTCACCGTGATCTGGCGACGCTTCCCCTCAACCAGGTGAGTGCCGCCGTGTGCTCCGCCACGCAATGCCACTCACGTGGCCCGAACGCTCGAAACAAAGGAACTGTCATGTCGAACCTGCAGGACGCACGCATCATCATCGCCGGAGGCGGGATCGGCGGCGCAGCCAACGCTCTCGCCCTCGCGCGGAAGGGCGCGCACGTCACCTTGTTCGAACGCGCCTCCGAATTCGGTGAGGTCGGCGCCGGACTGCAGGTCGGGCCGCACGGCGCCCGCATCCTCGACTCCTGGGGCGTGCTCGACGACGTTCTCTCCCGGGCCTTCCTGCCGAAGAACATCGTGTTCCGCGACGCGATCACCGCGGAGGTGCTCACGAAGATCGACCTCGGCTCCGAGTTCCGGGCCCGGTACGGCGGACCGTACTTCGTGACCCATCGCAGCGACCTGCACGCGACACTCGTCGATGCCGCACGGGCTGCGGGCGCCGAACTGCACACAGGTATCACCGTCACCGACGTGATCACCGACGGTGACAAGGTGATCGTCACCACCGACGACGGCCGCACCCACGAGGCGGACATCGCGCTGGGCATGGACGGCCTCAAATCGCGTCTGCGGGGGAAGATCTCGGACGACGAACCCGTGTCCTCCGGCTACGCCGCCTACCGGGGCACCACCGCGTACCAGGACGTGGAACTCGACGAGGACATCGAGGACGTGGTCGGCTACATCGGACCGCAGTGCCACTTCATCCAGTACCCGCTGCGCGGCGGCGAAATGCTCAACCAGGTCGCGGTGTTCGAATCGCCCGGTTTCAAGAGTGGGATCGAGAACTGGGGTGGGCCCGAAGAACTCGAGCAGGCCTACGCGCACTGCCACGAGAACGTCCGCCGCGGGGTCGACTACCTGTGGAAGGACCGCTGGTGGCCGATGTACGACCGCGAGCCGATCGAGAACTGGGTGGACGGCCGGATGATCCTGCTCGGAGACGCAGCGCACCCGCCGCTGCAGTACCTGGCGTCGGGAGCCGTGATGGCGATCGAGGACGCGAAGTGCCTCGCCGACTATGCCGCCGAAGACTTCTCCGCGGGCGGCGGGAACTCCGCGTGGCCGCAGATCCTGAAGGAGGTCAACACCGAACGCGCACCGCGCTGCAACCGCATCCTCACCACCGGCCGCATGTGGGGCGAGCTGTGGCACCTCGACGGCACCGCCCGCATCGCGCGCAACGAACTGTTCCGCACCCGCGACACGTCGAGCTACAAGTACACCGACTGGCTGTGGGGGTATTCGTCCGATCGCGCGTCATAACCGCTTCCCCTGCCGGAAGGGTTCGGCAGACTGGGAGCGTGACCCTCAACCTGGTGCAGACCCGTGTGTGGCGCGACGGACAATGCGTGGGCAAGGATTTTCCGATTGCCGACGTGTCCGAACAGGTGAAGGACGAGAACGCGCTCGTGTGGGTCGACCTGTGCGACCCCGACCACGAGTGCCTGACGGAGCTGGCGGCCGAGTGGTCGCTCGATCCGAACGCCATCGAGGATGCCGTCGCCCGCGGTGAGCGGCCGAAGGCGACGCGCTATGCAGGCCACGCGTTCGTGACCGCGTACGCCACCTGGTTCGAGAACGACGACGTCAGCACTCTCGGCGTCCTCGATTCACGGCTTCGGCTCAGCCGCGTCTCCGCGTTCGTGCTGCCGAACGGGATCATCACGGTGCGGCGGGACGATCGTTTCGACATGTCCCAGGTGGTGGAGCGCTGGGAGGAGGACCCTGCACTGCTCACACCGGGATCCGGTGCACTCGCGCTACTGCACGGACTGCTCGACGCCATCGTGGACGGGCAATTCGAGACGATCGAGACGATCGACGACGCGATCGAAGCGCTCGAGGAGGGCTTGTTCGACGAGTCCGCGCGGACCCGGGAGATTCAGCAGCGCACGTACCGGCTGCGGAAGGAACTGGTGCAACTGCGTCGCGTCGTGCTGCCGATGCGGGAGGTGGTGGGCGCCGTCATGCGCGGGCGGGCCGAATCCGAACGCGACAAGTCGCCGGTTCTCGACAGCTTGTACACCGATCTCTACGACCACGTGACGCGCGCCGCCGAGTGGACGGAGTCGTTGCGCGACATGGTGGTAACCGTCTTCGAGACGAATCTGTCGCTCCAGGATGCCCGGCTCAACACCGTCATGAAGAAACTCACCGGATGGGCGGCCATCATCGCCGTTCCCACCGCGGTGACCGGGTGGTTCGGTCAGAACGTCTTGTTTCCCGGAGTCGGGCAGCTGTCGGGGATGATCGTCAGCACCATCGTGATCGTGACGTCGGCCAGCCTGCTCTACATCTTGTTCCGCCGACGCGACTGGCTCTGACGGATCTAGAGTTCACTCGGCTGCGACACCGCAAGCAGCACCCGCAGATTGTCGGTGACCACCCGAGCGGAAATGGTGGGATCGATGGCGCGCTGAATACCCACGCCGACACCGAGACTGAGGATGCTGCTCGCCGCATCCTCCGCGGGCACCGGCAGGACGACCCCGAGTGAGTCGGTGAACGACTTCAGCAGTGTCACAGTGATCTCCCGCGCGACCCCGAGAGTGGCGGTGAGTGCGTCGCGGAGTTCGGGATCGTGACGGGACAGCACGATCAGTTCGAACTCGAGCATGGTCCACCCGACGTCGCCGAGCGTCTTCTCCGCCCAGGCCTGGAACGCCTCGAGTCGCTCCTCCATCGTGTCGCCGCCGCCGAGCGCCTCGGCGATCTCCTGCCCCTTGGTGGCGTGTATGAGCCCCAGCACCTCGAGGCACAGTTCCTTCTTGTTCTTGAAATTGGAGTACACCGCACCCTTGGAATAGCCGGCCTCGTCGGCCACTTTCTCGAGCGACGTGGCCGCGTACCCGTCGGCCAGGAAGAGGTCGCGTGCAGTCGCGACGAGATGCGCCCTCGTGCGCGCCTGACTCTCCGACCTGGTCAATCGCGCCATGCTCACCCTTTCTCCGAAGCCCCTGCGAGAATATTCTACTTTTCATATACCGCCGGTATCTGGTTTCTGCTAGCTTCTAGATATGACTTCGAGTGACATACAACTCAGCCGCGGACTGGTGATCGGTTGCGGCGGCACGCTCGGCGCCGCCTGGACCGTGGCGGCCATGATCGCCGTGAGCGACGCCGTGGGCTGGGACCCACGCGACGCCGACGTGCTCGTGGGCACGTCCGCGGGCGCCGAAATCGTCACCATGCTGGGTGGCGGGGCGGGCGTCGACGAACTGCTCGCGTTGCAGCTCGGTGGGCCCACCCACCCGGCGCTCGACGGACACCTCGCCGCCGCACCGGGACGGTTCCCGCCACTCCCCAGGCCGGGCCTCGGTTCGCCCGGCTTGTTGCGCCGGGGGCTCCCACCCGTGACCGCCGCGAGCGGACTCCTCCCCCACGGCCGCGGCGATGCGGCCTGGCTCGACCGGCTCGCCCAGCAGTTCACCTGCGACTCCGGCTGGGTCCGCCACCCGGCGACGTGGCTGGTCGGCATGGACTACGACACGGGAGAGCGCGTCGCGTTCGGCTCACCCGGTGCACCGACCGCCACCCTGTCCGAAGCGCTGCGGGCGTCGTGGGCGATCCCCGGCTGGTTCCCGCCGGTCCGCGTCGGCGGCCGCCGGTTCGTCGACGGCGGCGCGGCGTCCACAGCATCCGCCGACCTGGTGCTGCCCCTCGAACTCGACGAGGTGGTCGTGCTGGCACCGATGGCGTCGACGGGCCGCATCGCCGGCCGTGGGGCGGCCCGCGTCGAACGTCTGATGCTGCGGAACTGGATGAGTTCCGGGCTGGACGCCGAGATCGCGAAGCTGGAGGCGGCCGGCACCCGGGTGATACGGCTCGACGCGACCGCCGAGGACCTCGCCGTCATGGGTCCGAACTTCATGGACGGCCGGCGCCGGCTCGCCACACTCGAACATTCCCTCGTCACCACCCGCGCTCAGCTTGCGAACGGAGTACGCGCATGAAGCATTACGACATTCTGATCGTCGGTGCCGGGATCTCCGGCATCGGAGCCGCAATTCGACTGAAGCAGAGCGGAATCGACAACTTCGCGGTTCTCGAGAAGGGCGACGCGCTGGGCGGGACCTGGCGCGACAACACCTACCCGGGCTGCGCGTGCGACGTCCCCTCGGCCCTGTACTCCTACTCGTTCGCACCCAACCGGGAGTGGTCGCGGTTGTTCGCCGGACAGGAGGAGATCCGCCGGTACATCGAGCGCACCGCCACCGAACACGGGGTGCCCGCACACGTGAAGTTCGGCACCGAGATGCAGCGCGCCCAGTGGAGCGAGCAGAGCAGGCGGTGGACGGTGGACACGACTGCCGGCACGTTCACCGCAAACGCCGTCATCGCCGCCGCCGGACCGTGGAACGAACCCCTCGTTCCCGACATACCCGGCCTCGACACCTTCACCGGCGAGGTGTTCCATTCCTCCCGCTGGAATCACACCTACGACCTCACCGGCAAACGCGTCGCCGTCGTCGGAACCGGTGCATCAGCGGTGCAATTCGTCCCAGCGATCCAGCCGAAGGTCGAGACGCTGCATCTCTACCAGCGCACCGCGCAGTGGGTGCTGCCGAAACCGGATCACGCCCTGCCCGGTGTCGAGCGCGCGATCCTGCGCCGCATACCGGGCGCGATCCGCGCACTGCGCCGCGCCGAGTACGCGATCATGGAGTCGCTCGGACTCGGTTTCCGGCACCCGTGGATCCTGCGGGTGATCCAGCAAGTCGGCAAGGCACAACTCCGGGCGCAGGTAGGGGATCCGAGGCTGCGCACGGCATTGACCCCCGACTACACGCTCGGCTGCAAGCGACTGCTGCTGTCCAACACCTACTACCCCGCGCTCACCCGCCCCAACGTCGAGGTGCACGCCAACGCCGTGCAGTCGGTGCGCGGAAACGTCGTCGTCGGCAGCGACGGCGCCGAACGGGAAGTGGACGCCATCATCTTCGGCACCGGCTTCCACATTCTCGACATGCCCATCGGTTCCAAGGTGTTCGACGGCGACGGCCGCAGCCTCGACGATCACTGGAAGGGCAGCCCGCAGGCCTACCTCGGCACCACCGTCGCGGGATTCCCCAACGCGTTCGTCCTCCTCGGACCCGCGCTGGGCACCGGCCACACGTCGGCCTTCATGATCCTCGAGGCGCAACTCGAACACCTGATCCAGGCCGTCACCTCGGCCCGGAGCAACGGGTGGACCAGGATGGAACCACGCCGGGAAGTGCAGGACGCGTTCAACGCTCAGGTCCAGGAAGCTCTGGCCACCACCGTCTACAACGCTGGTGGCTGCCAGAGCTACTTCCTCGACGTCAACGGCCGCAACAGCTTCAACTGGCCGTGGTCGACCGACCGCATGCGGCAACGACTCGGCCGGTTCGACGAATCGGCGTACGACGTGTCGCACGAGCCGGCGTCGGCTACAGCGACTTCGCGATGATTCCCTTCATCACCTCGTTGGCGCCCGCGTAGATCTTCTGGACGCGGGCGTCCTCGTACATCCGGGCGATCAGGTACTCACGCATGTA
>NZ_JBHXWI010000132.1:0-8721 GCF_042671975.1 Rhodococcus sp. NPDC127593 | reverse complement strand
AATTCGCAGCATGAAACATCAAGCAGTCGAACGTGACCCATACACCACAAACTTGACCCCAAAAACCGGCTACGCCGCTTCTAGGCTTCTAGGCTGCGTTCGCTCCCCCACCGCCGGAACTGCCCTTCGTATCGTGGAGCATCATCGATACTTCGGCGCTCGACGTGAGTGCGCTGCACCTGCGGCCGCGCGCCCCGACCTGTGGAAGGAAACGCGAATGGGCTACACCCTCCCCAGCCGTGTCCGGTTCCTCGCAGATGTCGCTGACACTCTCGAAAAGCAGGTGGTGTCGAGAGCATCCGCTGGCCCGTGGGCCCTATCGAACGTCGTCAAGGATGCGATCCAACGCGCGCCCCCCGACGATGGCACGGAACGTCACATGTGCGGCCTGATCGACCCCGACGATGCGCGCGCCGCGGTGGCCCGCGATCCGGACACGCTGCGTGCCGTCGCGGACGCGATGAAGGCAGCGGCCGCGGATCCCAGCGCAGCGTGGGCGGTCTTCGATGCGATGTTCGCGGTCGCTCTGCGCTACGACCGGGCGATGATCCTCGGATTGTCGTCGAACCTGCAGACCGAGATCGACCCGCCAGACTTCACGGAGGCGCCGCAAACCAATATAGAGTCGACAGCACTGGAACCGTTGGCCGAACCTGAGGTTGTGGAGACTATCGACGTAGATAATCGACCTGCCGTTGCATCAGCCCCCGCGCCCGCTGCGACAGCCCGCGATTCCTCGGCGCCAGCCGCCGCGACGATCGCCGCCACACCGGCCGCAGTCGACGTCGTCGACCCCGGCGATTCGCCCTGGGAATAGCCGACGCTCATGGCCGCACGGAAGACCACCCCGCGACGCTCCAGTCCCAGACGAGCCAGCGCCGCGTCGCTGATACCCACCCCGGGGCACGGGGAGCAGATCTGGATTCTCGATGTCCCGTACCGGGCATCCGCGCCCGGTGCCAAGTACTACAAGGCGCTCAAAGCGCATGCCTACATCGGCGCTCAATTGCCTGACGAACTCGCCGTCTACGCGTCGAAGCCGTACTCGTACGCTCGCTGGGTCGAAGAGGACTTCAACGGCGTGCGGCAACCGGGCGCTACTGGTTTCCACAAGATACCGCGGCCAGAACAGGTGGACGCCGCGAAGGCGATCGCGATGGCCTTTCACCACGGCAAGCGCGGATTCTTGTTGGCCGACGAGCCCGGTGTAGGCAAGACCGGCAGCGCGATCCTCGGCGCGAAAGCTGCGCTGAAATTGGGGGGTGGCGACACCGTACTCATCACCGTGGACCGGCCAGCCCAGATCACCATCGCCGCGTGGCGCGACGCCCTCGCTGCGTTCGGCGACGGTGGGTACCGGTGGCTGATCATCTCCCCGGACCAGCTCAAGAAGTTGCTCGGACGCAACGGCCAACCGAAGTACTCCTTTTCCCTCATCATCAATGACGAGGCACAGCAATTCAGGCACCTCACGGCCCAGCGCACCCAGTACCAGCGGCGCGTTAACCGCCTCTCCGCATCACCAGAGAAGGCGCCGTTCGTGATCACCGTGACGGCGACGCCGGGTCATCACCCAGGCGAATACACCTACTTGTCTTCGCTTTTCGCGCAACTGCACGATGACCCGCCGGGCGAGTGGGCCGATCTTGGTAAGAAGCTGGTCGAGCATGGACTTCCCCTGGCTCCCGGGTGGGACAAGGGGAAATGGGACTGGAACGACCATGCAAAAGGTTCTCAGCGGCTGCAGCATCAGGCCGTCACCCGCGTCCGGAAGTGGATGACCGACTGCGACCCGCCCGTCATGGTGCATCGCGACGCGCCCTGGGGGCCGCCGCCTATCGACGGCCTGCCGCTCGACTTCACCGCCACACAATGGGCTGCGTACCACCAGGACTGGAGTGACTTCCGGAGCGCGATGAGGATCGCCCGCCAGGGGAACGACACCGCCCGCGGCCGTGCCGCTCTGATGCGGTTCCGGCAGAAGGCAGGCATGCTGAGAGCCCCGCAGACCGCCGAGTTGGTAGCCGCACACGTCGAACGCGGCTACCAGGTACTCGTTGCCGTCGAATTGGTCACCACCGCCGCCGACCCGGTAGCCAGCCTCTTGGAGGAGCACGGCATTGGCGTCTCGCGCATCTTCGGCGGGGGCGATCTCGAGACGGAGCGCATTAGATTTCAGCGCGGCCACAACCCGGTCGCGGTGTTCACCACCGCATCTGCGATCAATCTGCAGGCGTCCGAGTTGATGGTCGACGGTTCCCGCGCCTCATCGGCACGTCGCATCGGGTTCTTCCACCAGCCTCGCTACTCCGGAATTGCCGCACGCCAAACGATGGGTCGTGCGCATCGCGACGGGCAGGTTTGCTCATGGTCACTCCTGTTCGCCGCCGGAACTGTGGAGGAGCAGGCGGCTCGGATCATGATCAATCGGCTAATGGTGACGTCAGCCAGTGTCGATGGCGATCTCGGGGCGTTCGGGAAGCTCGCGCGGCTGTTCGACGCAGACTGGCTTCCCGAAAGCATGTTCGAGTAGGAATGATGCCTGGACCAGGGACTTCTGCAATCGAGAATGAGCGGATGTGCATATCCCGGCAAGTGTGCTCATAGTTGGGTGTCCACCTCGGTGAACAGAAGACGTGCATGCTGAACTTCCAGAGTCGCTGCACGCACATTCCCCACTCAGACAGGTGTGTCCGCGTGGACACACGGCAACACTGAGAGCCGCACCCATCGGCGGACAGCCGGATGAGGTTCAAAGGTTGAGCTCAACCGGGGAGAACATCACGTGAGCACGTCTCGAGCAGCGCGGGCGCGATCACTGCCGGTGTATCCGGCAGCGGCTACGCCGACCCTGCGAATCCCCTCCTCGTCGCCACCGAAACAGATGACGGCTACACCACTACCGGGCAGGCACCGTTCGTGACCGGATGGACCTCGTCGACGCCATCGGTGTCAGCGCATACGACACCAAAACACAGAAAACTGTCACCTTCCTCATGGACGCCACCGACGGTCGAGGTGTCCACGCGAACCGAATCTCGCACACACCCTCGACCGCCACACCCGAGAATGCGGGTGGACCCGGCCACAGCAGACCAGATCACTGCACCGGTCGCCCTCCTCCGCTGGCGACTCACCCACATCAACTGGACAGGGGCCCTCCCCAAGCCGACACCGCACAACAGCCGACGCAACACGACGGCGAGAACGCCCCCTGACCCGGTTCCACCTCGATTCCGCTGTTTCGTCGGTTGGACACCACTCCCCGCGCAGCCCGGAAGAGGTGCGAGCCGCACAGAAGCGGTTGCTGGCGACGGCCATTCCGCGAAGGGTGGACACTTCGGGACGTGATGGTCCAGTCTATAAAACCGACCACTTTGCTCTGTGGACTACTGCCGACTGGGTGACCTTGTTTCCACAGACTTTCGTGACTTAAGGTGGAGTGCGCGCATCGCGCGGCGTGTCGGGGTCTGGGCGGTTTGCGTTGATAGGCATGCTAAATAGCCCTTCTAAGGATCGATCATGTCCACCAGGCCGCCCACCGGATCGACGCTACAAGTCCCCTGTTGCTCCTCGGCCGGCTCGTCAGCCAGAATGCACGAGCGGGCATCGCCGGCACTTAGGCGCAGCTATTTTCCTCAGGTCGGCAGAGCCTCCCGACGGGGCCGACGCGTCGAGAGGTCTGGCAATCATCCGCACCATCGCGGGCACGGGCGGACTTCACGGCATGGCGCCTCATTCCACAACGTCGGCCGTTTCGCCCCCAATGGGTGAATCACACGAGCGTTCGACGTGCTGGCGGAGGGCGCCACGGAGGTGCACGCTCAGACGAAAGCTCCCGCAATAAGTTCGAGGGACCTCATCAAGTCGTTGCACCGGCGAGAGACAACGCAGTGTCGCATCCCTCACGCGCCGAGAACCGGGCAAACGATGTTTACCAAGACGTTGTTGATCGACAACTACGACTCCTTCACATACAACCTCTACAGCTTCCTCAGCGACGTCAACGGGTGCCCGCCGACGGTGGTACGCAACGACGTGGACTGGCTTGCCATCGACCTGACCGAGTTCGACAACATCGTGATTTCTCCGGGGCCCGGTCGTCCAGCGAGCGAACGCGACTTCGGCATCAGCTCGCGGGCCATTCTGCAGGGTGGGCTTCCCACACTAGGAGTGTGCCTCGGCCATCAGGGTTTATGCCAACTGTTCGGTGCGCATGTCGTCTTGGCTCCAGAGCCTAGGCACGGTCGCAACTCGAAGGTATTTCACGACGGAAGAGAATTGTTCACGGGTCTCCCCTCGCCTCTGTCGGTCGTCCGGTACCACTCTCTCGCCGTCGAAGATCTCCCCGATGCGCTGGAGGCGACTGCGTGGACATCCGATGGGGTCCTTATGGGGGTAAGGCACCGTCTGCGCCCGCTGTGGGGGTTGCAGTTTCATCCGGAGTCGGTCTGCACCGATCATGGACATGAACTCCTCGCCAACTTCCGTGACCTCACCCCGACCCGCCGGAAGGGATCCGCCCCGAAGCCGCGACGGCGGCCGCGGACCTTATCCCCATACCTGGTGGAAACACGACGGATATATCGGCGAGTCGACCCACAGACGGTGTATGAGCGCCTGTTTGCAGACGGCCCCAACAGTTTTTGGCTCGATGGCAGCTCCACAGTGGAGTCGGACGCCCGCTTCACCATCATGGGCGACGCATCTGGCCCACGCGCCGAGTACGTCACGTACGACGTTGCGGACGGCACCGTCCTGGTGCACCGTTCCGGCGGTCCGGCCGACAAACGACGCGTGCGATTCTTCGACTATCTCGACGAACAGCTGCGGATCCGCGCTGTGCCGCCATCGCCGGACCTGCCGTTCTCGTTCAATCTGGGCTACGTGGGCTACCTGGGCTACGAGTTGAAGGCCGAAGCCGACGGCAATGCGCGACACTCCGCGGACACACCGGACGCGGCCCTGGTATTCGCCGACCGCGCAGTCGTGATCGACCACGTCGACGGCAGCTGCTACCTACTGGCGCTCAGCGAGCAGGCCCACGAACCCGAAACCCGCGACTGGATGCGCCGTACGGCGCGGGTAATCAACCGGATGCCCGTCACGACCGACGATGCGCTTCCCGCGCGGCCGCTCATCAGGTCGGCGGCAGACCCGCGCATGACGCTGCGCCACAACCGTGAAACCTACCTCAACAAGATCCGTACCTGTTTGGAGAACATTCGGGTCGGCGAAACGTACGAAGTGTGCTTGACGAACCACGCCCAGATCGATGTCGAGATAGACCCCGTCGAAACCTTCGCCTACCTCCGATCCATCACTCCAGTGCCCTACGCAGCACTCCTGAGGTTCGAGGCAGCGGACATACTCAGCGCCTCCCCCGAGAGGTTTCTGCGCGTGGGCGCCGACCGGGTCGTGGAGTCCAAACCGATCAAGGGCACCCGGCCGCGGGGTGCAACCGCTGCGACGGACGACGCGCTCCGCCAGGACCTTCTGACGAGCGAAAAGGACCGGGCCGAGAACCTCATGATCGTCGACCTCGTGCGCAACGATCTGTCACGGGTCTGCACTCCCGGTTCGGTGCACGTACCGCGATTGTTCGACGTCGAAACCTACGCACCGGTCCATCAGCTCGTGTCGACGGTGCGGGGGACGCTGCGCAGTGACGCGACTGTGGTCGGGTGTGTGCGTGCCTGCTTCCCGGGTGGCTCGATGACCGGAGCACCGAAGATACGCACCATGGAAATCATCGATCGGCTGGAGGAGGGGCCGCGAGGCGTGTACTCGGGCGCCCTCGGCTGGCTGTCGATCAACGGCACCGCCGACCTCAGCATCGTCATCCGAACCATGGTGTCCCGGCACGGGACAGTGAGCTTCGGGATCGGGGGCGCCATCGTCGCATTGTCCGACCCCGACGAAGAGTTCATCGAGACCCTGGTCAAGGCGGCCGCCATGCGCAGGGCCCTCACGATCAGCGCCGGCAAACCGCACGCCCTCGCCCACCACGTCAGTCCGCAGACCTCGAGTGACACCATCGATCGAGCCGGGCGACGACTCTCGCGGGCCGAATTGGGCGGTGTAGAGGTGTGGGTCTGCCCCGGTGTGCCAGCGCCCAAGGCCAACGCCGAACTGGTACTTGCCGAGGCCCTCGCCGATATTTCAGATGTCACGACTCCAGTGGTCGTGGACCTGTGCACCGGTTCCGGAGCAATCGCCTTGGCAATCGCGCATGCCCGAGCCGATGCCGGTGTACACGCCGTGGATGTGGATCCGACAGCCCTGAACGTGGCGCGACGCAACATCGAACGTCAGATCCGCCTCGGCGAGAGCCCGATCGTGCTTCACGAAACCGCCGTCACCGCGCCCAATCTGCTGTCCGGCCTGGACGGAACGGCCGATCTGGTCCTCGCCCGTCCACCGTGCATTCCCGAGGACGAAGACCTTCCCTCACAGTGCGGCGAGTACCACCGACGGGCCTCGGTCGGTGGTGCAGATGGGCTGAGGCTCGCCCGGCAAACCATTGTTGCGGCGGCACGGCTCCTGCACGCAGGCGGCAGCCTCGTCGTCGAGCACCGTCCCGACCGCTACACGACAGTGCTCGCACTACTCGACGAGAACAAGTTCTTCACCAACGTGGCAACACATTTCGACCACGCGGGAGAAGCGATCTACACCACATGCGCGCGGACCTCCCTGCAGCCCCAGCACACCGAGGTCGGGCCCGAGCCCAACCCCTGCACGCCTGACGCAAAGAGCAGATCGGAGAAGAGTCGTGGACGCCGTCCCGCCACTGATTCCAGGAACTGAAAAGCGCTCGGGGACCAACCTTCCGTCGGAGGCATGCCGTTTATCTGCCGCGCAAAAGGGAATCTGGTTCGCCCAGCAACTGGCCGGCGAGCTCCCGATCACGATCGCGCAGTACGTCGAGGTCTTCGGCGAGTTGGATATCGATTTGCTCGAGGCGACCAGCCGCGTGGCGGCCAGGGAGTTCGGTTCGGGGTTCCTACGCCTGGTCGATCACGACGGTGAGCTGTATCAACTGGTCGACGATTCTTCCGACAGCGGGATCCGGCGAATCGACTTTCGCGCGGAGGACGACCCGAGCGTCGCCGCGCAGCAGTGGATGCGCCGCGAGTTCAGCACACCGATAGACCTCCTCCACGATGCGCTCGCAGTCTCGGCGATACTCCAGGTCGGTGACCGGCACTACCACTGGTACTCACGCATTCACCACATCGCCCTCGACGGCTACGGCGCCATGACGCTGATGCAGCGTATCGCCGAGTTGTATACGGCCGCAGTTGCCGGTGTCGAAGCCCCGCCGCTCCGCGTGCTGGACCTCGCGCAGATCGTTGAAATCGATGCTGCCTACCGGAACTCGAATCGCTTCGAAGCCGATCGGCGATACTGGGCGGAACCGACCTCGGGACTGCCGGAGCCTGCGAGCCTGGCCGGGCGGTCGGCACCCGTCGAGGCACATCCGCGGGTGGCCAGCGCGGCCTTGTCACACGACGTAGCCTCAATGCTCGACTCGGTCGTCGCGAAGCACAACTCGAGTGCGGCACCGGTCTTGGTCGCTGCTCTTGCTGGCTTCCTGTGCCGGATGACAGGAAGATCGGACATCGTACTCAGTCTGCCGGTTTCGGCCCGAACGACCGCACCGTTGCGACGCTCAGGTGGGATGGTGGCCAATGTCGTACCGCTGCAACTCGAGGTGGGCGCGGACGTGACGATCGGGACACTGATCAAGTCCGCCCAGCTCGAGTTGACCGGGGCGTTGCGGCGGCAGCGGTACCGGCGTGAGGACATCTGCCGCGATCTCGGCAGGGACGTCAGCCGCAATCGCTCGTTTGGTCCGACTCTCAACATCATGCCGGCCGACCGAGAGATCCGGCTGGGCCCCCACCTCGGCCGCCTGCACGTGTTGACCTCCGGGCTCGTCGACGATCTTTTCGTCAACATCTACCCGAGCGTGGGCGGCACCACGACACACATCGACTTCCAAGCCAACCCGAGCCTGTACGACAACGACGTTCTCGATCGTCATCACCACCGCTTGTTGTCCTTTCTCGAACGCTTCCTTTCTGCCGATGCGGGGTGTCGGGTCGGTGACCTCGACATCCTCGACACCGACGAACGACGGAACCTGCTCGACCGCACCGGCGGCCCCGAACACCCCGCAACAACACTGCCACAACTGCTCACCACCGCCGCAGCACACGACCGCACCGCACCGGCGGTGCTATACGAAGACCACCACCTGTCCTACGAACAACTCGACACCGCATCCTCCCAGCTCGCACGGATCCTGATCGCCGAAGGCATCGGCACCGAAGACACCGTCGCCATCGCACTCCCCCGCTCCCCCGAAGCGGTCCTCGCAGTCTGGGCGACCACCAAAACCGGCGCCGCGTTCCTCCCAATCGACCCGAACTACCCGAAAGACCGCATCACCCACATGCTCTCGGACTCCCGAGCCGCACTCGGATTGACCACCACCCACCACGCCACAACCCTGCCCGGACCACTGCCATGGCTCGTCATCGACACCCCCGACTTCGAAACCCGCTGCAACACCATGGATTCAGGTCCGATCACCGACGCCGACCGACCCCGACCCCTGCACACCACCAACACCGCCTACCTGCTCTACACCTCCGGCTCCACCGGCACCCCCAAAGGCGTCGTCGTCACCCACCAAGGGCTGGCCAACCTCGC
>NZ_JBHXWI010000131.1:0-8724 GCF_042671975.1 Rhodococcus sp. NPDC127593 | reverse complement strand
CCGCAAGCAGTACGACATCTAACCCGCCGGTAATCGACTCTCTTGGAGCATCGTTCGATGATTGACCTCTACTACTACACAAGCCCCAACGTGCGAAAAGTGCTGATCGCACTCGAAGAGCTTTCGCTTGAATACCAGATCGTATGGACCGACCTCAAGGAAGGGGAGCAGTTCGCGCCCGAGTATCGTCGGATCAATCCGAACGGCAAGGTTCCGGCGATCGTAGATCGCGATGGCCCCGGAGGCGAGCCAATCGCGCTCTTCGAGACCGGGGCCATTTTGCAGTATCTCGCCGAAAAGACCGGACGGCTGCTGCCCGCCGACCCCCGCGGCCGCCAGGAGGCGCTCTGCTGGCTGTTCTGGCAAGTAGCGAATCATGGCCCTATGGCAGGACAGGCCGCCCACTTCGTCTCACACGCCCCGAAGCACGGTATCGACAACCCCTACGCCCGGAGCCGATACGTCGGTGAGGTAGCACGCCTGTACAAAGTTCTCGACGACCGGCTCCGCGATCGGGACTATCTTGCCGGCGAGTACTCGATTGCCGATATCGCAACCTATCCCTGGGCCAGAGTTGCAGGTGGGCACGGAATTACGGTCTCGGACTTTCCGAATATGAAGGCGTGGTCGGACCGAATCGCAGCGCGCCCGGCCGCGAAGGTCAAGTTCTCCGACCCACGTGAAGAAGCTGCGCGAAAGAACGTCTACAACGCAGAGCAGTTCCAACGTCTGTTCCGACCCGAAGGATCCCCGGCATGAGCAACTCCCCAGACCTGTTGGCCGACAATGCACCTGGTCTAACAATCGCACCTGGTCTAACAATCGATGGACAGATCGTGACAACGTCGGCCGTCAACAGGGTGATCAACCCCGCGACCGGTGAGGTCTTCGCTGAAGTCCCTGACGCCGGCGTCGAGCATCTTGACGCTGCTGTGAATGCCGCTCGGCGTGCCGCCCCTAGCTGGCGTGACATGGGCATCGCGGCGCGACAGGATATCGTTCGGAACGTTGTCGAGCTCGTCCGCACGAATATCGACGAACTCGCCATGCTGGTAACGCTGGAACAGGGCAAGCCCTTAGCCAAGGCTGCCGGCGAGATTGATTCCGGGCTACGGGGCCTCGGTCGGTACGCGAGTACCGACATCCCGGTCGAGATCTATCGGGACAACAGCGACGAGTACATCGAGATTCACCGCGAGCCAGTCGGTGTAGTCGGTGCGATCACCGCGTGGAATTACCCATTGCTACTGGCATTGTGGAAGATCGGCCCGGCGCTTGTCACCGGAAACACCATCATCCTCAAGCCTTCCCCGCTCACCCCTGTAGCCACTCTCCGTCTCGGTGAACTACTGCAACAGGCGCTTCCCGCCGGTGTTCTCCAAATTCTGAGTGGTGGAGACGACCTGGGGCGCGCAATGACAGCTCATCCGGGGATCAACAAGATCACCTTCACTGGCTCAGAGCGGGCAGGCAAATCGATCATGTCCGGCGCGGGTCCGACGTTGAAGAGGCTGACCCTAGAACTTGGAGGCAACGACGCGGGTATCGTCCTCGACGACGTGGACGTCGCGGCCATGGCAGACGACCTCTATTGGGCGGCACTGTCCAACTGCGGTGCCGTATGCGCTGGTCTCAAACGCCTCTACGTCCCCGTCCGCCTCGCGTCCGCGATCGAGGAGGCACTCGCTGAAGTGGCCAAGACGATCGTCGTCGGCAACGGACTCGACGAGGGCGTAGACATGGGTCCAATCCAGAACCTGGCGCAGCTGGAAAAAGTCCGAGGCTATGTCGACGATGCGGTGCACCGCGGCGCCGATGTCTACTTCCGTGGCGAAATCCCGGACGGGCCAGGATACTTCCATCCTGTCACTCTTGTCCGCGGTCTCGACGACACGACTCCGCTGGTCAAGGAAGAACAATTCGGACCTGTTCTTCCGATCCTGACCTACACCGACATCGACGACGCCGTCGAACGCGCCAACAATTCGGATCTCGGGCTCGGCGCATCGGTGTGGTCCACGGACGAACAACGCGCAGTGCAAGTAGCGAATCGCCTGGAAGCCGGTACTGCGTGGGTCAATCAGCATCCAGTGCTGACATCGGACGTCCCCTTCGGCGGAATCAAGCAGTCGGGACTAGGTGTTGAACAGTCCGTCCATGGGATACTCGAATACACCAATTTCAGGGTGCTCCGCGTTAAGCGCTGAGATGCACGAATTGAGCTGTCGGCTCGTCGCAACTTTCCAGTGATGAGCACGTCTTACCCAGCGCGGGCCGACAGCTCCTTACACCCGTGCATCGAATCCTCGTACGCACGGCCGCCGACGCGCCCAGAAACAGGACGGACACATGAGGCAGCAAGTCATCCCTTCAAGAGCGACGACAGATACGGTCAGTTCACGGTTCACGTTCGTGTTCATAACCGATCCGCTCAGTGAGCTGGCCCCCGCCCACGACACCACAGTGGCACTGATGGAAGCAGCTCAGGCGCTTGGACATCGCGTCGTTGTGACCACTATCGCAGAACTGGGCGTGACAGCTGGGCGAGCAACGGCGCAGACTCGCGGCGTCACGCTGCAGCCTGCAGTACTCATCGACGGCAAGTGGATCATCGGAAAGAATTGGTTTGTCGCGACCGAATCCGAGCAGATCTTTCTCGACACTGCGGCAGCCGTATTCATGAGGACCGACCCGCCGGTGAATGCCGACTACTTGCGGGCGACATATATCCTCGACCTGGTCGATCCTGCGCGTACCCTCATGCTGAACTCACCCAGCGGTCTGCGGGACGCAAACGAGAAGCTTTTTGCTCTTCGCTTTCCAGAACTCGGCCCGCCGACGCTCATCTCCGCAGATCAGACCGAGATCATCGACGCGGTACAGTCATGGGGGAGGGCCGTTCTCAAACCAACGGACGGTATGGCCGGACGCGGGATCATGCTGCTCAGTCCTGGCGACCCCAATCTGCACTCGATCCTCGATACCGCTACCGAGCGTGGAACCAAACACGTCGTTGTCCAGCAGTTCATCCCCGCGGTCACGGCTGGGGACCGACGCGTCATCGTTCTCGGTGGAACCCCAGTCGGTGCTGTCCGGCGCATCGCAGAGGGCGACGAATTCCGCTGCAACATGGCAACGGGCGCGAGCGTGGAAATCGACACGGTCACAGAGAACGATCGCAGGATCTGCAGAACTCTCGGTCCGGAGCTCGTCAAACGCGGGCTCCATTTCGTCGGAATCGACATCATCGGAGATAGGCTCACCGAAGTGAATGTAACCAGCCCCACGGGGATTCGCGAGATCGACGCACTCAGCGGGACGCATCTCGCAACTAGCACCATATCGTGGGTAGCGGCTCTGTGTGCGAACGCAGAGGTCCGCTGATGACAATCACAGACCACACCGAACGCGTAGTCGTCGTCGGTGCCGACGCCGCTGGTATGAGTGCCGCGCACCAAGCGCTGCGTTCGGCGCACGCCGATGGTCGCACGATCGAGGTAGTCGTGCTGGAAAGAACCCGCGACACCTCCTACTCAGCATGCGGAATGCCCTATCTGATCTCGGGAACGGTAGCCTGCGAAGACGAACTGATCGCCCGCACTCCCGACCGCCACCGAGAAATGGGCGTCGATCTTCGCCTAGATGCGTTGGTGACCGACATCAACCTCGAAACGCGCACCGTCACATACGGAAATAGCGTCGGCGTATCCGAAACGGTAGACTTCGACAAACTCGTGCTCGCAACTGGAGCGCACCCTGTCATTCCACCATGGGCGGTTGACAGCAACGGACATCTGACACCGGGAATTCTCCCCGTAAAGAACCTCGACGATGCACGTCAATGGCTCAGTCTTGTACTGCCAGAACAATCGTCAGATTCCGAAGCAACCGAAGCCATTCGGCGCGCGGTAGTTGTTGGTGCCGGCTACATCGGTGTCGAGATGGCAGAAGCGATGGTCGATCGCGGATTCGAGACTACGCTGATCACCCGCAGTTCGGTGATGAGCAACCTCGACGAGGACATGAGCGCCCGCGTCCACAGCGCCCTCGCCGAAGGCGGAGTTCACGTTGTCCCGCAGTGCGTAGTCGAAGGCATCGACATCGTTGATGGAAGAGTTCGTTCACTGACAGCAAGCAACGGTGAAACGTACCCCGCGGATGTCGTTGTACTCGGGCTCGGTGTCAGGCCCGCCACTGAGCTGGGCGTCGCCGCCGGCCTCTCGGTCGGCGAGTTTGGCGGATACCTGCCAGATGAGAACCAATTAGTGGCTGAAAACGTCTGGGCTGCGGGAGATTGCTGCGAGGTCATCGACAGGATCACGGGTACCCGTACATTCGCTCCTCTAGGCACGCATGCGAACAAGCAAGGCAGGATCTGCGGATACAACGTCGTCGGCGGAAAACAGCAATTTGCTGGTGTGCTGGCGACAGCCATAACGAGATTCACCAATCCAAATGTGCACGTGGAAGTGGGACGGGCCGGGCTCTCGACCGACGCTGCAATTGACGCCGGATTCAGCCCAGAATCGCTGGTCACAGTGGGGGGAACCGCCAGCGGGTACATGCCGGAGCGGTCACCGATCGCTACCAAGATCATCGCAGACCGGAGGAGTAGACGACTTCTTGGTGTTCAGATCGTCGGAGGCCGAAACTCCGCCAAGCGAATTGACACTGCGGCCGCAGCACTATGGGGGCAGATGACTGTCGACGACCTCGCCGCCATGGATCTGTCGTACGCGCCACCATTTGCAACCGTCTGGGAAGCCGTTCAGCTCGCCGCCAGAAGGTTGGCAGACAGACTCTAGAGCAACCCGAATCCGGTGCTCTCCGAGATCCGGCTGGGATGCAGCATGTCCCGGCTGTACGAGTGTTTCGCTGTGTGGACGGGGTGCGCATCGCCATGCGTCGAAAGCGTTATCGTGGCGACGCGCGTCCCTTTAGCGAGAGTCGGCAACATGCTTGCGGAGCGCCCCAAGCATATGAGTGACGAACTCGTGCTCCGTAGTTGACGTGACATCGTCAAGCTTCACCCGACCCGACTCGCTCGCCGCGGAGGGCTTCGACAGCGTCACACTGAAATGCAGTCCTTCCTGTTTGGATTCCGGAGATCCCGAGCCGCCCTGTGCAATCCCACCTTCCCGCTTGACCCAGCCCGCGATCGCGCTACACAGATCGGGCAATTCGCCGAGGCTGACCAGTACCGTGGAAAAGCTGTCCAGCGACGAGATCACGGCACCGGAGACCTCCACATAGACACGAATCGTCTCCAGGGTTTGCTCCGTGTCACGTGAGGTCTCGACAGGTTGATCGAATCCAAGCTCATAGAGGTCCTCGGCAACCTTCCTCGGCACACCGATGCGGAGTTGATCACGGACCACCCTGTCGTCCTCCCAGTCTGTCTGACGAGCCGCCAAACTCAGTAGATCTTAACGTCGATGCCGCCTTGTGTAGCGGAAAAGTCCGCCGCCCTGGTGTGGTGACGGCGGGCTTGGCTGAATCAGCGACGGGTGTGGATGACGGGGGAGTAAGGGTGGGGTAGATGCCGGGTCCGTGTTCGTCGATGAGGTCCGCGAGGACGCGGGCGGAGCCGCAGCCCATGGTCCAGCCGACGTGGTCGTGTCCGGTGTGGTAAGAGAGATGTCGTGTTTCCCAGCCCGATGATAGGGGTCCGTTTGGGGGCTATTGGGCCTAGTAAAGAACAGGGCTGAGTTCTCTTCGATCTCCGGATGCCTCGGTCCCTATGTAGTAGCTGGCCTAGGACCCGAACGCGGCGCGCGGCATCGGCGTCGGCCCGGAACAGGCAGCGGTTGTTGCAGGAAGTTGTGTCCTGGCCGGCGACGGATAGCAGAACCAGCACGCCACCCGGCGGTGCCTGCGGGTCTAGGTCGTCGATCGGTTCGTAGCTGTTCATGGTCGTGAGCGTGGTGTGCCGGTCAGCCTCCTCCCTCTCCGTCCGGGCCATTGGGAGGGGGCCAGCGACGCCGGGTCAGCACCGGCACTCGAGGTGCTCGCACATACGTCGACGTCTTGCCCTATTCAGTAGTGCGCCGGCTGCGCAGGGTGTGCGACGCCTGCTCCAGTGGTGTTCATTCGCCCGACATACTGCGAGGATACGAATCGGCATCTGCGACGCGAGCGTCCGCGGTGCGGCCCGCCAGCGCGGGCCGCACTCACAGGAGCTTATCGAGTCGATGGCGCTGCGTGCCGTGTTACTTCTTCGGGGCCGGGGGTGCGTTCAGTAGCGTGATGAACGGATCAGCGTTGGCTGCCATCGCGCCGAGGCCGCCGATTGCGGTGCCGGCGAGGGAGGCGCCCGCGCCGACCAGTAGTGCGCCGCCGATGCATCCAGCCATCGGGCCGGCGCCGAACAGTAGTGCTGCTGGTGCGGAGATCACGGCCCCGGCCACGGCGCCGAGGAGGCAGCCGCCGACCAAACCGGTTGCCGCGCCGAGGAAGCCGCCGACGGCTGCCGTGAGGGTGATGTTGTCCTTGACTCCGGCGGTTGCGGCGGGCAGGTCGACCTGCCGCAACGGCAGGGTGACCGGGGTTGCGGCGGCCGGGCTGGTGTCGGTGGTCAGGGTTGCGGTGCGGCCGTTGATCTGTGCGGCTACGGGGTGCGCGAAGCCGTCGATAGCGATCGACAGTGGCACCGATTCGACGGTGACGCCGCTGGCGTCGCGGATGATCAGGTGGTTGTTCTCGTTGCTCAGCGACCCGGCCGTGGTGTCGATGATGACCTGATCACCGTTGCGGGTGAGGTTCCACCCAACCCCGGCGACCGGGGCCGGTGCGGGTTCCGCGTGGGCGGTGCCGGCGACGATTCCCATCGACGCGATGGTCATGGCAGCGACGGCCATCAGTTTGGACATTCTCATGTTCGTAGATCCTTCTCGATATTGGGTCGGGGACCGAACGGTCCCTGCAGTACTGGACTTGTCCAGCGGATGACGGCAGCGTCGGACGACGCGGCGCCGAGCACGCTGAATCGCTGTCGTGGGGGTGTTGACCCGCACACCGGCCGTGCAGTAGCCAAGGCGGGGATGGTGTTCTGCTGTACGGGGTTCCGCGGGTTTGATCGGCGTTTCCGTACGTTTCCGTACGTTTCCGTACGTTTCCGTACGTTTCCGTACGTTTCCGTACCGTTCCGTTGGTTGTTGTTCAGAGTGCAGGTGTGAGGGTGCCGGCCGGTGAGGGTGTTGATGCGGTCGGTCGTCGCAGGTACACGGCCCAGGTAACCCCCGCGCACACGATGTAGAACGCGGCGAACACCCAGAATGCTGTGGTGGCCGACTTGTGTACCCCGAGGTAGGACGCGCGCAGGACGAGGTTGATTCCGACTCCGCCGAGTGCACCGACGGCGCCGGCGATGCCGATCAGTGCCCCGGACATGGTGCGTGACCACGCGGCGGCGGAGGGGGCGTCGTCGGGGTGCGGTGTTGCGGCTTTCGCCGCGAAGATTGCCGGGATCATCTTGTAGACGGACCCGTTGCCGATGCCCGAGATGACGAACAGCAGGATGAATCCGACGACGTAGGCGGTCATGATGGTCGTGTTCGCGGCCCCGGGGGTGGCGTCGTCGACGGTGCCGGCGACGACGAGGATACCGGCGGCTGCCATCATCGCCACGAAGCTGTAGAGGGTGATCTTGCCGCCACCGATCTTGTCGGCGAGGCGTCCACCGAGTGGGCGGGACAGCGACCCGAGAAGCGGTCCGATGAACGCAATCTGGGCGGCGTGCAGGGCGGCGGTGGCCTGCATTGCGGCGGTTGCCGGAGCGCCGTTGGTCAGTCCGGCGAGGAAGTTGAGCTGCAGGATCTGGCCGAAGGCGAAGCTGAATCCGATGAACGATCCGAATGTTCCGATGTAGAGGAACGAGATGATCCAGGAGTCGCGGAATTTGAGCACATCGATCAGCGATCGTGCGCCGGTCTTCTGGTCGGTGAGGTTGTCCATGGAGAGGGCTGCGATGACGGCGGCGATGCCGATGAACACCAGGTACACCGCGCAGACGATCTGCGGGCTGCGGTTGCCCCAGGTGGCGATCACGAGCAGGCCGATCAACTGGATGGCCGGGACGCCGATGTTCCCGCCGCCCGCGTTCAACCCCAGGGCCCAGCCCTTGAGCCGTTGCGGGTAGAACGCGTTGATGTTGGTCATCGAGGACGCGAAGTTGCCGCCGCCGAGTCCGGCGAACGCGGCGACGATCATGAACGTGGTGTAGGAGGTCTCGGGCCGCGAGATGAAGTACAGGGTCAAGGTCATCGGCACCGCCAGGGCCAGTGCGCTGATGATGGTCCAGTTGCGGCCACCGAACGTGGTGGTGGCGAAGGTGTAGGGCAGGCGAAGCACGGCGCCGACCAGGGTGGGTACGGCGACGAGGAAGAACTTTCCGGCGGCATCGATGTGGTAGACCGCGGCGGGCATGAACAGCACCATCACCGACCACACCGACCACACCGAAAACCCGATGTGCTCGGCCAGGATGGAGCCGACGAGGTTCCGGCGGGCGATGTTCTTCCCGCCCGCCTCCCAGGCGGTCACGTCCTCGGGGTCCCAGTTGTCGATCCGATGCCCGACCGATACGGGGGCAGGCGTTGAGTTCGAAGGTCGCTGAGATAGTGTTGTCACGGCTTAGCCCGAATGCACCGATCAGCTGGTGGGTCGCCGTGAGTGTGGTTGTGCGGCAGCAGGTGGGGTGCGGGCATGGGTGATCGTCCGACCTCC
>NZ_JBHXWI010000130.1:0-9057 GCF_042671975.1 Rhodococcus sp. NPDC127593 | reverse complement strand
GCCATCCGATCAGGATGACCGAGGTAGCGTCCAGCGACCGGCAATCAGGCGGCGTGTCGGACCAACGGGGCAAACAAACCCAGGTGCGGCACTAGATCGAAGACGGAGGAGCGGGCGCTTCTCTGACGCCTAGCACGTCTCGCGCGTGAGGAAGGATCTAACACAGACGAGTGGGCGGAGTATGGTCGGCCGTTCAGGGCGTGTTCTCGCTCGCTTGTGCGTGGCTCTGGTCTGGATCGACTCGACCAGCGTGCTGGCCCACCAGCACACGGCGGGTGCACCGGCTGGGGACCCACAGGGGTCTGAGTCGAATTACACGATTGCGAGCGAGCCCGCCGATCACGCACTGGGATCTTCCCGAGGCGGGTGGACCACGAAGATCCACGCCCTCGTCGACGGCACCTGCCCTCCGGTCGCCGTGTTGCTGACCGCCGATCAGGTCGGCGACAAACCACAGCTGGCTCCGCTGCTCGAGATCTATCCGGATCGGCACGGTTGCACGATGCGGTTGCTGGCAGACAAGGCGTACTTCCATCCGTCGACTCGGAAAATGCTGCGGACCAGAAACATCGCCCACACGATCCAGGAATGATCCGATCAGATCGCACGACGGAAGGAGAAGGGCTCCCTAGGTGGGCGACCACCCGCCTTCGATGTCGCGCTCTACCGACACCGCAACACCGTCGAGCGGGGCTTCAACCGACTCTAGCACTGGCGCGGTGTCGCAACCTGCTACGACGAGTACGCCATCACCTACCTGTGCGGCATACTCCTCGCCTCAACAGTCACACCTCACCGACTGCGCAATTGGCAGACAGAACCCAGCCTCAATCTTTCGAGCCACTTTATAGTTGATTGGGTTTCGCCCTGTTGCAATGGCGCGGTGCAGGACAGGATCTTTCGTTCCTGTGCACGCCCTGATCCATCGCTGCCTCACGAATTGTTCAGGCTAGGATTCAGCGATGAGCACCCCCAAACCCTTCACCCTGCGCATCCCCGACGCCGCGATCGCGGACCTGCGCGAACGGCTCGCACGCACGCGCTTTCCCGACGAGCCGCCGCTTCGCCGTGGTCCACGGGGACGAGCGTCGCATATCTGAAATCGCTCACCGACTACTGGCAGAACGACTTCGACTGGCGCGCGTGGGAAACGAAGCTCAATTCGTTTCCACAGTTCACACTGCCGGTCCGCGGCATCGAGGTGCATTTCATCCATGCACCGAGCAAGAAGCCGGGCGCGATGCCGCTGCTGCTGTCACACGGCTGGCCGGGTTCGGTGTTCGAGTTTCACAAGTTGATCCCGCTGCTCACCGAGCACTTCACCGTTGTCGCGCCCTCGCTCCCCGGTTATACGCTGTCGTTCATGCCGGGCCAGCAACGCTTCGGCCTCGTCGAAATCGCCGAAGTCTTCGCCGAGCTGATGACGACGCTCGGCTACGAAAGATTCGGCGCACAGGGCGGCGACTGGGGCAGTTTCATTACTTCGGTACTGGGCCATCGCTTCGCGGCCCGCACGTCCGGCATCCATCTCAACATGCTTCCGTTGCGGCGCGATCTGAAAGTGCCACCGAATCCGAATACCGAAGAGAGAATGTATCTCGATCAGCTCGACAACTTCGTCAAGGAGGAGACGGGCTATCAGTTGATGCAGGGAACGCGACCGCAGACACTTGCGTTCGGCCTGACCGACTCGCCGGCCGGCCTCGCGGCCTGGATCGTGGAGAAATTCCACGCGTGGACCGACAACAACGGCAGCCCCGAAGACGCCGTCACGCGCGACGAGATGCTCGCCAACATTTCACTCTACTGGTTCACGGGTGCGATCGGCTCGTCGTTCTGGCCGTATTACGCGCGCATGCACAGCCCGTGGCCGGTGCCGGAGGGCGAGATCGTCGAGGCTCCGATGGGATACGCGGAATTCCCGTGCGAAAACCTCACGCCGCCGCGCTCGCTCGCGGAACAATCCTTCGGCGACATCCGTCGCTGGACCCGCATGACGAAGGGCGGACATTTCGCCGCGCTGGAACAGCCGCAGGCGCTCGCCGAGGACGTCATCGCGTTTTTCGGTGCGCTCGAATGACCTGTACGTCGCGTACAAGTGGAGAGCGAAAGGGTTCGCCGGCACGGCTCGGTCCCGGTTCGCACGCACGCACGGGTTATGGGACGAGACTCTGACCGTCATCACCGAGGCGGTCCTGATCCCGAACATTGCGTTCGTCACCGAACCGCTGCGGGGGCCACGATCTGGAGGCGTGGCTGGTGGCCGAGACGATTCATCGGAAGCTGACCACCGGGATCGTACTGATGTGGCCCTCCCCGGTGCTCTCCACTTGCTCCGACCCCGACCAGATCCCGACGCGGGCTCCGCGCAGATCACAGCGCTCGACAGCGCCATCGGCCGGCTATCGGACACCTCCAACGGTGTGGACTGACACCGGTCGAGTCGGCGCCGTGGGCGCTGGGGATGTCGACCGCCTCCGAGTCGCTTGCCGTGGAACGGTCCCGACTCGGTGCCGTCCGCAGCACACGGTGTCGCATTCGCTCGATCAGCTCCGGGCCGCCTACGTTGGCGGCAACGTCGTCTCCGCCATCGTCTGCTCGCGCCAGGACGACACTGCCTCGAGAGCAGCGTGACCGAGCCCCTACGCCAACGCTGGGCGAAGGGGCTGCCCGTCAACCATGTTGGGCGCGAATGCCGGCGATATCGCTCATGAGCTCATCGGGAAAACGGACGGGGTACATCCTTGTAGTAATGGCAGGCCGGCCCCTCTATCGCCAGCAGACGAGCTGGCTGCGCCATCAGGCGAGCCGACGGTGTGCTGGGTTGTCTTCGGACCCCCTGAGGACTTCGGGCCTCGCGAGGCCAAGATGATCGCGCAGCGTGGACCCGGTGTACTCCGAGGAATGCAGCCCTCGCCGCTGCAATTCAGGAAGAAGGCTGTCGCAGATGACGTCGAGCCCGTCCGGCATGTAAACGGGGGTGATGGCGAAGCCATCACAGGCCCCCGTGGTGAACCATTCCTCGAATCTGTCTGCTACCCGGGCCACGGAGTCGGTCACCGTGCTATGACCCAGTCCTCGCTCACTCTCGAAGATGAGGTCCCTCAGCGTCATCTTGTCGCGTACCGCCATGGCGTAGAAGTTCTTGTACCGACTCGCTCCGAGCCCTCCGGCCGAGCCTGCTACCTCGGGATCCGCAAGGCGGTCCAGCGGGATCGGTGCGTCCAGCGGGAGACCGGTAAGGTCTGCCCCTTGCAGGGTGATCTCCATTGCCTTTCGGCCGACCTCCATGTCCACAAGCGTTGCCAGCTCCGCAGCGATCTGCTGCGCCGCAGCGAAACTTTCACCGATGATCGGCGCTATGCCCGGAAGGATCTTGATCGTCGACGGATCGCGTCCGAGGGCCGCCGCACGGCCTTTGACATCCGAATAGAACTGTTGCGCCTCTTCGATATCGGTCTGAGCCGTGAAGACGACCTCGGCATGGCGTGCCGCGAAGTCCATCCCGTCGCTGGACTGCCCCGCCTGAACAATGACCGGCCTGCCCTGGGGTGATCGCGGCATCTTGAGCTGACCTTGCACGCTGAAGTACTCACCCTGAAAGTTGACCGGATGAATACCATCGCGTCGGGCCCAGACTCGAGAGTCACGATCGTTCATAACCGCATCGTCGTCCCAGGCGTCCCAGAGTTCTTCGGCTACTCGCACGAACTCATCGGCGCGCAAGTATCGTTCCGCGCGCGGCGGCAGCTCGACACCGAACACCTCGCCACCCGCGGACGACGTCACCACATTCCAGCCGACCCGGCCTTTGCTCATGTGGTCGATGCTGGCCAGGTAGCGGGCAAGGTTGTAGGGATTCACAAACGACGTCGACACCGTGCCGATCAGGCCGATTTGCGTGGTGACTGGACAGAGCGCGCTCATCAGCGTCAACGGCTCGACGCCCGTGGAGAAGGGGTCCCGACCGAGGTGGGCCTCGTAGAAGACGTCCGCCAAGAAGAGCGCGTCGAACCCGGCGCGCTCGGCTCGCTGCGCCACCTCGATCGCGAAGTCGAGCTTGTAGAGATCTTCGACGCGGCTTTCTGGCCGACGCCAACTCGATGGGAGCCTGCCTCCAGGATTGAAGAACAAGACTAGATTCATGTGCACATCAGTATTTGACAAGGGATTCCTCCAGTCGGGTATAAAAGCTGCCTGGCTACATGACCGCGTGGCGGGCCTGGCGGTGCAACTCATTACGCCTATAGGACACGCTCCAAGAAGGCCTTGGTTCGCTCGGCACGGGGGCGCAGGGTGACCTCTTCTGGGCTGCCTTGCTCCACAATCGTTCCTCCATCCATGAAAACCACGCGGTTGGCAACCTCGCGAGCAAATGCAATCTCATGCGTAACGACCAGCAAGGTCATTCCCTCATCCGCGACGTCGCGAATGACCGACAACACCTCACCCACGAGTTCCGGGTCCAACGCACTCGTAGGCTCATCGAACAGGATCAACTTCGGGTCGATCGCCAAGGCGCGGGCGATCGCGACTCGCTGCTGCTCGCCACCGGAAAGCTGCCGCGGGTACTTGCCAGTCTTCGAGCCCAGGCCGACGCGCTCGAGCAACTCGACGCTCCTCGCCCGCGCCGCCCCCTTTTCCTTACCGTGGACCGTGAGGGGTGCGAGACTCACGTTTTGCTCCGCCGTCAAGTGCGGATATAGGTTGAAGTGCTGAAACACCATGCCGATCTTGGCACGCTGCTTCGCCACGTCACGCCCCTTCATCTCCCGCAGCTTGCCCCCTCGCTCGCGGTAGCCAACGGTCTCACCGTCCACCATGAGTCGTCCGCCATCGAGGTGCTCGAGGTGATTGACGCAGCGCAGCAGCGTGCTCTTCCCGGCCCCGGAGGGTCCGATCAAACAGCAGACCTCACCCTTGGCAACGTCCAGTGACACATCCTTCAGAACCTGTTGATGACCGTAGTGCTTACTGATCGATCGGGCAGAAATCATGGGATTCATGCGCGCACTCCTCTCCGCATACTGCCGAGGATGTCCCCAATGGCAGACTTCTTGGCACTCCGGGTCGTTCCGCGAGCAAACCGCTTCTCGATGAAGATCTGGCCGATGCTGAGAATTGTGGTCATGAATAGATACCAGAGAGCGGCGACGATCAGCAGCGGAATTACTTGGTAGGTCGTGTTGTAAATGTTGCCTACTGTGGTAAGAAGCTCCGTGTACGAAACGATGCTCGCAAGTGACGTCCACTTCAACATCCCGATGGTCTCGTTCGCCGTCGGGGGAATAATCACTCGCATCGCTTGCGGCAGCACGATAAAGCGCAGCGTCTGAGCGCGACTCAACCCGTACGCGTCGGCCGCATCGGACTGCCCTTCATCGACCGAAAGAATGCCCGCCCTAACGATTTCCGAGTGGTAGGCCGCAAAATTCAGGCTGAGTCCAAGCACCGCCGCCAGGAACGGCGTCATGAGTTCATTGGTATTCCAACTCACGAAGGTGAACCCGAACAACTCGATTTCGATGGATGGGAAGACGCTGGAGAGATTGAACCAGAAGATTAGTTGGATGAGGGTGGGCGTCCCCCGAAAGAACCATTGGTAGAACGAAGCAACGCCCTTCAAGATCGGATTCGGCGACAGACGCATGATAGCGATGACGGTCCCGAGAATTACTCCCACTACCATGCAGATAACAGTCATCTGAAGCGTCCGGAGAACACCCAGGAGGACGTCCTTGTCGAAGAGGTAGTCCCAGACTACGTCCCACTCGAACGTCGGCGTTACCACGAGGATCCGCACAGACCAAGCCGCCAGCAACAGGATGACCACAGCCGCCATCCACCGGTACGGGTGACCTAGCTTGACGATAGGAAGAGTCGCATCGCCGGGCGATGGCACGTCTGCCACCCCCTCCTTTGCGGAGGGCGAGGGCGCATCCAATTTGTTGCTCATGGTCAGCAGTCCGCCGTCTCAGTGTTGATGCGAATCGGGGTCAGAGCCACCTCGCCCGCTCCGTACCGCCCCATGATGTCCGCCCAGGTGCCATCGTCGATCAGCGCCGAAACCGCCTCGCACACAGCGTTGATCATGACGTCATTGTCCTTCTTGTACAGCCAACCGGTGTACACATCCGGGCCCTCGATGACCTCGTCGAGGGCTTCGAAGTCGTCATTCGTCTTGACGAGATCCGCTGCCATGATGACGTCGATAAGCGTGGCGTCAGTCCGCCCGTTGGTAATCGTGACCAGGTTGTCCGCGGGGTTGACCAGGTCCAAGATCTCAATCGCCGGTTTGCCAGCAGCGATGCAGTCCTCGGAGAGCCGGCTGACAATGTCGTGCTGAACGCTCACCGGTGCTTCGCCGAGCGTCGCCCCACACAGGTTGGTTGCATCGATAGATGCTGGGTTTCCCGCGGCCGTCACGACCTTGAAACCTGCGGTGTACAGGTCAGTGAAGCTGACCACCTCTCGGCGTTCCTCCGTGTCGGCCATGACGCCGATCATGACGTCGTTTCGTCCGCTCACAACGGACGGAATCATGGCTTCGAACTTCATCGAATGAAACTTCGGGGTGACCCCCAACTTCTCTGCGACAGCCCTCAACAGGTCAGGCTCCAGACCTCCCGGCTCCCCATCGGTGCCTACCGTGGTGTACGGCGGGTAAGGCACGTACACGGCGACGTCGAGCGCGCCCTTGGCCTCGACGCTCTCCGGGAGGGCAATGGAAGACCCGTTGGTGTCTGTTCCCGCCGAACTTTGGCTGCCAGAACCGCCGCCTGCGCATGATGCCAGAGCGACGAGGCTCAATGCCCCGACAACCGCAGTGACTGACTTGGTGATGTGCTTCACGGATTTCCTTTCGAATTGGAATACAACGAAGCTTCAGATGACCTGCACGCCGATGTGCGGGGCCTGACCCCTCCGTACTGCGTGTGCGCAGACGAGGTTGCGCGGCCTGGCCGGTTGTCGCCAGCTCACGAATGCTCAGCTGGCTCGTTGAAACGATCGGTCGGCGTACTTGAACCGCAAGTGCATCTCGCCGTTTGCGAAGCGTCCGCCCGAACGCCCCTGTCAGGACCAGTCAGACAGTGATTCCCGCTTCCTGACAACCCATCCGAGGAGCCTATGCCGAGCCAGTGCTCGGGTTGTCGCCACCCTCTACGAGAATAATACGAACACAGACGATCAGCGGTGGCAAGCGTTCAAACAAATCCGTGCAGAATTTTTCCTGCCTGAAACACGCGAAGAAGCCCCACAACCCGATCACTCTGGGCGTGAATCGCGAAGTCTCGGCGGTGCCCAGCTTACTGCGGCGCCGCCCAGGGCACGCCCCGGCGGAGCCAGTAGCAAACCGACGAATCCTCTCGGCGGCCCTTCCGTCCATGAACCGCAGGCGCCGTGTTCAGACCTCGGCGTGTGTCCGAAATACTTTTTTGCGCAATCGCTTTCGATACATCTGTGACGATGGCACCACGATCAATCGGACCCCGAGGTGCCACCGCACGGCCACTTGCGGGGTCGGTCTCCGTCACATCCGCCGCCATCTGCAGAGGGCCGGCGCGTCGGGTGCCGGCAGCTGGGCGGGGACCAACCCCCGGCCTGGCACCCGAACACCTAGTCCCCGCTGCGGACGACTCGGCGACGGGTCTGTCCGCCCGCAGCCCTTGCGCCAGGGAGATAGTCTGTGTTCGTATTACCGGCGAACCGGAGGTGGCCTCGCGTGACAATCGAAGTGACTCCTAGTTTGGTCGGCGACGGGACAACAACCGAACCGGCAGAACAGGCGCATGAGAGGCAAGGAGACCGTAGTCCACGTGACAAAGGAGAACGCACTCGTGCCTGAGATCCCCGCGGCCCATTCCTATCGGACCTCTGAGGCTCACATCTCGTACCGAGACCTCGGGTCGGGTCCATCCCTCCTGCTCCTTCACGGAGGAGCTCCAGGCGAAACGGGATGGGACAGTTTTGCTGCCTGCATCGAGGTTCTGCGGGCCAGGTTCAGAGTAATCGTTCCGGACCAACCCGGTTTCGGCCAGCCTCATCTCGTCGAGGACAGCGGACTCCCTTATAACGCCATCTCCGCGAAGGCCATGGCCGAACTCCTCAGCCATCTCGGTGGCGGGCGGGTGCACGTGTCGGGAAACTCGCTGGGCGGGGGCGTCGCTCTGCGAATGGCGCTCGAGTATCCGGATCTCGTAGACCGCATTGTCCTCATAGCTCCATTCGTTCGCGGATTCTGCCCGCAATTTCTTGCGCCTCCTTCAGAGGGGGCAGCGCTTCTTCACGACTATTACCCTCACCCGTCACCAAACAAGATGCGGCACTTGCTTACCCGGCTGGTGGCCGACGTGAGCAGGGTTCCTCACCTCGACATGGCTGTCGCCTCGCGGTACGAAGGCACGCTGAGGTCCGGGGTCGAGGCGGCAAGCCAACGCCTTGCCAGCGGCGGCTGGGTTGAGGATTTCGAGCGCCGAGCCCCCGCTCAGTGGATTGGCACCATCGACAAGATGACACTCCTCCTTTGGGGGCGCGACGACAGGTTCTGTCCGACCGACGACGCATTTCACTACTTGTCCGCGCTTCGGCGGTCCGAATTGCTCGTGTTTCCGGAAACGGGCCACTGGCTACAGCAAGAACGAAGCACGGAATTCGCCAGTTACGTGACCGCCTTTCTTACTCGCTAGCACCATACGAGAGCACCCCCACGCCAGAGGTGTCGCAGTGGAGGAGGCAGAGGACGAACATGACCCCTTCAGCAAGGTCGCCGAGCCAGCGCGCTGCCACGAGACAGCCCGTCCACTCGGATTGCGAAACCAGGGTTGCGCAGTCGTCGCACGCCAAGGAACTCCGCGGGCAAGGCCACAATCATCTATTCGGCCGAGGTCTTCTTTCTGAAGGCAGACCTTCCGACCCAGGGGTCGGTATTTGTCCGACGGACCGTGCTTATCCTCGTTGCGTTGCCTAGAAGCCTAGAAGCGGCGTAGCCGGTTTTTGGGGTCAAGTTTGTGGTGTATGGGTCACGTTCGACTGCTTGATGTTTCATGCTGCGAGTTG
>NZ_JBHXWI010000129.1:0-9911 GCF_042671975.1 Rhodococcus sp. NPDC127593 | reverse complement strand
CTCGGTTCGATCCTGCGGGACATCCGGACCATGTCGGTGCACTCGTTCCTGCTGCACTCGACCAACGCTGAGTTGTATGGGCGGATCCTCGCCGGCAACGAACCCGACGTCCCCTTCATCTGAAAAGAGCACGTGTGCAATCACCTTGCACGACATGCAGTCGCGGTATCGATCACGGACTGCAGGAGGAAAGGAATCAGACAGATGAGTAATGAGAGCGATTCACTTCAGTACAGCTTCAAAGAGGCTATGGCTCATGTGGCGACGCCGGTCGCGGTCGTTTCCTCCGTGGACGGAGGGCTGCCGGTCGGAACGACGGTCAGCGCCTTCATGTCGCTGTCGATGACCCCACCGATGGTCCTGGTCTCCCTGGACAAGGGTTCGGAGACGCTCGAACTCGTGGCGACTTCGCGGCGGTTCGGCCTGAACATCCTCGCAAGTGACCAAACAGCGACCGCACTGAAGTTCGCGAAGAAGGGCGGGGTGGGGAAGTTCAACGGTGTCCGGTGGGACCTGGATCACGAGGTCCCCCGGATCACCGGTGTCGCCGGCTGGGTGGCATGCACTGTGGAGCAGATCGTCGAAGGCGGTGACCACATGATCGTCCTGGGCAGCGTTGTGGCGGCCGAACACGTTCACGGCGAGCCCCTCACTTATCACGGACGCGTGTTCGGAACCCACTCCGCCATCGAGGTGCTGCAGTAACCCCTCCCGCCCACCCGTGAGCGATCCGGACTAGGTCCCGACTCGCGATCGGAGCTTGGCAGACTGCCCATCCCGTTTCTCGAGGCAGGACACGAACTGGGCATTATGCTCAAATTATCGGATAGTGCTTGCGCAGTACGGGATACTGATTCACTGTTATAACAACTTCGCGCACAACAAGGACGACGCGGCGACAGATCCGCCGACTCAGCCTCAGGCCGAGCCGATCGGGCCCATCCGCTCCCGATCGGCTCGGTTATCCCGCCGTTCAGCCGTACCCGATGCGCCCCGCGCAACATTTCGCATGTGAGGAAAGAGATTCCGATGCACGACACCCTGCCCGTCACTCCCGGGGCCGCGACCCCGCCCGCCCAGGCCGGCGGTCCGGTGGATCTGGAGACACTCGACACGATCCGGCAGCGGGTGTTGTGGCTTTCCACCTCGATGATCCACCACGCCAACCGAATCCGGCCCAACCCCACCGGCCTCAAGGTCGGTGGGCATCAGGCGTCGTGCGCGTCGATGGTCTCGATCATGACCTCGCTGTGGTTCGAGCAACTCCAGCCGGGTGACCGGGTGTCGGTCAAGCCGCACGCCTCCCCCGTGTTGCACGGCATCAACTACCTGCTCGGGGAGCTCGACGAGAAGTACCTGACCACCCTGCGCGAGTTCGGCGGCCTGCAGTCCTACCCCAGCCGGTCCAAGGATCCCGACACCGTCGACTACTCCACCGGTTCGGTCGGCATCGGCGCTACCGCCCCGATCTGGGGTGCGATGGCCCGCCGCTACGTCGAAACCACTACCGGCGGGGCGGGCACCGGCCGTCAGTACTCGCTGGTCGGCGACGCCGAACTCGACGAGGGCGCGGTGTGGGAGGCCATCCTCGACCCGGGCATCGCCGACCTCGGCGAGGTCGTGTGGATCGTCGACCTGAACCGTCAGTCGCTGGACCGAGTGATTCCGAACATCGCCGCCAACCGGTTGGAGAAGATGTTCGACGCCGCCGGCTGGCAGGTGATCACCGTCAAGTTCGGCAGGCTGCTCGAAGAGTTGTTCACCCGGCCCGGTGGGCAGGCGCTGCGCACCCGGATCCTCGACATGCCCAACCCGGAGTACCAGCGGTTGCTGCGGTGCAGCGCCGACGAGGTCCGTACCCGCCTGCCCGGGAACGGCCCCGGCAGCGCCGAGATCAGCGCGCTGATCGCCGGCCTCGACGACGCCACCCTGATCGCGGCCATCCGCAACCTCGGCGGCCACGACCTGACCGCGCTGACCGCGGCCTATCGGCAGATCGACGACACCCGGCCGACGGTGATCATCGCCTACACCATCAAGGGCTACGGGCTGCCCACCCAGGGGCACCCGCAGAACCACTCGTCGCTGCTGTCGGTGGACGAATTCGCCTCGCTCGCGGCCGATCTGGGCATGGACCCGGCGTCGCCGTGGGGCCGGTTCGACGCCGACTCCCCAGCCGGGCGGCGGTGCGCGAGCAACGCGGAGCGGCTGCGCCGGAACCCTGTCCCGGCGCTGCCCGCGCTGACGATCCCGACCGACATCGGCCGCACCCCGAAGGGCACCGCCACCACCCAGGCGGCGCTGGGCCGGGTGCTGCTGGACCTGACCCGCGAGGCTCCCGAGGCCGCGAAACGGGTGGTCACGGTCAGCCCGGACGTGAGTTCGACGACGAACCTCGGTGGGTGGGTCAACAAGGTCGGCGTGTGGTCGGCGGCCGAGCGCCGCAACTGGTTCGAGGACGACCGCGAGACCATCATGCACTGGAATGAGCGGCCCACCGGGCAGCACATGGAACTGGGCATCGCCGAAACCAACCTGGTCGGACTGATGGGTGAGCTCGGCGCCACCTGGAGCCGGTGGGGGCAGCCGCTGTTCCCGATCGGGGTGATGTACGACCCGTTCCTCGAACGCGCCCTCGAGCCCTGGTCGTACGGCATCTACGCGGGCGGGCAGTCGATCCTGGTCGGCACCCCCTCCGGTGTCACCCTCGCCGCCGAAGGCGGTGCGCACCAGTCGATCAAGACCCCGTCCATCGGTCTCGAGCAGCCCGGGTGCATCAGCTACGAACCGGCGTTCGCGATCGACACCGAGTGGGCCTTGCTGGCCAGCATCGGCCGGCTCGGTCGCCCGGACGGCACCTCCGCCTACCTGCGGCTGTCCACCCGCCCGGTCGATCAGACCCTGGCCGCGGTGCCCACGGACCCGGCGGCCCGCGAGCGCCGCCGCCGTCAGGTGGTGGCCGGCGGCTACCCCCTCGTCCGCCGAGATGATGCGCAGGTGACCCTCGTGGCGATGGGGGCGATGGTGACCGAAGCCCTGGCCGCCGCCGACCGGCTCTCCGAGCAAGCCATCCCCGCCGACGTCGTCTGCGTGACCAGTCCCGGGTTGCTGTTCGAGGCGGTCCAGGCGCGGCAGGGCCGCGGGTCCGGTGAGAGCTGGATCCTTGATCAGCTGTTCCCGGCCGATCGCGCCAACCCAATGGTCACCGTCCTCGACGGCCACCCGCACACCCTGGCGTTCCTCGCCGGCATCAACCAGGTGCGCAGCACCGCACTCGGAGTGAGCAAGTTCGGCCAGGTCGGCTCCCTCGACGAGGTGTACCGCTACCACGGCATCGACACCGACAGCATCGTGCGGGCCGCACTCGACATCATCCCCTGATCACCGAGACCCGCACGCACACAGGCCAGGAGCAGACAACACGATGACAACCGAACAACTCGCAGGCACCACGGTGCGGATGCCGGCACTCGGGGAAAGCGTCGACGAGGGCACCATCACCCGGTGGCTCAAACAACCCGGTGACCATGTCACCGCGGAGGAACCACTGCTCGAGGTCGCCACCGACAAGGTCGACACCGAGATTCCGTCACCGGTCACCGGGATTCTCCAGCGCATCCTCGCCGAGGAGAACGACGTCGTCGCAATCGACGCCGAACTGGCAATCATTAGCGAATCGTCCAGTGGTCCGGCCGACAATTCTCCTGCGCTTCCCACACCGGCACCCGCCGTGCCTCCCACACCGGCACCCGCCGTGCCTCCCACACCGGCACCCGCTGCGGATCCGGCACAGACCGCAGCAGCGGTGCCCCCGGCCCCGGCGACGGTTCCCTCGCTGTCCCCGGAGCCGGAGACGGGCAGCGCAGTTACCGCCGTGACGCAGTCCTCCATCGGCTCGATCACCGAGAAGCTGCCGCGCATTCGCCGCACCATCGCCCAGCGGATGGTCGAGTCGTTGCAAACCGCCGCTCAACTCACCACGGTCCTCGAGGTCGACGTCACCGAGGTCGCCCGGCTACGAGCGGCGCACAAGGACGACTTTCTGCAACGGACCGGAATCAAGCTGTCTTTTTTACCGTTCTTCGCCAAAGCCGCCGTCGACGCGCTCGCCGAGCACCGGGTCCTCAACGCCTCCCTCAATGCGGACGTGACCGAGGTTACCTACTACGACCACTGCCACCTGGGCATGGCCGTCGACAGCGAAAAGGGGCTGATGGTGCCGGTCATCCGCGATGCCCAGCAACTCGGAATCGAAGGCCTCGCCCGCGCGATCACGGACAAGGCCGACAAGGTCCGCACCGGCAAGATCACCGCCGACGAGCTGTCCGGCGGCACCTTCACCCTCACCAACACCGGAAGCCGCGGCGCCCTGTTCGACACCCCGATCATCAACCAACCCCAAACGGGCATCCTCGGTGTCGGTGCCGTGGTCGAACGACTGATCCCGACCCGCCATGAAGGTGAGCTCCGCATCGACGTGCGCTCGATGGCCTACCTGTCCCTCTCCTACGATCACCGCATCGTCGACGGCGCCGACGCCGCCCGCTTCCTCACCACCGTCAAAACCAGGATTGAAAAAGGCTTTACAGCAGTAGAATTGACATGAGTTCAACCAAAAGAAATCGGGCCTGGGAGGAATGATGACCCGAGACACACACGCCATGCTGGCGTTCGCCACCAAATGGTCCCGTTTCGGCGGAGGAGACGAATACATCCTCCCCGAGTTCGGAATCACCCCCACGGTGTTCTACCAACGTATTCTCGCGATGGTGACCAGCACCCTGATCAACGAAGTCGACTTCGCGACCCGCACGCATCTGCGGGAGTTCTGTTCTCACAAAATCGTTCAGGCGAGGGCAACTCCTGCTGTACAGGTTTCACGGTAGGGCTGCCGAACACCCTGCAGCGCCCCGACGGGGGGCGAGGCCACTGCAGGATGTTGACTACTTCGAACATGTTCGAGGCCCGGCGATTCGACTCGCCGGGCCTCCTCCTCGTCTGCGGTATGTCGACCGCCTCACTCGCCGCCAGGTAGGGCAACGATCGTGATTCCCAGATGCACGAGACGAGACACGCCGGCCCAGGGGCCCAGCATCGGAAATACCGTCCGATCCAGCGTCACATCGGCAACGAGTTCGAGTGCACCGTCACCAGCCTCGACCGACCTGAGCTGCAACCGCACCGGAGCAGCGGTACCCCGTACAGTGACCTCGCACGGGATGCTCTCGTCCGAAAGGCAGGCATTATCGATCGCCACACGGATCGTGGGGTGCTCGTTCGTGTGGAGGTAGTGCGAGGACCTCAGATGCCAATCACGCGGTGCCAGGCCAGTACTGATCTCGTTGGCGTCGAGGACGCCAGCACCGGCGAGCTTGCCGCCACCGATTTCTATCGAACCGTCACGAACGGGGAAGTGCCCTCGGACCCACATCACCCCGAAGGCTTTGGCGCGAAAGGTGACAGCCGACCGCGCGGTGTCGACGACGTACGTTCCCGCGGGTATCGAGTCGGGCGAGGAATTGGATGGCACGGAGTGAATGTCGGGCATAGCGGAGAGCTCCTCGAATAGGGTGGCCTACGCCACCTTCGCAATATGTGATAACAGCCATACTAAACGAGTTCGACGGTCTTTCAAACCCTCTCCACCGCCACAGGTTCGGCTGTTGCGTAGACGAAATGAGGATACGGGGGAAGTCCGAGAGGTCGGCGTCGATGCTTGGCAAGATGCCCAGCCGCACGGGGCGACTGCCGTTGAGACCGTGCAGATTGATCAACCGCGGCGTCGCCGATTGCGCTCCCTGCAAGTCACTGATTGACTGTTGGCACAACAGGCCCGGGGAAGTGACCATCCTTCGCGTGGCCGCCGGGAGAGCTCACGAGGCTGTGGTCCCGGACTATGACACCGCGGACGCTACCGAGAACGGCGGGTCCGAATCGCAACCGTAGTCTGCCGTCGCGAATTGGACCGCGGACCGAACCTAGGAACTGCACGTGAGCTCATCTGTCTCTACTGCCCCTGTCACACAGCGACATCTCTCTGCGGTCAGCGAGAGTGACTCTGCTGTTCCCGATGCCGGAACAGGCGATTCGGACGCTCTGGCTGGTCGCTGTCCGGCACGGGTCACCGGGGCGCAAGCGGTGGTGCGTTCGCTCGAAGCGCTGGACGTAGACGTCGTCTTCGGCATCCCGGGCGGGGCTATCCTGCCGGTCTACGATCCGTTGGTCGACTCTCCTCGAGTCCGCCACGTGTTGGTGCGTCATGAGCAAGGCGCTGGGCACGCCGCGACCGGTTACGCCCAGGCCACGGGCAAAGTCGGAGTGTGCATGGCGACGTCCGGTCCGGGTGCGACCAATCTGGTTACTCCCCTCGCCGATGCGCAGATGGACTCGGTGCCGGTGGTGGCGATCACCGGGCAGGTCGGGCGCGGTCTGATCGGTACAGACGCCTTCCAGGAAGCCGACATCTCGGGCATCACCATGCCGATCACCAAGCACAATTTCCTTGTTACGGACGTCAAGGACATCCCCCGCACCATTGCAGAGGCATTTCACCTCGCCGCCACCGGCCGCCCCGGAGCGGTGCTCGTCGATATACCCAAGGACGTCTTGCAGGCCACGACCACCTTCGCCTGGCCTCCGGCCATGCGTCTGCCCGGCTATCGACCGGTGACCAAACCGCACCGCAAGCAGGTCCGTGCGGCCACCGAACTGATAATCGAAGCGAAGGCGCCGGTCCTCTACGTGGGCGGTGGTGTGATCAAAGCCGAGGCCTCGACCGAGCTGATCGAGTTCGCAGAACTGACCGGCATCCCCGTCGTGACGACGCTGATGGCGCGCGGAGCGTTTCCGGACAGTCATCGACTGCACTATGGGATGCCCGGTATGCACGGAACTGTCGCCGCAGTGGCGGCACTGCAGAAGAGCGACCTGCTGATCACGCTTGGTGCGCGGTTCGACGACCGCGTCACTGGTGAGGTGGCCTCGTTCGCGCCCGGCGCGAAGGTAATCCACGCCGATATTGACCCCGCCGAGATAGGGAAGAACCGATTCGTCGATGTTGCCATCGTCGGCGACTGCAAGAAGACAATCGCGGCCTTCATAGATGAGATCAGTGGTCGACCCGACCGCATTCCGGCAACAGACCTGGCGGATTGGCTCGTGTACCTCGATGAGGTCCGTCGCGCGTACCCACTCAGCTACGACCGCCCCGCAGACGGATTGCTTTCTCCGGAATTCGTCATCGAGTCCCTCGGCAAAGCTGCCGATCCCGACGCGATATATGTTTCCGGCGTCGGACAGCACCAGATGTGGGCCGCTCACTATATCGACTACGAAAAGCCGCGCACCTGGCTCAATTCTGGCGGCTTGGGCACGATGGGGTACGCAGTTCCAGCGGCACTCGGAGCCAAACTCGGAGCACCGGACCGCGAGGTGTGGGCGATCGACGGAGACGGGTGTTTCCAGATGACCAATCAGGAACTGGCCACCGCCGCGATCGAAGGTGTCCCGATCAAGGTCGCCCTGATCAACAACGGAAACCTCGGAATGGTGAAGCAACTTCAGGCGATCCACTACGAGGGCAGGTACTCGAACGTCGACCTCGGTACGCACGCCCACCGCATTCCGGACTTCGTCGGCCTCTCCGAGGCGCTCGGTTGCGTCGCCCTGCGATGTGAGCGTGAGGAGGACGTCGACGCGGTCATCGCCAAGGCGCGCTCGATCAACGACCGCCCCGTTGTCATCGACTTCATCGTCGGGGACGACGCCTTGGTATGGCCGATGATCGCCGCCGGCGCCAGCAACGACCAGATCATGGCCGCGCGCGGAATCCGCCCCCTGTTCGACGACAACGAGAGCTCTCCGAGAGAGCCGCGCTCGAGGAACTGATGGACAAGCCGTGAACTCCTACATCCTCCCCGGTCGCTTGGCGGACGTGCATGATGGTCTTCAACACGCCGTCGAAGGGGAGCACATCGGCCTGTCCGGCATCTTCGTCTCAGAACGGTGGGAAACCAAGGAGATCGCATCCGTCATGGGGGCGCTTTCCAGGTCACCCGACCGTGTTGGGCTCCTCGCCGGCGTCAACCACTTCGGTACCTCCCATCCAGTGGTGCTCGCGGGGATGGGCGCAACTCTGCAGACGTTGACCAAAGGTCGCTTCCAGCTTGGATTCGCACCGGGTCGCTTCCCACTTCCGGGCATTCGGCACTCCCGCGCTAGGCCTGGACGGAATGCACGGCTGTGCAAGCTTGTTGCGTCGGCTGGGCGGGTGAGACCGTTGAATACCGCGGGCCCGCCGGCATCTATCCCGAGATGAAGTTGGGAAATACCCTGATCCGCCGCCAATGATCCTTGCGTGCGTCGGTGAAAAGATCTTGCAGCTTGCCGGAGCACATTTCGACGGGGTGATTCTGCATCCGTTCGTGACCACAGAGGCGGTAGCCACACAAAGCGTGGAACCGATCGAATCGGACGTGGTCCTCTACGAACGCGAGGCCCAGGCTCGGCGCATCGCTCACCAGGATCTGGGTGAGCTCACCGACCTTTGCAGATCGAAGGGCACGCCGATCAAACTGCAGCCTGACGGCTGAAGATTCTTGCTGGTCCGACAGATCGAGCGGTATCAAGAAATCCGATCGGTGCAGCGGGGTGCTGACCCGCTTCTGAAGCTGACGCGGGGGCCGGGGGTGCAGGCCACCGGCAAACCGTTATAACATAACTTGACGACGGACAAGGCCGTCGAAGTTGGAGATAAGGACCGAGCGGAGGATGCGGTGACGGCAACCACACAGGAGCAACGGTCTTTCGTGCGATCGCTTGCGCCGACATCGGTTCCCAATCAGGTAGCGAAGGAGATCCGTCGCGCCATCTTGTGCGGTGAACTGCGCCCGGGACAGACCTTTTCACTGCGCGAGATCTCCGGCCAGCTCGGTGTCAGCTTCATTCCGGTACGCGAGGCTCTCCGCGATCTCGAAGGCCAGGGACTCGTCATCACCCGACCCGGCAAGAGCGCGATGGTGGCTCCACTTGCACATGACGATCTCCATGGCATCTATCGTCTGCGTCGACAGATCGAACCGGAGCTCGCCGGGCGTGCGTCCAAGCTGCTCACAATTCAGGATTTCGACCGGCTCGAGGGCTATCTGACGATGTTCGCCGACGAGACGTCGGGTATCGACGACGTCTACGACGCCCACCACGCGTTCCATTACGAACTGCTGCGGCCGGCGGCGACGGCTTGGGATCTGCGCACTCTCGAAGGGCTGTGGCACGCCGCGGAGCGGTACGTCCGGCTCGCCTTTTCCGGACGCGACGCCGAACCGGACGAGCCGAACCGACGGTGGCGAACGCACAATGAACTCCTAGTCGCCACGCGTACCGGTGGGATCCGCCAAATTGCGGCGGCGACACGCAAGCATCTCGATGACAACGAGCAGATCGCGCTCCGCGCGCTCGACGATATTGCCCCGTAGCCGTGCCGGCGTCCGCGTTCATGCGGACGCCAGCACGGTGTGAGCACCACAGTTCCCGCGGTGAGTGGTGTGGACGCAGGGATTCGTTACGAAAGCGGAGTCTTGACGTAAAAGCACCTAGGCCCGCACCCCATCATGAAGTGGGGCGCAGGCCTAGGTGCTTTGGGTGACGGCCTACATCTGCTATTTCAGTTCGGCGAGGACGGTGCCCTGGGTGATGGCGGCGCCGGGTTCGACGGCGAGGCCGGTGACGGTGCCGGCCTTGTGGGCGTTGACCGGGTTTTCCATCTTCATGGCCTCGAGGACGGCGATGAGGTCGCCCTCGGCGACTTGTTGGCCTTCTTCGACGGCGACCTTGACGACGGTGCCCTGCATGGGGGCGGTGACGGCGTCACCGGAGGCGGCGCCGCCGGCGGCGCCGCCGCGGGTGCGGGCCTT
>NZ_JBHXWI010000128.1:0-10245 GCF_042671975.1 Rhodococcus sp. NPDC127593 | reverse complement strand
CAACTCGGTATGACAAGCTTGCCCTGACTTACCGGGCCGGATTCCTCCTCGCCGGCATCGTCGAATGGCTCAAACTATTGGGAGACATGCCCTAGAAGGAATTGCGTGAGTTGCCGTCCTGGTTGAGCGGAACGTCCAAGCTCGCGATCAACTCATCCCCGAGTTCCCACGGCTCCTCATGCGCGATCCACGAGACGGGGGCGTTCTCGACCTTCCACTTCAACAGCAGTGTCTCCCCTACGTGGAAGGCATACCGCTTACCCGAACCGACAAGGCGCTACAACCCGTTCCCGACCTCATCCGCGACCACCAGCAGTCGCTGGCACGGGGCGCGGCCTGGCAAGTACCTGCTCACGGTTGCGCGGTGAGGCAGCGAGGTAGACCGCAGATTTCAGCCTGCGGATCAACGATCGGACTCACGCGGAAGATGTCGTCATAGCGCGGCGACAGCGATCTACGGAACCGTCCACACCCCGGCACCCGGCAACAACGTGACGCTCGGAGTCCCGGGAATCCCGACGGCGGCGACAAGCACTCCCGGCCCCGTTGGTACATACCCACGATTCAGCGTGCTTCTCGGTACCACCTGCGTTGTCCCGGTCGCCCCCGTCGATAGATTTCGCCACTGGATACTGCAGAAGCAATAGCTGGCATCGTCGCCTACAAATCGCGTCATCCCCGGTTTTTCAGGGTCGGTCTGCGCAATAACCCATCCACCGACGGCCGACGACAACATGTACGGCGGAGCAGCCGTTACACCGAACGTCGGAAGAAAGAACTGCACGTCCGCCGGTGCAGCGTCAGCAGTTGACGTCACGGACAACGCGATACCGAACGACGCGAGGACCGCGCTGAAAGCGGCGGCGATGCCGCGCACGACACGAGATATACGCACTGCCTGGGCCATGGTCGCCCCCTTCATGTCACCCCGCCACGGTAGAGGCGGACGATCCCCGTAGTAAGTGTCGCAAAAGCACAGCGATCGGCGGTGTCATTCGGGTGGGCGACATCAGCAACGTGCGACGGTCACGGCTCGCCCGAGGTGAGGACTTCCCCAGGCCTCCGCGGTGTTGGACGTTTGGCTGACAGGGCGGGGCGGGTCGGTTACAACTGAGAGGGCATCGACAGTGACGCGTAGGGTCACCCCCGCGATGGGGGCCGGACGACACCACGCGTCCGGTGGCCGATGCGTTCAGCGAAGGAGCAAACGTTCGTGCTCGAGAACGAATTCCACCCCGTGGTCCGCAACCCGTCGCCGCCCACCGATCCGCCGCCGCTCCGGCGAACGACTCGCCCGGACCGGGCACCGATGGTAGCCACTGGTCGATGCGGGGCTGCGCGGCAAGCCCTGGTCGACGCCGACCCGGAGCGAAAGTCCGAGGGCGAGGACGAGGACGAGGACGAGGACCAGCGTGAATCCTCGTCGATACCCGACGATCCGATCATCTGGCCCGACCCCAGCCCGCTCGCCGACTGGTGGGACCAGGTACTAGGCCGGCCCTCGACCACCTGAGGGCCCGCGGACCTGTTCGCTTGTGTGGATCAGTGCGGCCCAGTTCCGGCGTGTCGGCGGAAAGCACGGTCATCGCTGGTGCTGTGCGCTCTGCTGAAACCACACAGCGGCCGGGAGGTGCGGTGTGCGAGCTGGGTTCGAACTGATTCCGATGAGCCCGACCGAGGCGATGTTCGTGCTCTTCGAGTCCCGTCGAACCCGATGGACGTGGCCACCCTGACTCTGTTCGCCCCCCGAA
Organism: Rhodococcus sp. NPDC127593; assembly: GCF_042671975.1. Classification (NCBI taxonomy): domain Bacteria; kingdom Bacillati; phylum Actinomycetota; class Actinomycetes; order Mycobacteriales; family Nocardiaceae; genus Rhodococcus; species Rhodococcus sp. NPDC127593. The sequence goes on along the minus strand of NZ_JBHXWI010000128.1, from coordinate 8,494 downwards.
CGGCACCGCACCCGCCGCCCACGCCGCCAACATGGTCGAGCGCCTGCGCGCCCACGCCGAGGCCGCGGACTTGTTCCGAAAACGCGGTTTCCGCCCACTGCACGGGTATCCGTGGTGGTCGGCTCGAGGACTCGATGCCCCTCGATCCGCAGCACCCAATGGGGGAAATGCACGTCATCGAGGACCTGACCGACGGACACACCGCGGTGTACACAAGATTTCATCTGTCGCTGACCGACGACGCCTCCGGGATGAGGCTGCCGCACCGCACGCTCTCGGTCGACCCGGACCTCCGGGACTGCCCGGCGCCGTCGAACCCGTCGGTCGCGGCCCCAACGCGACATCCCTCCCTCGACCCACGCGGGTTGCTGCGGTCCGGCCTGGGCATCACGCGGGAGATGGCGGCCACCATCCCTACCTTGGTCCGCGCCGGCTACCACGGACTGACCGAAGAACACCTGACGTTGCCGCTGCAGTCCCCGCCGACGATCTTCAACGCCCCGACCGGCCGCGCCCGCAAGGTCGCCGCCCGATCCTGGCCCCTGAAACAACTGCGCCGGCTCGCCGCCTGCACCGGTGCCCCTTCGGATGTGGTCGTGTCCCCGAGACGCCGTTGACCGCGATGCTCGCGGTCCCGCTCGACCTCGGCGAGGGCCCCACCATCGGGCCGGGCAGTTGAGCATCACCCTCACAAGCCGATCCGGGCAGCTCCACGTCGTGGTCGTCGGAGCTCGCAGCTGCGGCAGAACCTCGCCACGTACACCGGCCACCGCCCATTGCCTCCGACGGATAGGGGGAGCAGTGTGAAACAAGGGGAAATGACCGGCGACGCCGCGTCGGCGCCGCCCTGAGGAGAAGGGTGCCGATCGTGTTCGCACGCTCAACCACAATTCAAGCGCATCCGTCGTACATCGACGCCGGGATCAAACACGTCCGCGACACCGTGATGCCGGCATTGGCGGACGTCGAGGGCTGCCTCGGAATGTCCTTGCTGGTCGATCGCGGCTCGGGCCGGTGCATCGCGACCAGTTCGTGGCGGGACGAGGAATCGCTACGCGCCAGCGAGGGACCGGTGCTGAAGCTGCGCGACGACGCAGCCGAGGTCTTCCACGGCACCACGGAGGTGTCGCGGTGGGACATCGCTGTCATGCATCGCGACCACCATTCGGAGCGCGGGGCCTGTTGCCGGGTCACGTGGTTCAAGACCGAGCCGGCCCACATGGACCGCGGCGTCGATGTGTGGAAGATGGCCGCACTGCCCAAGATGGAGGAACTCGACGGCTTCTGCAGCGCCAGCCTGATGCTCGACCACGCCGCGGGTCGCGGGGTGTCGTCGCTGACATTCGACAGCGCCGAGGCGATGGAACGCAACAGGGAACGCATTGACCGGATTCGGGACGAAGGAGTTCGCGAGGCGAACGCCGAGGTGCTCGATACATGCGAGTTCGAGCTCGCCATCGCGCACCTGCACGTCCCCGAGATGGCGTGAATGTCGAACTGCCCAGAAGCACAATCTCAGCCTGTTTCGACGGCCGCCGCAGCGGTTGGCCGTCATTCGAGACGGATACCGACAACGACAAGCGGTCTATGTGGATCAATCCCAACGACAAGATCAAACCCGACGACACAGTGGATCGAGGGTTGCGCCGGGGCGTGCAACCGGTAGCTCCCGCCCGCAGCTCGCCAGTGCCACGACCGATCTGATACGCACGGTAATGCTGCCGAGCAGCGGGTGAAGCTGTCGAGATCACTATGACTCAGCCCCTCACCTCACCCGGGCCGTCGGCCCCTCCGACGCGCTGACCCGCACACAAGGTAGCGGCCGACACGCCGGGTGTAAGTGTGCACTGCTCGTCAGCACCATGGGTCGCCCCGACGGGGGAACCGGTGCCGAGGGCCTTGTGGAGTCACGGTCGAAGCTGTCCGGTGCGCAGCGAACCGGGTATGAGCACGGTGTTGTCGGTACGGGCTGCGCAGGTAGCGGGTCCCTGTCGACATCCATCGGCTCGGCTGACTCGTCCGCCGGCCGGGCCCCCATCCCCAGTCCGGCCGACTGGCGAATTGCCCGACTTGTCCTATCCGGGACTTTCGGCCTCGCGCGGTCGTCCGCACGTCCTGTACAACTAAACAGGGATGCCGGTTTGTGACATGAACCACACCTAACCGTTATCTTACGACCCGATTACCTGGAGCTGAACCCTCAGCCCCTGAAGTACCCGCAGTGGCAGTGCGGATACTCGACACGGACAGACGGAAGGAGGCCTCACATGCTGCTGCCGATGTCGCCGACCGATTCGCTGTTTCTCCTCGGCGACTCCCGGGCGCATCCGATGCACGTCGGTGGGCTTGCGATCTTTACTCCGCCGGAGGGCGCCGACGCGGCCGAGATGGGGGCGATGTTCGCGACAGCAGTGGACTCCGACGAGGTGGCCCCGATATTCCGCAAGCGGGCCCGCCGATCGGTGACCACGCTGGGGCAGTGGGGCTGGGACACCGCCACCGACGTCGACGTCGATTATCACGTGCACCGCAACGCCGTCCCCGTGCCGGGCGGCATGTGCGAACTGATGACGTTGGTGTCCCGACTGCACGGCACCCCACTCGATCGCGGCCGCCCGCTATGGGAGATGCACCTGATCGAGGGCCTCGCAGAGGGCCGCTACGCGGTATACACCAAGATCCATCACGCCCTCGCCGACGGCGCGTCCGCGATGAACCTGTTGCGCCGCAGCATGAGCGAGGACCCCACCCGCAGGGGTATGCCCGCCCCATGGCAACCCGCCGCACCCGCCACTGCGACTGGCATGGCCGGGCCGGCACCAGCGTCATCGATGCCGATAAATCTCCGCGGCCTACCAAGCCAAGTCCTGCGCGCCGCCCGCGACGCGGCCGGCGAGGTCGCAGGTCTGGCACCGGCGCTGGCCGGCACCGTCGACCGCGCCCTACGCGCCGAGGGCGGGCCGCTGTCGACGCGGGCACCGCACACAATGTTCAACGTCGCGATCGGGGGCGCCCGGCACTTCGCCGCCCGCACCTTTCCGCTCGAACGGATACGGCTGCTCGCCAAACACGCCGACGCCACCATCAACGACATCATCCTGGCGATGTCCGCCGGAGCACTGCGCACCTACCTGCACGATCTCGGTGCGCTGCCCGCCGAGCCACTGATCGCGATGGTTCCGGTCTCCCTGCGCCCCAACACCTCCGGCACCGATTCGGAATCCGCGAGCGGGAACCGGATCGGGGTCCTGATGTGCAACCTCGCCACCCACCTGCCCGACCCCGCCCACCGGCTCGACACAGTGCGCACCTGCATGCGTGAAGGCAAACACGCCCTCCGCGCGATGAGCCCCGGACAAGTGCTGGCGACGAGCGCCCTCGGCGCCGCCCCCCTCGGTATCGAGATGCTCCTCGGCAGGCGGGGACCGCAGCGTCCGCCGTTCAACCTGGTGATCTCCAACATCGCCGGGCCCGACACCCCGCTGTACTGGAACGGCGCCCGCCTCGACTCCCTCTACCCCCTGTCGATCCCGGTCACCGGACAAGCCCTGAACATCACCTGCACCAGCAGCGACGACCAACTCGTATTCGGGTTGACCGGCTGCCGGCGCACCGTCCCGAACCTGTACCCGATGCTCGACCACCTCGACATCGAACTCGACGCCCTCGAACAGGCAGTCGGCCTGTAAGCCACCCCGTGGCCGCCGTGACCGACGGCGCCGTGGTGACGGTGATGATCGAAATCCTCTACTCGACATTAGTTTCCCCGGACAGGAAGGAAGAACACCCTCCGATGAGCACACCGAACACCTTGACCACCTCCCCACGCCCCGGCCTCCACAGGACCTCGATCAGTACCGAGGAGATCAGGACCCGGATTGCCGCCCTATTCGCCGATCGCCACTCGACCGGCGCCACCGACACAGCACCGGCGTCCGCCCGGTAGGAAGGAATCCCGTGAACACGCACAGGGCACTGCTCATGCTGCTGCTCGGCGGCACCGCCGCCCTCGAGGTCCTCCTCCGCCGCCCCACCCCGCGGCGCCGCGGCCACGGTGCCCCCTTCCACGCCAACGGCTGACACAGCCGCCGCGCATCATCGTCCCCGGCCCTCGACTCACGAACGACCCGCCGACACCCCTCGGCGTCGTGGCTCGGCTATGCCGCGTGGCCATTCAGGGGCGCAGGACAGCGGGGACCCGCCCGGCGCTGCCCGGTTGGTCCAGCGGATCGGCGGCTCGTACCGCCGCCTGCCCCCGACTGGTGCACAGTTAGAAGTCGACCCCGTGGCCCTCGAGCCACCGCGCAGGGGTGAACCACGCTGTATCGAGGTGATACTCCTTATCGAGGGCATCCAAGATCGCATGCGCATCCACCCCGCAGTAACTCTCGTACATCCGAACATGAAGCCCTGAACGCTTTTTCACTGCATCGAACAGAATGCCGTGACGGAACAGAACCGTTTCGGAAGGACGCACCATGAGGTTGCCGCCGCGGTCGGCCGCATCTCCGTCGACAACCTCCAGACACAACACCATGCGGGGATCTGTCGAAAGCACAACAAGCAGCAAATCCAGATCCTGCGGGTTCGTCACACCGTGCCATGGCCTTCTACCCTCCCTGCCGCCGACCGCCACGCAGTCGAGCGCCCGACGCCAGGGTCGACCTTCGACGATGTGCAACCGGCCACCGGGCCTCAGAGGCGGAAGCGGACAGTTCCCCGCCGACCCGGATGCGGAGACATGCGTAGTTCCGTGTTCGGTCGTCATAGTCCCGGCGTGCCCGCAGCCATCCGTCCTGAAACATCGGACTGCCCGCACAGGCCGGATCCGCGAATGCCTCCACCGAGTCCCCCGTCCACCGCCCTCATCGTGAGGTCATCGCGTCGCCGCGAGCCCATATCGTTCCGGGCGCGGCGGCGCGGAATCGAACGCGAGTCACCGTGTCCATTTGGGGGGACCCTGTCGGCGCGCGCGGCTGACCTGCGGGCATTGAGTATCGCGCCTCTTGGCTGCGGCTACTTCCAACACCCCGACTTGGATTCGAGCGGACCCGTCTGGTGGATGAGGCTCTTTCCGCCAAGATACTTTTCCGATTTGCTATTTTCGATGCATGCAGTGTCGAGTACAGAATTTTGGCTGAGGCGAGCATTGTGTAATGGACGTAGAGTAGGTGCGTAAAGTGACGAAGGAGTTGGAATGGCGCGCCAAATAGTTGTCGAACACGTCGACGATATCGACGGAACTGCCATTGCGGAGGGAAAGGGCGAGACGATCACCTTCTCCGTGAATGGAATCGACTACGAGATCGACTTGTCGGCGAGGAACGCGAGGGAGTTCCACAAGAAACTCGATCACTACATCGATTACGCCACGAAGACGGGTGGCCGCAAGAATCGATCCGCGGGCACACTCACGTCGAGTGGTGAGGTCAAACGGAAGCCTGTGCGGCGGGACCGTGACCATGTGAGGGCAGTACGGGAATGGGCTCAGGAACAGGGCTATGACATCGGTGTTCGCGGGCGCATTCCTACCGCGATCGCAGAGGCCTACGACGCTGCGCACTGACGCCCGTGCGCCATTGCACTTGAGTTCCACGGTCGAGTGGATTGAATGGGAAGCCGGGTGGCGATCGGGCATTCGCAGGTGGCGTGTCGGCGAGGGTCCCTGCGCTAAATTCTGCTCCAAGATCTGTCATTCGACGCGAATGCCGGGTCTTGGAGCAACAGCAACCTACCGCCGCCCTTCCGCGGAACGATTTGTCCATCAGGCAAACCGCCCCAATCTCGTTTACGGCCCCTCGCGAGAATCCGACCTTTTCTGAGCAGCAGGATGATCAATGAATGATCGTGATGCCTATTCAGCGATTCGGCGGCGTTGTTCCAGCGCACACATGCCTACGCCACCCCGCCACGAAGTCACCCACACCTCGCAGGAGCGCAGAGCGCCACTACCATGAACAGAGCTGAGGCGTCGGCGGCGACGCTGCGGAAAATCTCGACAACGAGCAGGAGATGCACAGAGGCCCGCCGGTTAGCCGGATCGCAACGGTCACTGCCGTTCTCTGCAGATCTCTGCAGATTTCTGGCGTCCCGATTCCCCGGTGGTTCATGGTGGCCCCGCGCTGTGAGTCTTCCCGTCACCTCTCGCCTGTATCGATACCGAGATCAGTACGGATTCAAGCAGGCGCCCACCATGGGGCCCGAGTATGGCCTGTTCGACTGAAGGCCTCGACACCTTTCTGCCACAACACCACTGAGCTGAGCTCCTCATCACCCACTCCTTGATTCGCCACCGACATGAAATCGGGCGGTTACGGTCCTGCGGTCAAGTCGACTTGGCTAACGCCAGACTCGAGCGGTTGGACTGCCCCATGAGATCGGTCAGAGCAGGCCGATGATGGCTGTCATGCCGAGCAACGCCACGAGGCTGGCGATGGCGATGCCGCCGAATGCTACGGGGCGAAGACCCGGGCATCCTGCTGTCTCCAACGCCCGGCAGCAGAAGGTCCCGTCGCCGGCGACCAGAAGCCCGGCAGCGATGTAGGTGAGTTCTGATGCCACGGCATGGAGACCTCGGTTGGGGGGCGGACTTCGCAATTGCCACGCCGAGCGCCGCTACGCTAATGCTCATGCATCTCATGCATAGTCACGCCGGGTAGGTTCGCTCGTTCGCGAGGTGGTTGCGGGCCACACTGCCGACGGTGGGCCTGGGACCATCGTGCATATTCCACGTCATGTGTCCACCTGGGGCGATGGCGTGCCGAAGAGCGATTTTAGCCTGGGGCGAATTCCCAGTGAAACTTCTGAGCAGACCTGATCACCGCCGATTACGGTAGCCGCGTAGTCGCGTGTACCGATCGGGTTTCGAAAGCTCGTCGTGGATGATCTGAGCGATCTCGGCGAGAGCTTCGGGCTGGTCCATATCAGAGTGTGTGCTGTGGATGTCATGTGACTCAATGTTGCCAGTGACGTATGGCTCCCAGCTTTCGGCAGATGAGTCGCGTGAAGTCAAGCCGTCTTCCGTCAACGTTGGGCGGAGAAACACCATATCCCCGCGGTAGAGCGGCGGGACATGGGTCTTCGACAGCTGCAGATGATTCCGATAGAGCGTAAACGCCGCATCCTCGATGGGCGCATACTCGGGTGCGTCGACCATCTCTCCGTATCGGGTGTGTGCCCATGCCCGTATCGATTGCTGCAGTTCCTCATCCGAGGGTTTCTCAACGGTGTGAAGATCCGTAAGTCCGGCCGCGCTGTCCATCAAAACGAGCAGTGCAACCTCGAGTCCTCGGCGTTCCAACGCGGTGGCGATCGCATGGGCGACAAGGCCACCGAACGACCAACCCAGCAGAAGGAACGGGCCGTCTTCCTGAACGGTGAGGATCTGCTCGAGATAGTCGGCGGCCATCCTCTCGATCGACGTCGGTAGCGGCATCACTCCATCGAAACCCCTTGCTTGCAGACCATATATGGGCTGATCGGGAAGGTGGGCACGAAGGCCCAGGTAGCACCAGCTCAGACCGCCGCCCGGGTGGATACACCACAGCGGCGGTCCGGACCCTTCGCTTCGGATCGGCAAGATCACCGCGAACGGATCGAGCAAATCGGGTTCAGTGGCCTCACCTAGTCGGGGTGCGAGTTCGGCGATCGTCGGGGACTCGAAGACCACCCGGATCGGGACCTCCACCCCCAACTCCGACCGAATCCGGCTCACCAACCGCGTCGCCGACAGCGAATGCCCACCCAAATCGAAGAAACCGTCATCGATCCCCACCCGCGGGACGTCGAGCACGTCCACGAACAACGACGCCAGCGTCTCCTCCACCGGCGACCGCGGAGCCCGGAACACCCCACCGATGAACTCCGGTGCCGGCAACGCCCGCCGATCCAGCTTCCCGTTCACCGTCAACGGCAAGCGATCCACCACCACGACCACCGCCGGAACCATGAAGTCCGGCAACAACCCGGCCACGAAACGACGGACCTCGCCCCCCATACCTGTTCGCCACCGTCAACGACTACATAACCCACCAACCCGATGTCAGCGGCGGCGGCCCGGACAATCACCACCGCCTGAGTCACCGCCGGATGCTTCAGGAGAACCGCCTCGATCTCCGCGGGCTCGACCCGGAACCCCCGCACCTTCACCTGCTCATCAGCCCGCCCGACGAATTCGAGCACCCCACCAGCCGTCCACCGCACCAAATCCCCCGACCGATACATCCGCGCACCCGACACCCCGAACGGACACGCCACAAACCGCTCCGCCGTCAACCCCGACCGACCCACATACCCCCGAGCCACCTGCACCCCCGCGATATACAACTCCCCCACCACACCCACCGGAACCGGCAGCAACCCCGCACCCAACACAAACACCCGCATACCACCCACCGGGGTGAGATTCCCCCGCTTCTCCGGAGACTTTTCTATCTGGCTCCGGTGAGCTCGGGTTCGATGATATCTGTCTCCTGTCCGTCTGGTCGGTCGTAGT
>NZ_JBHXWI010000127.1:0-10337 GCF_042671975.1 Rhodococcus sp. NPDC127593 | reverse complement strand
CACCGCCGGCCCCATGTCCATCGACAGGGAGATCAGCTGTCCGTCAGCAGGGACGAACGTGTCCGCCTACAGGGAGGTTGGCATGTCCGCTAGCACTCGTGCCGAAGGCTGACCTCCGCGCTGCCGAGTTCGAGCAGTTCCCTCGAAGCCAGCCCCTCCCAAGTTGTACCCGTAGACGACGCCGAATTGCCCGACGGTCCGATGTTGGTGCGGGCTTGCCCACTGCTGCCAGCGTCGCGCCTCATCAAGATCGAATCGGTTGATCGATCGGAACGAGGCGGCGTCCGCCGTGCCACAGAGAACCCAGGGGCGAGTCTGTTGGGCACGGGCCATACAAGCGTCGATCGCCTCGTCGAGACATCGAGACTGTCGTCGAAGATACACTTATGCCGGCCCGAACGAGAGACGCTTCCGCGCGTGAGTCGGCGCCCTCGTCGACAGAATCGGAAGGCAGTGCTGCCTGGACCTGACCGAGCGCTTCGACCGCAACGTCCCGCTGATGTAGCAGGGCGTGAGCCCAAACCGAGGGCATTTGAAAGCGAGTGCATCAGACGAAGGACACTGCGGTGGTGTGGGTTCCCGAGCGGGATGAGCAGCGTTTCGCGCAGGCTCTGCTCGATGCCTCGTTGTGGTGTTACCCGCCGGCCGGTACCGTCGCACTGGATTCGACAGACATTTCGCCGTGGGCGCGGGTGCGCTATCGCGAACCGCTCGTCGATGCCGACCCCGATGGGCTCCCGCCCCCGGACCATCCGCTCGCGCCACCGGACCCGAACCCTCCGCATGCCCGCAGACGCGGTCACCACTCGCCCGACGCCTCGACCGGGCCGGACACCCGCTACATCTACACAGTCGACATCACCGCTCGAATGGGTTGGCTCAGCGCTGAGTTCGAGGAGACGATGTACTTCTGCGGCTTCGACTTGCAAGGCGTCACCGATGTGCCGCCCCGCCCCGGGCCGTGGCCCAGTGGTGCACGTGGCCCGGGCAATAAACCTCTCGCCGGGCGGGGCGAATAATCAAGTCAGTGGCATGCCTGCTGTTGATGCGCTCGGTGCCACCATCGGTAAGCCGCGGCACCTCATCGCCGACCGCGCCTAAGACTACGTCACCGACGAGAAGTTCGCGCTACCCGTCTGGCGACTCGGCTACACCACGATCTACGGCCTGCACCCGAAACAGCGCGGTACGCACCCCGGTCTGACGGCACACACGCGGTGTGGATCGACGGCACTCTGTGCCCGGCGAGCCTGCCGACGGGAATCTAGGACCTCGACCCCGATCGACGCCGACATGAAGGACGAGGTCCGTGCCCGAACCGAACGGCGCCACCAGGCCCGCCAGGCCTACGCCTTCGTTCCGCGAAGGCCGCCGTCCCGTTGGGTCCCGCCGGTACCGCAGGCCTCTGTGCCTCCTGTCCGGGTTCGCTGTCCGAACAACCCCATCTCGATGCGCGCCCCGCAAAGTCCTGTAATTCCATTTGGGTGGCGACTGACCAGGGAGCAGGTTGACATAGACGGTTGTCGTTGTTCGACTCCGTCGTGTCCAACCGCGGGCCGGGACGAAGGATTCCGGCACGACCTGCGTGGCGCGAACTCTCTCGCGACCCGTGTCTCACGCATCTCTGTGTGCCCTGCGTAACAGTCTGACGCACCATTATCAACAGCAAGGATATCTCGACGCGCACGCCCTCGAACGGGTCCAGCTGAATACGTGACTCGGAAATGGCGACCGTGTGCGAGCTCTGGTGTGGCTCTCCCGTCAGGCAGATGCAAATCGCTGACGATCCGAGAATCGCAGTGGGGAAGGGGTTTCAGACCGCGGACGCGAGAACCCCGCCGTCGAACTACTAGGCACAACTTCTCGAGGAAAACGCTCAGCTTCGCAAATTGCGCACTGGGCGTGCGCGAAGTGGATTGACCCGACACACGTGCCCGCAGGTAGGCTTTCGATATTAGGAGAGACGCCGGTCACACCACGGGTGGCTCTGGGATCTCCGACACAATCGATGACTATTTCCATCTACTGTCCACCAGCCGTCACAGCCTCTGTGACCGACGCTAGGAGTATTGGTGACCACAGGATCCGATCACGCTCTCAACATCCCTGCACAGTGCCCGGTCTCACATGAGTTCAATCCCTTCGGTGGTAGCTACCAGGAGGACCCCGCCGGTTCACTACGGAAGGCTCGACATGAGCAGCCTGTGTTCTACAGCCCCCTCCTCGACTATTACGTTGTCACGCGCTATGCCGACATCAAGGCGATCTTCCGGGACACGACCTCGTTTTCCGCGGCGCTGACGCTGGAGCCCATTACGCCGCTGCGTGAACCGGCAATCCAGAAGCTGGTCGAGCACCAGTTCGACCTGGGTCCGTTCCTGGTCAACGAGGACGAGCCCATCCATATGCGTCGGCGGCGGGCGTTGGCTGAACCGCTCAGCCCCGCAAACGTGCGGGCGTGGGACCCGTACATTCGCGATCTGGTCACCAGCTACATAGATAAATTCGTGAAGAAGGGCCACGCAGACCTCGTAGCTGAGCTGATGTGGGAGTTCCCGGCCACGGTCGCATTGAAGTTCATGGGCGTGCCGGACACGGAGATCGAGCAGGCGAGGCAGTTCGCCGTCGGGCAGATCATGTTCGGATTCGGCCGTCCAACCGAAGAGGAACAGATCGCCGGCTGCGACGGAATGGGGCGATACTTCAACCACGCCAAGAATCTCGTTGCGAAGCTGAAAGAAAACCCTGATGTAGATGGGTGGGTTCCCTTTGCAATTCGGGCGAGCCAACAGGATCCCGACACGATCGACGATCGATTCTTGGTCAGCATGATGATGAGTGGGACGAGCGCGGCACACGAAACGACGAGCAACGCGGGAGCGAACGCACTGCTCACACTGATGCGGAATCGAGGCATGTGGGATGAGATCTGCGAGGAACCGTCCCTCATTCCCAATGCCGTGGAGGAATGCCTCCGGTACAGCGCTTCAGTGGTGGCCTGGCGACGGCTGTGTGTCAAGTCGACTTCGATCGCGGGAGTCGAAATCCCGGAAGGCGCGAAGGTGCTGGTGGTGACCGCGTCGGGCAGTTTCGACGACGAAATCTTCGACGAACCCGAGCGGTTCGATATCCACCGCAGCAATGCCAAGCAACACTTCGCGTTCGGTTTCGGCACACACACCTGTCTCGGCGCCCCCTTGGCCCGTCTGGAAATGAAGATCGTTCTGGAGGAGATGTCACGCCGCCTCCCCCATATACGTCTTGTACCGGACCAGGAATTCGAATATCTGCCCAACACGTCCTTCCGAGGACCGCAGAACCTGTTTGTCGAATGGGACCCGGCCGACAACCCGGTCCCCTCAGATCGACCATAACTGATAGGAAATGACGAAATGCACAAGCTCACAGTGTGTTATGGACAGCCGCAGGACTCTTCGGCCTTCGATGAGTACTACACGTCGAAGCACGCACCACTGGCGAAGACCGTTCCGGGGATGGTCCGATTCACCTACGGAAAGTGCGAGCCCCTTGGTGGGGTCACACCCGACTATTACCTGATCGCCGAACTCGCCTTCGATTCCAGGCCTGACTTGGAGGCGGCGCTCCAATCACCGCAGGGGCAGGCGGCATCGGCGGACCTGGCGAACTTCGCGACCGGCGGTGTGACGATGCTCGTTCACGAGGAGACGAGCTGAACTATGTACTCAGATCTGCAGAATAGGTCGACCGCAGCGGCGCGTCCCGAAAGCGATCTCGAGGTGGTCGTAGCCGATCGGCAAGTCGTGGCGGACGGGGTCGTCCTGCTCGATCTGCAGGATCCCGGCGGAGAGCTCCCGGCATGGGAAGCTGGAGCCCACATCGACCTGGTACTGCCCAACGGGCTTGTGCGGCAGTACTCGCTGTGCGGTGAACCGCAGGACCGGCAATCCTGGCGGGTGGCAGTGCTTCGCGAATCCGACGGTAGAGGCGGTTCGAAGTTCATCCACGACGAGTTGCGGGTGGGCGGCACCGTTCGGGTTCGTGGACCGCGCAATCACTTCCCACTTGTGCCGGCGCAGCGCTACGTCTTTATTGCCGGCGGTATTGGCATCACACCATTGATTCCCATGATGACTGCCGCATCCTCAGGTGGAGCGGACTGGCAGTTGGTCTATGGCGGGCGCAGTCTGACGTCGATGGCCTTCGTGGAGCAGTTGGTCGCCGAGCACGCCGACCGGGTGGCCGTACGGCCACAGGACACATTCGGCCTGCTCAACCTAGATGCCCTGCTCGGCGGTCCGGGCGGATTGCCGGACGGGACGCTCGTGTACTGCTGTGGCCCCGGACCACTAATCGATGCTGTTGAGCAGCGCTGCACCGGCCTGCCCACCGGCCTCCTTCACGTCGAACGGTTCGCGCCAGCCGACGCAAGCGAACCCGTCCTTCACGGCTCATTCGAGGTGCAGATCGCATCGACAGGCGAGGCCTTGACGGTGAGTCCGGAACAGTCGGTGCTGGAAGTGCTCCGCTGCAATGGAATTGAAATCGACGCCTCGTGCGAGGAAGGTACGTGCGGCACCTGCGAGACCAGGGTCCTCGACGGACAGATCGACCATCGAGACTTCGTTCTCACAGCCGCCGAGCGCGAGCAGAACGCGCTGATGATGGTCTGTGTTTCCCGTGCGGCGTGCCCCCGGGTCGTTCTGGATCTTTGACCACCTCCCATCGCGGCCTGGTTACAGGCCGCGATGGGCCAAACCTGTAGCGGTGCATCACCGTTGTGTGACAGAGTGAGTGGTCGCGGCGGCAGTCAGCCGTTGCGCGCCAGTGTCGTCGACGGAGCTTCGCCGTAACGGCGCCGGTAGTAGGCGGCGAACCTGCCCGGATGCGTAAAACCCCAACGCATGGCGACGCCCGCGACGGTCGCTCCGTCCGAGGGGACGGCCGATATCAGATCGCGCCGCGCGCGGGTCAACCGAACCTCGGTCAGATACGCCGCCGGCGACGTGCTCAACTGACGCCGGAAGCCCATCTGCAGAGCTCGCGGGCTTACCTTGACCGCGCGCGCCATACTCGCCACTGTGAGCGGAGCCTCTGGTGAGGTTTCGATCAGATCAACCGCTTCCTGTACCGCGCACCGGGAGACTGACCGGGGCTGTGCCAGGAGCGCCGTTGAGTAACTGTTCGGCTGCACCATCAGCAGGGTCGCCATCAATTGTTCCCGCAACTGTGCGGCTATCATCGGCGCAACTCGTTCAGAGGCATCCACGCGTTCGAACATGTCCTGCATCAGACTAACGGCCCCCCATACCGCAGCCAAGGCGGTGGGACGGCTCACTGTGGGCGTAAAGCGTAGCTGTCGCTCCCCAGCATCCGGCGCAAGTTGGCGGGCGAACGCAGTGAGCGCAGACAGCTCCAAACGCGCGCACAGCATCGCGAAGCCGGGGCTCCATTTCATCCGCAGGTCCTGATCCGGAGAAATCACTCCCGCCGAGCTTCCTGCGGCAACGCTGAACTCGTGCCCCGCCTGCCGCAGCTGCATGGTCCCCTCCAACGGAAGGGTCAATGCGACGTAATCCCCGAGTGGAGGAGCGATGACCTCGAGTTCCGCGCCATACTTCATGTAGTACAAACTGATCGGACCCAGCGAAACTCCGTGTATGCGGGCGTCCAGTGCATCTCCTGGCCGGATACGCAGATGATTCTCAGAGAGCAACTGTGCCCCCTCATCCTCTGCTCGACTCAACTCCGAAGTGCGAACGAGGCAGTAGCGACTGAGCGGAGCGGTTTCAGCCTCGTCCGGAGCGACGTCAGCAGCCGATATTTGTACTCGCATGAAGTCCTCTCGTTCCGATCCGGACATTCCTATGCATCGATCACCAGCGCCAATCTGAAGAATATATCACCCCAGACCGGGATGTCGATATAACAGATAACATACGAAAACAGTTCATCACTGCCGAGGGATGCCGTTCGGTGCTGGAGGAGGCGGGCCGGATCGACGGCCGACAGCTGTTGTGGTGGCTGGCGAACGGCCGGCGGGGGCCGCAGAGTCTGGTGGGCACTTTCCTGTCGGCGATTTTGGTAGTAGAAGGCGCCTGGCGCTGGCGGGGCATCCAAATTTGGACCATCGCGATGCCTTCGTCGGTAACGTACTGAATGAAGACACGCGCAATGAAAGGTATACGTCAAGAGTTTGACGACTGATCCGACGGGCGAGGGAGTCTCAGAAGGCGATCGAGGAATTCTGGCATCGTGGTCGGCAACTCGTGGGTGTCGCGGATATGCTGCACAAGTGCGCAAACGGCTGGACCTGCATCAAGAATCGGCAGAAGGAGCCCAGACCGCGCACACCGTTCTAGCAGCGGGTACAGCATGAGTTCGACCTCGTGATTCGGACGCAGCGCCGCCCGGCATTCGGTCAGCAGTAGCCGTGTCTGAAGAGAGACCCTCGGCCTCCGCGGGGTATCGATCGATTCGACGAGTTTCCGCGCGCGAGAACCGGCTTGTTTTGCGGACCGGACGGTGCCGGCGGCCAGCAGGAGCCGAATGCGCGAATCTTCCGTGATCTCCGCGGTGACCCGGTTGAAGGCGCCCGCTTCCGCGCGGTTGACCTGAGGGGAGTCGGGATGAGGAAAATGCGCGGGTCCGAGTCCTGTGCGGATCCGTATGTTGATGATGTGCGCTTCGAGTCGCGGCAGATTCAGCATCACTGCGAGTCGTGCTCCCTCCTGCAGGCGCTCCTTCGCCTCGTCGGGCCGGCCGAGTCGGTACTTGAGCTGCGCTCCGACGGCGTAGGTTGCGACCAGGAAGTCAACCGTTCCGCCCTGGGTACCGAGGGTATAGCTCTGGTCGAGAAGGTAGTTGGCTTCTTCCAACTGCCCCTGTTCGTAGAGAAGGTCACCGAGAAGAGCTGCGGCGAGCCGCGAACTGTAGGAAAGATCGTCGCCGGGGCTCGTCGACAAATCCACGGCACGGCGGAGGCTAACCTCAGCGCTTTCCAGATCGAGTTGCTCCCGCGCCGCGAGCCCGTCCATGCAGTAGCCATAGACGACGCTGAACGGTCCGGCCGCCCTGTGTTGGTGAGGGCGGGCCCATTGTTGCCAACGTCTTGCTTCATCGAAATCGAAGCGAACGATAGATCGGAACGAGGCGGCATCTGCCGTCCCGCAGAGAACCCACGGGCGGAGTCTGTGCGCCCGGGCCATACAGGCGTCGATTGCCTCATCGACGCCGGTGAGCCGATCGTCGAGGATGCTGATGGCGGCCCGAATCAGGGACGCCTCCGCGCGCGTGTCGGCGTCCTCGTCGACAGAACCCGCTGGTGGTGCCGCCTCGACGTGACCGAGTGCTTCGGCCGCAGCTTCTGGGTTGTGCAGGAGTGCGTGAGCCCAGGCCAGAGCCAGCTGTAGGCGAGGATGAGCAGCGGCAGTGGCAGGCAGCTTTGCGGCGAGACCAAGCAGGGTGCTCATCTGCGACTGTTCGAGCAACATCAGCGCTTCATTCCCGACGGCGGCGGTCGCATCGTCATAGTCACCAGCAGCGAGGAGATGGTTGACCGCCGGGCTGAGCATGTGATGACCGCCGAACCACCGAGAGGCGTATCGGTGCAATTCGGTCAGTCGTTCAGGGTCGTTGCCTTCCAGACGACGACGGAGGTGTTCGGCGAACAGGTGATGGTAGCGGAACCACTGCCCATCTTGATCGAGTCGCGTCAGGAACAAGTCCCGTTCTTCGATGTCCTCGAGCACCGTTTGAGCGTGCTGATGACTGGTCAACGCAGTAGCCAACGATGCACAGATCCGTTCGGTGACCGACGTGGCCAGAAGAAAGTCGAGCAACGCAGGGTCGAGGCTGTCGAGGACGTTCTCGGTGAGATACTCGCCGATTGCACGATGTCTGCCGGACAAGCGGTGGATGGTGGCTTGTGGATCGCGGTGCTCGCGCAGGGAAAGTGATGCAAGTTGAAGCGCGGCGACCCAACCGTCGGTTGATTCCTTCAGCTCGGCGAGAGCCTTCTCCCCCAGCTGAAGACCGGCAGTCTCCGTAAGTAGCTCCCGGGACTCGTTGAGGTCAAATCGTAATGCGGCCGTGTCGATCTCGATGAGCTCCTTGTGTACCCGCATATCGCTCAGGGGCAGACCTTGCCTGGTGCGACTGGTGACCATCAGCTGTAGATGGTGGCAACCGTGTTCGAGCAGGAATCGAACAACGTCCCGGCTCGCCGGATTCGTGACCCGGTGCCAGTCGTCGAGAACCACCGTTACCGCGTGGCCCGCGGTATGGGTTCGATTCAGCAAAGTGGTCAGTACGAAGCGCTCCGCGCCGCCACCGTGCTCTTCGAGAGTGCGGGTCAGCTCCGCCGCCAGACCCGGGAGCGGCAACGCGATGGCTTCGGCAAGGTGGGCGAGAAACCACGCGGGCGTGTTGTCGTCGTCGTCGAGAGTCAGCCACGCTGTTTTCCGCCCCGCGCCTTCGAGCCCCTCGAGGTATTGGGCGGCCACGGTGGTCTTGCCGTATCCGGCAGGTCCGTGGATCAGGACGAGCCGCACACTCGTCTCGCCACGGATTCGGTCGAGTAGCCGGGTTCGCTGAACCGTCGGATGCCCCGGGGACGGCGGGCGGTACTTTGTGGCCACGGTCGGCGGTCGGGGAATCCCGCTCTCCAGGGACGTGGGCACGGAGTGTATGTAGGTTGTTCGGCTGGGTTCGCGTTCGGGCGGTCGTGACACGGGCTCGTCGTCGTCCCATGCCACGGGCAGGGGGACATCCGGAACGGAGTACCCGAGATCGGTGCCGACACGACGGAGTTCCTCACCCATCGCTGCGGCTGTATCCGGTCGGCTCGACGGATCTCGTGCCATCGCCCGTTCGACCACTGCGCGAACGCTGTCGGGGACAGTGCGATCACCGATCTCGGGTATCGGCTCCGTGCTGATCCGGAGCAGTTGGGAGAAGAGCTCCTCCCCACGGCGGCGGCCGAAAGCCGGACGACCGGCAAGCGAGGTGAACAAGGTGGCGCCGAGGCCGTAGATGTCCGAAGCAATCGTCGGCGGCTGTCCGTGAAGCAGCTCGGGAGCGGTGTATGCGGGAGACCCCACCACCATGCTGCGAGTGGTGTCCTGCTGCTCGGAAAATCTCGCGATCCCGAAGTCGGTGAGTTGAGGTTCGCCGTACTCGGAGAGCAGGATATTCGCCGGTTTGATATCGCGATGCAACACGCCCGCACGATGTGCCGTCTCCAGGGCTCCGGACATCTTGATGCCGATGTCGAGCACCTCGGCGACCGTGCGGGCACCTTTGCGGTTTATCCACACCTCGAGGGAGTCGCGGCGGTGGAATGGCATGACGAGGTAGGGGCGCCCGGTGCGGGTGACACCCACTTCGAGGACATGAACGATATTCGGATGTCCTGAGAGTCGGCCCATGACCTGCTGCTCACGAAGAAACCCGGCACGGTCGGCAGTTCGAGGGTCTGCGATGAGCACCTTGATTGCCACGACTCGGTCCAGAGCGGGCTGGCGACAGCGGTAAATGACGCCGAACCCCCCTTGACCAACTACTCGGAGAGCATCGAATCCTTCCCCTGCCAGCTCGATGGCGACATCCTCCTGAGCTGGGCTTCCGGCAGACTCAACGGCATCGTCGGACACCTCGCACCTCACTGACTACGCAGGAGTCGGCAGCGGCGCACGCGGCGGGGCACTCCGTCAGCCGGCTCGGAGAAGTCATCCGCACTTCTGCTCATCGCCTCAACCTCGGATCTTCCCTCGATTCTAAACCTGCGTCTGCGCCGCACATCAGATTGACGAGTGCCCGGTCATCAGGTGCCGCGTACATGTCGAATCCGGGTACCCTCACCATAGCTGGCTGTTCGGTCACAGCGGCGCTCTCATGCTCGCCATGGTGGCCGCCGGCGTGGGTTTCGAGGACGTCGCCCTTCTACGTCGCACCGACGTCACCTCGGAGTCTGAGGCGCTCGTTATCGACACGATCGGCGCCTGGGTACGCGTTCCCTCGCCCATCGCTGGTACGTCGTATCCGCTTGTAGCATAGCATAATTGGATCGAAGGCCTTGGCTTCTTCGACCGTTATCCGAGCGCGGGTCTGCTGGTCCAGAACCTCGACAAGAAGGCGCGCTTGTCCGGTTCTGTGCCGTGGCTCAGCTATACAGACGGACCCGGCGGCCAGCCGCTGTGCTGAGGGTTGAGTCCAGGAATTTGGTGTACGAAACGGAATCGGACCTGACCGACTCGGCGCCGCCTAACGCCGATTTTCACTCAGCGAATCGACCCGCATTTTGTGTCTGCTCACGCGAACTCGTAGCGCACGGTGCGGCCACCGAGCCAGGGGACGGA
>NZ_JBHXWI010000126.1:0-10462 GCF_042671975.1 Rhodococcus sp. NPDC127593 | reverse complement strand
CCGTATTCCTTCGCGAAGGCGACGACCTCGTCGGCGTTCTTGACGGGGTCCTTGGTGCCGGCGGCCATCGGGGCCTTGGCTTTTTCGGCGATGTGGCGGGCGGTGACCTTGTCGCCGAGGTCGCGGATCGATTGCGGGGAGGGGCCGATCCAGATCAGGCCGGCGTCGATCACGGCCTGGGCGAAGTCGGCGTTTTCGGAGAGGAAGCCGTAGCCGGGGTGGATGGCGTCGGCGCCGGACTTGGTGGCGGCGTCCAGGATTTTGTCGAACACCAGGTAGGACTCGGCGGAGGTTTGCCCGCCGAGGGCGAACGCTTCGTCGGCCAGGCGCACGAACGGGGCGTCGGCGTCGGGTTCGGCGTAGACGGCGACGCTGCCGTACCCGGCATCGGCTGCGGCCCGGATCACCCGCACTGCAATCTCACCGCGGTTCGCGACGAGCACCTTCGTGATGTGCGCGCTGGCATGACTGGGCACTGAGCCTCCTGTGGTTCGCATAGTCTGTCTCCGCGGTGGCTCCCGTGGGTGTCACCAGCGGTCGTTTACGGCATCACTTCGGAGTCTAGGCACCGAACCGATCCGTGTTGTCACCGGACCGAAATTTCCGGTCAGGGCTGTCCGACGCTTCGCAACCCTACCGATGGGTAGCTGATTGAAACCTGTTCCAGTTGCCGGCGGAGGCTCCCGACCCACGTGTGGACGCTCGCGGCAGCGATGTCGTTGCCCGGATATCGGACCGCCAGATTGACGCCTCGGGGGGTGCGGTTGATCCAGGCGTACACGTCGTGGGTGTACTGCCGGCTCCGCAGTGCCCGGGCGTTGCGCTCGTGCCAGCGCCCCGCTTCGGGCACGAACCGGACGTCCATGTAGGAGACGACGAAGCGCGGCCGGATGGGGATGTCGAGTTCCTTCTCGATGCGGTCGAACGGGACCACCGAGATCGGTTTCGTCCGGGCCACGCTCTCGGCGGCCTCGCGGGCGACGGCGGTGAAGTCGTGCGACGTCACCTCGAAGTCGATCGGGCTGAGACCTACGAACCATCCCAGCGCGGACGCCCACTGCGGGGAGTGCCGGGTATGGACCGGTGTCACCGTCCGAAAGCGTTGATGCCCCGCCACTTCCGCCCCGGCCATACCCAGACACGCGAGGAGGCCGGGGAAGAACCCCACATCCGCCTCGCGGCACGCCGAGTTGAACGCGGCAGCCTGGTCGGCATCGAGAATCCAGGCGGACAGGTTCTGCTGGGCGTACGACGTGCGCGGGCCGACCTCGAGCGGGAACTCGGGGAGTCCCGGTCCCTCGAGTGCCGACCGCCACACGTCGAGCGCCGCACGTTTCACCTCGGCGTCGGTGGAGTTCTCACGCTCCTCACGGCCGAAGTCGATGTAGCTGCCGACGGGGAACAGGTTGGCCGTGCGGCCGGACAGTGCCTCCTCGTACAGGGCGGTCAACTCGTGGGCGACGAGCACGATGGAGAACCCGTCGATGATCGAGTGGTCTGCCGCGAAGAACACCGTGAATCGGTCGCGTTCGACGGTTTCGAGCGTCGCGAAGACGTACGACGGCCAACTGTGGGGCGAGGCGTACTCGTCGAACAGTTGCTGCAGGTGCGCGAAGTTGTCGCCGCCGGCGGCGTCGTACCCATGGCTGACGACCCCCACCTGCAGCCCGCCCTGCGGCACGGTGCGCCGGCGCACGCGCTCGGTCTCCGTGTCGAACGTCGTGTGCGAGCGCAGCACCTCGTGACGATCGGTCCACTTCTCCAGCGCCGACCGGAAAGCGGTGACGTTCAGCATGCCGTGGATCTCGAAGGCGGTCCCCAGCCAGGATTCGCGACCACCGGAGTCGGAGCACCGGCGCAGGTGCGCCTCGTGGATATACGAGGCCGGGCGGGGATCGTCCACCCATTCCGAGCGGGCGCACGGCAACCACTCGGTGAGCGCGCCCACCGGAACGGGGTAGTCGGCAAGTTCGGTGAATTCCATCAGTATGTGTTCAGACCCTGACTAGCCGCGAAGATGCCGCTTGATTCGTGCGAGCATCGCGGACATGCCGCGCAGCCGCAGGGGACTGACGGCGTCGGCGAGCCCGAGCGCGGAATAGAAATCGTCCGGAACACCGAGGATGGTGCCAGCACTGTGTCCGTCCAGGCCCTGGTGCAGGATCGACGCGAAACCCCGCGTCGTCGGCGCTTCCGCGGGCGCGCTGAAATGCAGCCGCACGTGTTCCGGATCGGAGTCGTCGACCGACAGGAACAACGGAGACTGGCACTCGGGCACCGGTTCCATCGCGCCCTGCTCGAGTTCGGCAGGCAGCGGCGCCAGTTCGCGGCTGAACTCCAGCAGCAACTGCAGCTTGTCCGAACCGTCGACGGCAGCGAAGTCGTCGACGATCTCGGCAAGCGAATCGGGTAGTTCGGTCATGACGATGCGCCGGGAACGTCTCCCGGCTCTTCACCCCTGACGATCGGAACACGAACCATGTTGCCCCACTCCGTCCACGAACCGTCGTAGTTGCGTACGTTCGGGTAACCGAGCAGGTGGGTGAGGACGAACCAGGTGTGGCTGGAACGCTCACCGATCCGGCAGTACGCCACGATGGCGTCGTCGGCGGACACGCCGCCGTAGATCTCGTTCAGTTCACCGCGCGAGCGGAAACGGCTGTCGGGGGCTGCGGCCTTGGCCCACGGAATGCTCAGTGCGCTCGGGATGTGGCCGCCGCGCAGCGCCCCCTCTTCGGGGTAGTCGGGCATGTGGGTGCGTTCGCCGGTGTACTCCTGGGGCGAACGCACGTCGATCAGCGGCCCCTCGCCGAGGTGATCGAGCACGTCGTCCTTGAACGCGCGGATCGGGGCGTCGTTGCGCTCGACCACCGGATAGTCGGTGGGGGAAGTCTCGGGGACGTCGAACGCGGTGTCCCGGTTCTCGGCGATCCACGCGTCGCGGCCGCCGTCGAGGAGACGGACGTCCTCGTGTCCGAACAGCGTGAACACCCAGAGGGCGTACGCCGCCCACCAGTTGCTCTTGTCGCCGTAGATGACGACGGTGTCGTCGCGGCTGATGCCCTTGCGGCTCATCAGGTCGGCGAACTGCTCGCCGTGGATGTAGTCACGAGTCACCGGATCGTTGAGATCGAGGTGCCAGTCGACCTTGACGGCGCCGGGGATGTGGCCGACGTCGTAGAGGAGCACGTCCTCGTCCGACTCCACCACCTTGAGGCCGGGTGTGCCCAGATTCGCGGACAGCCATTCCGTCGACACGAGCCGACCGGGGTTGGCGTACTCGGCGAAGGACTGGGTGGGATCTGGCGCTACGGGCACGAGTGGGCTCCTGGGGCAGATGCGACGGGGACGGCGTCAATTCTATGCGGACGCCGGAAGTTCTTCCGACCGGCGTTCACACTTACCTTCCGCGGACGGTGAGGGAGGCCGTTCGGGCGCGTAGATTCGCACCCGAACGGAGGCCCCATGCCCGACATCTCGACGCGCGCCGACCTGGAACTGCTGCTCCGGCACTTCTACGGCCGGGCATTCGCCGATCCGGTCCTCGAACCGGCATTCGAGACGCTCGCCGTGATCGGCGTAGACGACCACCTGCCCGTCATGTGCGACTTCTGGGAGACGATCCTGCTGCGCACAGGCGTCTACCGCGGCAGCGCATTCGCCGTGCACCGGGCGCTGCACGGCAGCCACGGATTCACCGACCGGCACTTCGAGCGGTGGGTCGAACTGTGGACGTCGAGCGTCGACGAGTTGTTCACAGGCGACGTCGCGCAGCGGGCCAAGGTCGAGGCAGCAAAGATCGCCCACGCGATGCGGCGACGACTGTTAAGCCCTCCGGCGGTCAGACGACCGGAGTGCCTTCCAGGTTCAGCTGACTGGTGAGCTCCGCGATGGGGGTGACGCCGTTCTCACAGATGTCGTGCATGATCTCCCGCAACCGCACCAGGAATTCCGTGACCGCGCGGCGTGCCGTCGACGTCTCCGGGAACCGCGACCGCAGCGCGAGACCCCGCTGCGTGCGTGAGATCCAGAACTGCGCGTCGTCCGCGACCGTCACGTTGCTGATGTGGTGTGCGTTCAGCTCGTCGTGATCGTCGGTGCCGGGCAGTCTGCGGTAGTCGATGTACGAGACCATGAACACATCCGTGCGGGTGCGGCGGTATCCGTCACCGAGCGCCTCCCGCACCTGGGCCATCGTCACACCCTTGAGTGTGAGGGCCGTGCGGAACGAGGCGTGGGTGTGCGCCAGCGACGACTGGAAGTCGCAGTCGGGGGTCAGTTCGACCGTCAGCGGGGCGCTCGTCGTGAGCCACCCGATCGCATTGGCCCACTGCGGGTCCTGGCGAATGTGCAGCGGAAACTGCAACGGCATCCGGGAGATGCCGTTGATCGAGTGCACTGCCATGCCCATCGCGGTGAGCGTCCCGGTGAACAGGCTTCCCCCCGAGTCCAGGCAGATTTCCTCGAACCGCTCGGTGTCGGCGGCGTCGAGGAGGGGACGGACGTCGGCTCCCTGCGGAGCGGGCCTGCCCGCCTCGACACCCAGATCGAGCGGGAAACTGGGCGCGGTTCCGCCGCAGCGCTCGTAGAAGCGTGCCCATTCGCGCACCCGGGGGTCGCCGATCTCGGTGACCGGTGCCTCGGCCTCGAGTTCGCAGTACCGCAGGAAGCTCCCGGGGTCGCCGAGTTCCTTCGTCAGGTCGGCTTCCGTGAGCACGGCCGAGCCGCCGAGTCCGATGAGTCTCTGATAGATCTGCCGGAGTTCGCCCAGCGCGATGACGAGCGAGTATCCGTCGACGAGAGTGTGATCGAACGCACTGACCACGGTGTAGTGCGAGTCGCGCTCGATGGTGGCGAACAGGTACGCGGGGAACGTCAGCGGGTCGCACGCCTCGGTGAACCGGTACCGCAGATGGTCGCGGAGCTCGTGCGGTGACGTGGTCACCGAGGACTCGGACGCGACGACCGTGATGTGACCGGGGTCGAGATCCACGCGCGCCATCGCGTCCGGGCTCACGTCGAACCCGGTCTGCAGCGTGTCGTGACGCCGGATGAAGTGCACCAGCGCCTGCGCGAGAGCATCTCGGTCGAGTGTCCCGGGAAGGTCGAAAGCTGCTGCCATCCAGACGCTTCGGCCGACGCCGTGCGTGCGCGCGGTGTCGAGATGGAATTGCTGGTTGTACGACGGCGGCACCGCGGACGGGGAGACCTCGCCCGGCGCGACGGACCATTCCGTCACCAGGCCGGGTTCGAGCATGTACCGGTCGATCGACGTGACGTGCACTACTCCACCCCTGCGGCAGTCGCGGAGTCCGCCGCCGGCGCGAACGATGTCACCGTGTAATCGCCCTCGCGGGCAACGGTTTTCATGATGGCCGACAAACGTTCCGCATATGCGGTCACGGACCGGTGCGCCTCGTCGGTGTCGGGGTGCGAGACGGCCATCCACGTGCCCTCGAGCATGCGGTTCACCCAGATCGATGCGAGCTGGGTGGCCTTGCCACCGACGATGCCGGTCGCCCGGGTCGATGTGAAACTCTCGGTCTGCGGCAACCGCCGGCCGTCGATGTACGACACGATCGGAGGCGGTGCGAGTGTGGTGGCGTGTTGCGACATCCCCTCGGGGCCGGCCTGAGCGAGCACGGTGTCGATCACCTGCTGCACGGACACCTCGCCGAGCGCCTTGCCGGACCGGTAGGCGTCCTGCGCGCGCTGGGCCAGTCCCGTGAACGTCGTGGCGTCCTCGAGGGCGAACCCGACCGGAATGAGATTGATGAACCACCCCTGGGACCAATAGAACTGCGGGTCGTTGCGAGTGGTGAGGGGGGACAGCGCCATGTAGCGGTCGCGCCCGACCAGTTCGTGTTCGGTGATGGCGAGGGCCGCGAACACGCCGCCGATGAAGTTGGAACCGTGGGCCTTGCACACGGCACCGAACCGCTCGCACTCGTCGGCGTCGGCGAGGTCGAACCGGCTGCCGATGGCCGGCTTCGGTTCGTCGGACGCGCCGAGATCGAGAGGGAAGCTCGGGAACGTGCCGCCGTTGCGGGTGAGGTGGCCGATCCAGCCGTGGACCTCGGGGGAGGCGAGGGTCAGCGTCGCCGCCTTCTCCCGTTCCCGCCGGCTGTACTCCACGTAGCTTCCCGGGGCCGGCAGTTCGGGCTCCGCGCCGTCGAGTTCGGCCTGATAGATGATCCGCGTCTCGGCGAACGTGAGGATCATCGACTGCATGTCGGTGTGCGCGTGATCGACGGCGTGGAACAGGGTGAAGCTGTCCTCGGACCCGGGAGCCCCGGCGTCGTAATGTTCCACCACGCCGAACACGAATGCAGGCCAGGCCAGCGCGCTCGTGTCGTTCGCGAAGCGCGTGGCGATGTGGTCGCGGACCTGTTCAGGGGTGGTGAGGGTCTCGCCCTCGTGCGCCGTGAGCGCGATGGAGTCGGCGGGCACGACATGCCGCCGGACGGCATTTGTGGTGTCCGTGGGGTCGGCGTCCGCGTTCTCGAACGAGAACCAGCTGTGCAGCGTGTCGTGCCGCAGGACGTAACGCTCCAGGGTGCGTGTCATCGCGACGGTGTCGAGCCTGCCCGGGAAGTCGAACGCGATGCCGATCCACGGGGACTGGGTCTCGCCGTTGTTCGCCGCCAACCGGGCTCGCCGCAGGTGGCGCTCCTGCATGGTGGTCGGCAGTGCCGGATCCACCGGCGCGTCGGCAGCCGCACGTGCACTCGCGTCCGTGACTTTCCACTCGACGACCCTCCCAGGCTCTGGCTTCCAGTGGGTGATCAAGTTCAAGTCCATCGAGCGGCTCCTGGTCGGGTTCGAGTTGCGAGTTCGGTCGGGTGTGGCACGGACTTCTCGCAACAGGATGCGGCACCGAGTGCCTTACCGCGAGAGGTAAAGAAGTATGAGACTGATTACAGGTCGGTCCCGGTCCAGTCAAGTGTCGGGCAAAAGGGTTCTACGCTGCAAGTTCTTCGCGTATCATCCAGCAAGCTTTGAGCCACCTCACAGCATTCTGGGAGATTCGAGCCGCTAGCCTGTCCGGATGCCTGTGACTCAGCGTGACGCACTCTATCGAGGCGAACTCGGTCGGTGGGTCCCGTGGCTGGGTCTGGCCACCAGTCTCGCCGCCGTGTTCATGCAACTCCTGGACGCGACCATCGTCAACGTCGCGCTTCCGAGCATCGCGGTCGATCTGGGCGCCTCGGTGTCGGCGCAGCTGCTGATGGTGAGCGTCTACACGCTGTCGTTCGCATGTTCGCTGATCACAGCGGCGCGACTGGGGGATCTCCTCGGCCGACGACGGGTCTTCCTCACCGCACTGGCCGTCTTCATCGTTGCCTCACTGCTCTGCGGACTGGCCCAGACGCCGACCGCTCTCGTCGTGTCGCGGGCGTTGCAGGGCCTCGCGGCGGGGTCGATGTCGGCTCAGACGTTCGCCATCATCTCGGGACTCTTTCCGAAACGCTCGCACCCGCGCGTGTTCGGAATCTACGGCGCGACCATCGGGCTCGCCACGATCTGCGGCCCGCTCGTCGGCGGACTTCTCATCCAGTGGGACCTCTTCGACTGGGGATGGCGGCTGATCTTCTTCGTCAACCTCCCGATCGGTCTCGCGGCCCTGGTCCTCGGCTACTTCTATCTCGTCGACGCGAAGCCCGACGGCGTTCGCCGACTCGACGTGGGCGGCGCCGTGCTGTCGGCGGTCGGGCTGTTCCTCCTGATTTTTCCGCTCGCAGAGGGCCGGGAACGCGGCTGGCCGACGTCGATCGTGGCGATGTTGCTGTGTTCGGTGCCGGTCCTGATCGCGTTCGTCGTCTACGAGTGGCGGCTCGGGCGCCGCGGCGGCGATCCGGTCCTGCGCCTCGAGTTGTTCACCGACCGCGCGTTCTCGCTCGGTGCGGCCATCGCATTCGTGTTCTTCGGGACGCTCACGTCGTTGATCTTCACCATCTCCCTCACTCTGCAGTTCGGGTTCGGGTTCTCACCGCTCAGGGCCGGGGTGATGACGCTGCCGTGGGCACTGGGGACCGGTCTCGCCGCGCTCGCCTCCGCCGCCGTCTACCGGCGCATCGGCAACCTGGTCCTCCCTCTCGGGATGGTGCTCTTCGCCGGCTCCCTCGTCGTGCTGGCGGCGCAACTGCAGCACGAGGGCACCGATCCGCGGTGGTCGGCGCTGGCCGGGCCGCTGTTCATCGGGGGAGCCGGGCTCGGACTGTTCGTGGCGCCGCTCCAGACGGCGATCCTCGCGACCGTGCAACCCCGGAACGCCGGGTCGGTGTCGGGGTTGCTCCCGACCGTCCAGCAGGTGGGTAGTTCGATCGGACTCGCGGTGATCGGCGTCGTGTTCTTCAACCTCGTCGCGACGCAGTCGGCGGACGCGGTGCAGGCCGAGCGGCCAGCGCTGACCGCGCAGCTCGCCGAGGCCGGGGTGCCGCCGGCGCTGATCCCGCGCGCCGAGGACACGTTCGTGCGCTGCGCGACGGAGCAACTCGGGTCCACGTCCCCGATGAAGGTGCCCGACGAATGCCGTCCGCCGGCATCCGGAGGTGCGGCGCTCGGCGCCGCTCAGCAGCAGATCGCCGACTCCGCGGTGGTGGCCGCACGGGAATCGACTCGATCAGCGGCAGGAGAGGCGTTCCTCCAGGCGGAACGCCGCATCCTCTGGATCATCGCGGCGGTCGCGGCGGCAATCGGCGCGGCGTCGCTGACGCTCCCGCGCCGGAACCAGCAGGTCGACGAACGGTCAGCCGACACGGCCTGACGACGCCCACAACTCGGCGACGCCGACTCCGACCTCCGCGAGCAACCTCCGGACGAGCGGCAGACCGATTCCGATCACGCTGGACGGATCGCCCTCGATGCGATCCACGAACCAGCCCCCGAGACTGTCCAGGGTGAAGGCTCCCGCGACCTGCAGCGGTTCCCCGGTCGCGAGGTAGGCCTCCAGATCGACGTCCGGTGGGCTTGCGAAATGGACGACGGTGGCGCTGTGATCGTGTGCGTCACCCACCACCGCGCCCTCCTTGATCCGCAGGACGCTGTGCCCCGTGAGCAGGGTCGCACTACGGCCGGCCATCGACGACCACCGCGCGCGGGCGACGTCGACGGTTCCGGGTTTGCCCTGCAGGGACCCGTCGATCAGCAGCATGGAGTCGCATCCGACGACCACGGCGTCCGAGATCCCGTCCCGTGCGAGAACCGGGAGGACGTCGCCGGCCTTGGCGCGGGCCAGTTCGGTGACGACGTGCTCGGGGGCGGCGTCGGCACCGAGTGCCGCGATGAGGGCGTCCTCGTCGACTCCGGAGACTCGCACGACCGGCTCCACCCCGGCGCTGCGCAGAACTGCCAGCCGCGCCGGGGAGGCCGAGGCGAGAACGAAGGACGTCACCGGATTCTGATCAACGCCGGTACGCCGACACGTTGGGGAACGCGTACGGCGAGAACGGGGCGATGCTCCGGTGCATCCGCGTGGGAGCACCCCAGGACTCGGGCGGGACGTCCGAATCCGGATCACCGCTGCCGGCGGCGGCGACCGCGGACAGCACCGCGACGAGCGCCGCGATCTCCTGGTCGGACGGTGAGCCCTTGACCACCTTCAGGAAAGGCTCACGGGCCGTGTCGGCGGCTGCGCCGTCCGTGTCACCAGGCAGGTCGGTGCCCGCACCCTCCGCGAGCGTGGTGTCCGCTGCGGAACCGTTGACTGACGACGTCGCGTCGGAACCGGTCTCGGTGCGCACATCGTCCTCGGTGATAGCGGTCATAGGGGGATGTTCCCATGCTTCTTGGGCGGGAGGGTGACCATTTTGCGTTCGAGTAGGCGCAGGGCGGCCACGATCTGTCCGCGGGTGTGGGACGGGGGGATGACGGCGTCGACGTAGCCGCGTTCGGCGGCGACGTACGGGTTGACGAGGGTGTCCTCGTATTCCTGTTGCAGTTGCAGGCGCAGCGCGTCGACGTCGTCGCCGTTTTTGGCGGCCTCGAGGAGGCGTTTGCGGTAGACGAACCCGACGGCGCCGGAGGCGCCCATGACGGCGATCTGGGCGGTGGGCCAGGCGAGGTTGACGTCGGCGCCCATGTGCTTGGAGCCCATCACGTCGTAGGCGCCGCCGTAGGCCTTGCGGGTGATGACGGTGATCTTGCCGACGGTGGCCTCGCCGTAGGCGTAGAGCAGTTTCGCGCCGCGGCGGATGATGCCGTTGTATTCCTGGTCGGTGCCGGGCAGAAAGCCCGGGACGTCGACGAGGGTGATGATGGGGACGTTGAACGCGTCGCAGGTGCGCACGAAGCGGGCGGCTTTTTCGGAGGCGTCGATGTCGAGGCAGCCGGCGAACACGGTGGGCTGGTTGGCGACGATCCCCACGCTGCGGCCGTCGACGCGGCCGAAGCCGACGACGATGTTGCCGGCGCGTTCGGCCTGGACCTCGAGGAATTCGTCGTCGTCGAGGATGCGGCGGAT
>NZ_JBHXWI010000125.1:0-10704 GCF_042671975.1 Rhodococcus sp. NPDC127593 | reverse complement strand
ACAACGCATCCGGAACCAACCTCAGTGACAACCCATCTACCACACGTCACATTATGTCCCACACGTCACTTCATCCACATGAGACACGCTCTAAGGCGAGCGTAAGTATGTCGACTGGTTATGCGGCGGCGCGGATGTAGGCGAGGTGGGGGTCGGCGAAGAAGCCGCGGACGAGGTGCGGCATGCGTTGTAGTCGCCGCAGTGCCCGGGTGCACAGGGTCTTGAACTGGTCGGGTCCGGTGATGCCGGAGCGGCCGATGCGGTCGTGTTTGACGTTTTTCCAGACCCATTCGTCGGGGTTGAGTTGGGGCGAGTAGGCGGGGATGCGGAACAGGGTCAGTTGGCCGCCTGTGGAGTCGGCGAAGGCGGTGACGGCCTTGGATCGGTGGACGGGATGTCCGTCGAGGATCAGGAACACCGGCCCGTCGTTGTCGCGGAGCAGGCGTTTGCAGAAGTCGATGAACTTCGTTGCGGTGAGGGTGCCGTCGATGATCGAGAACCGCAGAGCACCTTTGGCGCTGATCGCGGAGATCATGTTCACCGAGAACCGGGCCCCGGTCGCCGCAACGACCGGGGTGCGGCCGACCGGCGCCCAGGTGGTGCCGGCGTGGTAGTCGCTGCGCACGGATGCCTCGTCGGTGAAGTAGATCGTCGCTTTCGCCTTCTTGGCCTGTTTCTGGATCTTCGGGAACGTCGTGCTCTTCCACTGCTCGACGGCCTCGGGGTCGGCCTGATACGCCCGGTAGAGGGGTTTCTGCGGGGACAATCCCATTGCCTTGAGCCACCGGCCGACGGTGACCTCGGACATGGTGACCCCGAACTCGCGGCCTATCACCTCGCGGATCATGTTCCGCGTCCACAGGGCGAACTCGAACTCGAGCTGATGCGGATCGGTGCCGACGATGATCGAATACAGCCTCGCCAGCTGATCGCCGGTCAGGGTGGGAGGTCGGCCGGGCACCGGTTTCGCTTCGAGCGCCTCCCAGCCTCCGGCGCGGAACTTCGCGACCCACCCGTAGACGGTCTTGCGGTGCAGTCCCAACGTCTCGGCGACCTGTTCGGGGTGCACCCCGGCCTGAACCTGCTCCACCGCACGCCTTCTCAGCACCGCAAGGGTTGCATGGTCGAGTTTGCGGCCATCGTTATCTCGCACACCATGATTCAATCAGACACACGACTAAATAGTCGACATACTTACGAACTAATTAGTAACCTGCGGGTGTCTTCCGACTGGCCTCGCGGGGAGCGTGCTCGCCTTCTGCAGCCAAGCCCTCCAGAAGGAGTCGAACGCCCCGACGGACGAAGTGGCGTGCCTGGGAGTGGGCAGGACCGTCGAAAACCTCAAACATCTCTGCCGCTGCTGAGTAGGGAGCCTCCGCGATCGAGGTAGTCATCGTGAGTAACTGGTCTGCGGAAACATTATTCGGGAGTTTTCCGGTTTCTTGTGCCCGTGTAACTGCGAGTCGAACAGGCGCCACCGCCTCGGCGATCGCCGCATCAAGTCGTGGAAGACTCGACGAGTGCAGACGGTACCAGCCTAGGACCCGAAGAATCTCAGGGTGGTCCTCGTACTCTCTAAATAGAGCATCGGCAAACCGCACCAGATCGAAGTCGTCCAGCGGAATTTTCGTATACTTTGAAAGGACGAGCTGCAAGTAAGTTTCCTCAAACAACACATTCTTGCTTCCGAAGTAATGGTATATGAGGCTCTTGTTTGCGCCTGACCGCGATGCGATGCGATCGACCCGAGCTCCGGCTATGCCGAATTCCGAAAACTCCTGGAGTGCAGCGGTGAGAAGTCTTTGACGCGTCACCTCCGACTTCTTCACACCGACAATCCTATCCTTAGCAGCCGAGCGGACTTCGCGGGAGGTGTCCTAGTGCCGGGCGACGGCCGAAGAAGCTGTGGTGCCGGTGACGGCCGTGGCGCCGGTGCCGACAAGCAGAACGATCCGCTGGGCGGACCACGAAAACGACGATGAAAGAGATGAGATGACCGCTCGACAGCCCTTTCGTGGTCGCCCACGCGCCGTCCGGTAAGGGACAGCGACCGACACGGCCCGAAAGCTGGCCCATGACGGAACGAGCTGAGCTGCACGGTCTCCGGGAACGCGGTTCGTAGGTCCTTCATCTCGGAAACGATCGAATGAGAGATGACCCGAGATAGCGCATAACTATCCAAGCGATCAAATTCCGTTCGTCGCCCCGATTCGGGATTCCTTCATCGGACGGGGCTACCAGGAGAGCAGCGAACCTCGATCAGGCCACCGGCCTCCCGCTGCGCCGGCCACCGGCACAGCGCTACGAGCACGACGCACTGGGGGGCCGGGTTTCGTACCGCGCTGCCGCTGCGACGGCGCCCGTGGCGGTCACGACCAGCGCCTCGTCCAGTGGCGCGGTCAACCGCGCAATCGCCTGCCGGTGCCGGTGTTCGCGGTCCCGGTCGAGCCGCAGCAGGTCGAAACCAAGAGTCTCAGCGCATCGGACTCGTCCTTCGACAGCCGTTCGTGGCACCGGAAGCGATCCAGCCGTAGCGGCCACTTCCAAGCAAATCGTGCTGCCTGTGAATTCACCATCGTCGTCATCGGCGACTGGTCTCCTGCTCGCCGAGGCGGGCCAGCATCCCTACCGCCAGGAGTGGATGTGGTCCATGCCGCGAGCGAGCTAGCCGGCCAGCTCCCACCCGGACAGGTGGATATCGGTGAGTGCGGTTTCGGTGCTGCGATGTCCGGCGAAGGTGGCGATCGCGTGTAGTTCCCAATCCGTCCGTGCCAGGTCTCAAGCACAGATGCCGGGTCGTGCGGGTAACGGTCCGCGCCCGAGTCGGCTACGAACTCGCCGTCGGCCTGCGCCGCTTCAGCCGCAAACATCAACTCCATCTCGTCTCCCGCGCCCGAGGATTCACCCTCGGTGTCGGATCGCGACCGTCGCCTGCTTCGGCGGCACGGCGCCGTTCTTCTTCGGGATAGCAGGTGGGCGGGCAACATGATGATTATGCCGTCGATATCCGATCCGAAGCGTCCGGCCTCGACGAAGGACAACAGGTTGCGCCGGGACAGTCCGCGCATTCCTCTTCGGGACGGACAACTGACGATATTGTTGGGAATACGTTTCGGGAGGCGAGAGCGATGGTGCGTCGTCGGCAATGTCTGGCACCTATGGATCGATGTCGGCGATGACCGACGTCGATCCTTTCGCGACGCAACGCGATGTGTCCGGTTCGGTGACGGCGGAGTTGGCGGCGGCCGGGTTCGAGGATGCCGAGGTGATCGGCCGCGGTGGTTTCGGTGTGGTCTACCGCTGCTCGCAGGCGGCGCTCGATCGCACGGTTGCGGTGAAGGTCCTCACCGTGGACCTCGACGAGCAGAACCGGGCCCGATTTTTGCGGGAGCAGCGGGCGGCGGGCCGGTTGACCGGCCATCCCAATATCGTGAACGTTCTGCACGCCGGGGTCACCGACAACGGCCGCCCGTTCATCGTGATGCCGTTCCACGCTCAGGGTTCTCTCGACGCACGGATCCGCCACGATGGACCGCTCCCGCTGGAGGAGGCGCTGCGACTCGGGGTGAAGATGGCCGGCGCCCTCGAGACCGCGCACCGCCTCGGGATCGTCCACCGCGATATCAAACCGGGGAACATCTTGATCACCGACTACGGTGAGCCGGCGTTGACGGATTTCGGTATCGCGCACATTACCGGCGGGTTCGAGACCACCGCGGGCGTGGTGACGGGGTCGCCGGCGTTCACCGCGCCGGAGGTGATCGCGGGCGAGGCCCCGAGCCCGGCGGCCGACGTCTACGGTCTCGGCGCGACGTTATTCGCGGCGGTCACCGGGCATGCGGCGTTCGAGCGCCGCAGCGGTGAGCAGGTGGTGGCACAGTTTCTGAGAATCGCCTCCGAACCGGTCCCGGATCCGCGCGTGCACGGTGTCTCCGAGGACATCAGCACGGTCATCGAACAGGCCATGGCCGGGAATCCGGTGGCCCGGCCCTCTGCTGCGGAACTGGGACGGCACCTTCGGGAGTTGCAATATCGGCACGGCTTCCCGGTGGACGAGATGGCCGTGCACACCGAACCGGCGGCGCCGAGCGTGGGTCCAAACTCCGCGGGAGCGCAGGGGTCGCCTCAGCCAGGCGCGGCATCGGCGGATTCGGTTCGCACGGGTGATCTTCCGCTCGAGCTGACCAGTTTCGTCGATCGTCGTACGGAGTTGAGGGAGGCGACGAACCTGTTGTCGGCCTCGCGGCTGGTGACGTTGACCGGTATCGGTGGGGTGGGCAAGACACGGCTGGCATTGCGGGTGGCGACCAAGGTGCGCCGAGACTTCCCGGACGGTGTGACACTGGTGGAGTTGGGCGATCTGCGCGACGGATCGCTCCTGGCCGGTGTGGTGGCGGGTGGATTGGGGTTGCGGGACCGGTCGGCGCGGCCGGTCTCGGAGGTGCTCGTCGATTTCCTTCATCCTCGCCAGCAGTTACTGGTGCTCGACAACTGTGAGCAGGTGGTGGCTGCGGCGGCCAAGCTCTCCGAGACCCTGCTCCGCGCCTGCCCGGCGCTGCGCATGCTGGTGACCAGTCGAGAACCACTCGATATCGGGGGGGAAGCGACGCTGTTGATCTCCCCGCTGCCCGTCCCCGACCCCGAGCATTTGCCGAAAGGGCTGCCCCGCAACGACGCTGTGACCTTGTTCGCCGAGCGAGGTGCCGCCGCGGTGCCAGGGTTCGAGCTCACCGAGGACAACAAGGTCACCGTCGCCCGAATCTGCCGGCGACTGGACGGGTTGCCGCTGCCGATCGAGTTGGCCGCGGCCCGGTTGCGCGCGATGACACCGGAGCAGATCCTGCAGCGCCTGACCGACCGCTACGAACTACTGACCCGCGGCAGCAGAGACGCGCCGTCACGGCAGCAGACCCTTCGAGTGTGCATCGACTGGAGTTACGACCTGTGCACGCATGCGGAACAGCGACTGTGGGCGCAGCTGTCGGTGTTCGCCGGAAGTTTCGAACTCGACGCGGCGGAAGAGGTTTGCGATCGGAGCCAATCGAAAGATGTCATCGATATCGTACCTTTCCTCGTCGACAAGTCGATCCTGACGAGGGAAGCCTCGGGTGCCACAATGCGATTCCGGATGCTCGAAACTCTCCGCGACTACGGGCGCGACAAGTTGCGGGCGACGGGCAACGACACCGAACTCCGCCACCGCCACCGGAACTGGTACGAGCGGCTGGCGCTCGCGGCGGAATCCGAATGGATCAGTTCCCGGCAGATCGAGTGGATCACCAGGCTGGGGCGCGAGCTGCCGAATCTCCGGGAGGCGCTGGAGTTCTGCGTGTCCGACAGCCGCGACGCCGGCCTGCGGATCGCTGTAGCGCTGTATCCGTTCTGGCTTGCCGGGGGCCTGCTCGGCGAGGGACGTCGATGGTTCGACCGCCTCGGGGTCGACCGGCCAGGGAAGCCGACGGAAGACCGCGCCAGGGCGCTCCACGCCGCCAGCGTGCTGGCGGGCATGCAAGGCGACATCCCGGGCGCAGACACCCTGGTGGAGGCGGGACGCTCACTTGCCGCCCAGACCGGAGATCCGGTGGTGCATGCGCACATGGACCACGCGGCCGGACACGTAGCGCTGTTCGGGGGTCGCCTCGCCGGCGCGCGCATCGACCTCGAGAAGGCCGTCGAGTTCTACGCCGCCCGCAGCGACGTCTTCGAGGTCACGGCAGTCTTGGGGCTCGGCATGACGCACGATCTGGTGAACGACACCGAACGGGCCATCGAATACTATGAGCGCGCCCTCGCGCTCACCCAGGCACAGGGCGAATCGGTGTTTCAGGCGTACTCGCTGTGGGCGCTGGCCGTCGCGGTGTGGCGGCACGGTGAGAGCACCCGCGCGGTGCAGCTCCTCGGACAGGCGCTCGAGATAGACGGTAAGGTGAACGACCGCCTCAACGCGAGCGTGTGCATCCAGTCACTCGCGTGGATCACCGCCGGGGAGGGAAACGTGCAGCGCGCGGCCGTGTTGTTGGGCGCCGCGGACCAGCTCAGCCGGTCGGTGGGGAGTTCGACGGTGCTGGTGCAGGGCTTACACGTGTGGCAGGACCAGTGCGAAGACCGGATCCGGCGGGCGATGAGTGAGCAGGCCTTCGACACCGCGCGCGGAAAGGGCGCCGGGCTCGGATTCGCCGGGGCCGTCGCCTACGCGCTGGGTGAGCAGCCCACACCCTCGATGCCGTCCGGTACCTCGGCCACGCTGACGAAGCGGGAACGTGAGGTCGCCGCACTGATCGCAGAAGGGTTGACCAACAGAGAGATCGCGGCCCGCCTGGTGATCTCGCCCCGCACCGCGCAGGGACACGTCGAACATCTGCTGACGAAGCTGGGATTTACCTCACGCGCACAAGTCGCGGCCTGGGTCGTGGAAACGCAGCATCAGCGTCGAGAACTCTGACCGGCCCCCAGACACATGACTTGAAATGCATCGACGCGATGGACCGTGGTGCAGAACAGCGGGACACGCGATGGTGACTTGCTCGGTGGGCCGGGAACGTTGGTCGCGATTCGTGGATTCAAAGGGTGTCCGGGAGGTATGGCGGCGCGCGTTGTCTTGTCGCCCAGCCAAGGGGCGTCCGGTGCCGCCAGAACCGTATGCATTCGTGCTTCGTCAGAGGAGCGTCGGTGTGAACTCGACATAGATCGGGCCGCGCGACGATGCCGTGTCCAAGCTCCCCGAAGACCCCACGTCGACGCCATTTTTAGGGTGGTGTCCTGTACGTGCACGGCCTCGTAAGAACCGTCAGGGGCGAACTTTGGACTGGCGGTTGATCGGTCAGCAGGTGCTGGTCCGCACCTGTGGGGAGGTGGTGCAGATCTTCGCCGGCGAGCAGGTGGTCGTCACCCGTGTGCTGCACCTGTCGGGGCGGTCGACGAACCCCGAGCACTACCCGCCGCACAAGATTGCCTACACACTGCAGACCGTGGTCTGGTGTCGGGCGCAGGCCGAGCAAATCGGTCCCGGCGCGGTCGCGGTCGTCGCCGAGTTGTCACAGGTCAACGCGCTGCGCCGGCTGCGGGCGATCCAGGGCATCGTCCGGCTGCGGGACCGCTACGACGACGCCCGCCTGGACGCGGCCTGCGCCCGCGCCCTCGAGGTCGGTGACCCCAGCTGCCGCACCGTCAAGGGCATCCTTGCCGCCGGCACCGAACACGACGGACAGCCCGCACCGGCCCCCGCGACGGCGCCGGCGTTCCTGCGCGGACCCGATGCCAGCGACGAGACCGTCCGCCGCTACCTGCAACCGCTGCGCGACGCACACAACGCCCTGCCACCGGCGGCGGTCGCGCCCACCATCCGGCAGACCACCGGCTGGCTTACCTGCCGACCGGACCGGCTCACCGACGACGAACGTGAACAGCTCAGCGCGCTGCTCGGACGCTGCCCTGACCACCACCCGAGAGTTGGTCCACGACTTCGCCGAGATCATGACCGGACCGCCGTGGCGGCGACCTCGCCGCCTGGACGACTGCTGTCGACAATGACGGGGAACCGGCGCTGCGGTCCTTCGTCCGGGGTCTGCGCCGAGACCTCGACGCCGTCATCGCGGGGCTGACCCTGCCGCACAGCTCCGGTCCCGTCGAAGGCCACGTTAGCCACATCATTCTGTGGAATCTGAGATGTCAAGGTCATTCTCGTTTGCGCTGGTTGACCGAGACGAGCGGTAGCAGGGTCGCGGTCGCCGGAACACCGATCTCGCGGGGCGTCGTGCCGGTCGGCGTGGGAACGTCGATCAGTCGCTCCAGGAGGTTGTCGAGGGCGGTCTGTCCCTCGTCGACGGCGGCGCGCTCGTCGTCGCTGAGCGGGATCGCGGCGAGGATACGCTGGAGATTGTCCTTGGCCTCCAACAGTTGTCCCTTGCCGGATGCCTTGGGGGCGTAGAAGTCGCAGCGGGCGCACGCCATCCTGTGTGGGCATTGTTCGAAGAACGTGTAGGTGCAGTATCCGTGTCCGAGGTCGTAGTACTGCCATGGCGTGTCGTCACCGGCGGCGGCGCCGGAGGTGACGGCATCACGGTCGAGGAGGACCTCGATGGTGCGGACGTTGCGGGAGAAGTATCCGGCGTCGGTGTAGGCCCGCGTCAGCGTGGTGGGGCTGATTTT
This sequence comes from Rhodococcus sp. NPDC127593, assembly GCF_042671975.1. NCBI lineage: Bacteria > Bacillati > Actinomycetota > Actinomycetes > Mycobacteriales > Nocardiaceae > Rhodococcus > Rhodococcus sp. NPDC127593. The sequence continues at coordinate 2,556 of NZ_JBHXWI010000125.1, read as the reverse complement.
CGCGTAGTACTGGGTGGATTGCGGTGAGCGGTGGCCGAGCCAGGCTTGCAGCTCGAACAGGGTCATCGGCTCCTTGGCGTTGTAGAGCTGGCTGGCGATCGTCGATCGGGCTCGGTGGCTGGTGATGTTGCCTCGGACGTCGGCGGTCGGGACACCGGCTTTGTGGCAGAGCATCGGGATGACCGTGTTGATGACGAAAGGACGAGGAGACCCGGCGGGCGCGGAAGGCGAACAGCAGGTCGACTCGCTCGCCGGTGCGGCGGTCGTGAAACTGCGGTTGTGAGGGGCGCATCGCGTGCCAGTTGTCGAGGGCCTGGCCGAGGATCGGATCGACCGGCTTGGTGAACGCGGTGCCGGTCTTGTGCGCGGGGACATCGAGCAGGCAGACCGCGTCACGCGCCAGCACCTGATCGGAGTCGCCGACGATGGGGGTGTCGTCGTGCTGCCAGCGGATGCAGCCGACCCGCAGGCGGGCGATCTCGTCGCTGCGCAGTCCGGAGAACAACCAGGACAGTGTGATCGCGTGGACGAGTTCGAACGGGTAGAAGTTCCCGGATTGTGTCTCGGGGAGATCGGCGCGCGACAGATTCAGTCCCGCCCAGAGCAGCTTCGCCCAGATGTCGTCGGCAATTACCCGCGGATTCGGGCCGAGTAGCGCGGTGATGCTGCGTGGCGTGGCCAGTGCACGCCCAGGATCGAAGCGTCGCGGTAGCCATTCCCATTCCTGACAGTCGGTGAAGAACCTCCGGATCGCCGAGAGGTGACCGTCCTTGGTCGCCGCCGTCAGTGGAGTGCCGATGCGCTCTTCGAGTCCGGTGGTGCGGTGCACGTAGTCGCCGACGTTCATCTGGTCCAGCGCGGCGACCCAGGTCGCGCAGGTCTGCCGGGTCCACGCGGCCGGGTCGGCGGCGTCGGGATGCTCGGCTGCGCTCCAGCGGCCGACCTTGAGCAGGCGGGACCGGACGTTGCCACGTGCCCGCGGCGTCAATGTCGAGGTCGCGTACCAGCGGTCGACCCACCGCTGCCAGATCTGCGCACCGCCGGCCGCCCGAGCAGTGCCACGACCGGTCGTCGCGGGCGGCGGGTCACAGAACCCGAGGGCACCCACCGCCCGCTGCACTGCATGCAGAGTGTTGAGCCGCGCGCCGCCGAGCAGTCCGTCACGGCGGACCCGCTCGAACAGCTCGGTGGTGAGGTCCTCGAGGTGCGGGCTGCGGCTGAGCAGGAACAGCTGGCAGACCACCATCGGCAGCAGCGTGTCGTCGCCGTGTCCGAGCCGATAACACCACTCGCCGAGCACCTGACGAAGCCGGGCGATCTCGCCGTCGACTCGGTCGCGCCCGAAGATCCGCCGCGACAGGGTCAGGCGTTGGAAGCTGCCGAGCCGGTGGAACTCGGTGAAGGAGCCCAGCAGGTAGGCGTGCGCGGCGAGGTAGGGGCGGACCTCGTCGCCGGCCCAGGCGGGTGCGTTCCGGCGGAACTCGGCCTGATCCCGGCCGAGCAGATGCACCCATACCGGCGTGCTCCAGCCCCAGAAGGCCCGCTCCTTCTCGGCGCAACACACCAGCAGAACCGCGACCACGTCGGCCATGGCGCGCCGCCGATGCGCGGTGGCCGGCGAATCCAGTCCTGCGTTGACCGTCTCCAGCGGTCGCAGCAGTCGTCCGATCACGTGCCAGCACGGCGCGTTCGGATCGTGATACTGCAGCCGCCGCAGGTTGCGCACGCCGAGTTCACCGATGGCCCGGACCTCGTCGTCTCGGAGGTCGATCGTGGTGTCGAACTGATGCGCGACGAGCGGTGAGCACCACCGTGATTCGGGGTTCGGTTTGAGGGTCCCCGACAGCGGCGCGGTCACTGTGGTGTTCCTGCGGTCGCGGCGTCCAGGCCGGTGAGCATTCCGATGCGCCAGGCGTGGATGTGGTCCATGCCGCGGCCGAGCTTGTCGGCCAGATCCTGCCCGGACAGGTGAATATATCGCAGCGTCGAGTCCGTGTGGCGATGCCCGGCGAAGGTCGCGATCGTGTGCAGCTCCCAGCCCATCCGGGCCAGATCCGTCAAACACAGGTGCCGTGTGGTGTGTGTGGAGAACCGCGGCACATCGGCGGCCAGCGCGATCCGTCGCGCCACCTTCGACCACGTCCACAGGCTCAATGGCTGGGCGTGATTGCGGCGGGACTCCGACAGGAACAGCGGTCCGCGTGCCCTGCTGAGACCCGCCCGGTGCGCGAGATAATCCGACAGCAGCACCCCGGTCGGAGCCGAGTAGGGCACGACCCGCTCGAGTCGGTTCTTCGTCGTCTCCGCCCGAATCCGCAGGGTGCGGTGGGCCGGGTCGAGATCGTCGGTACGCAGCGCGCACAGCTCCTCACGACGCAGCGCGGCATCGTAGGCCAGCGCCAGCATCAGGCGGTTGCGAACCGGTTCCCCGGCGGCAACGGTCAGGATGTCCGCCCACTGCCTTCTCTAGTCTCTCCAGAACTGTCGATCTTGAGATTCTGGAGGGACCATTTTGGATGACGAGCCGGGCTGCTGGACGCTGGACTTCTATGACTT
>NZ_JBHXWI010000124.1:0-10744 GCF_042671975.1 Rhodococcus sp. NPDC127593 | reverse complement strand
CGGGCGATTCAGGTGCACGGTGGGGCGGGGGTCACCGACGACTTCCCGCTCGCCATGGCCTGGGCGCACCTGCGCACGCTGCGCCTGGCGGACGGACCGGACGAGGTCCACAAGATGTCCATCGCGAGAAGAGAACTGCGTAAATACCGTACGAAGACCGAGAACAATCAGCATGGAGGAAACAAGTGAGCCAGGAACGTAGAACCGCCATCGTCACCGGATCCGCCCGGGGAATCGGTGCCGCCGTCGCGAAGCGGCTGGCCGACGACGGCTACGCGGTCGCCGTCCTCGACCTCGACGAGGCCGCGTGTGCCGGCACCGTCGACGCGATCAAGTCCGCCGGCGGCGAAGCGCTGGCCGTGGGCGCGAACGTCGCCGACGAGGCGTCGGTCGCTGCGGCTGTCGAGCGGGTGGCGAATGAACTGGGCGCCCCGACGATCCTGATCAACAACGCCGGAATCACCCGCGACAACCTGCTGTTCAAGATGACCGTCGACGACTGGGACGCCGTGATGAACGTGCACCTGCGCGGTGCGTTCCTGATGTCGCGGGCCGTGCAGAAGTACATGGTGGACGCCAAGTTCGGGCGCATCGTGAACCTCTCGAGCACCTCTGCGCTGGGTAACCGCGGGCAGGTCAACTACTCGGCCGCCAAGGCCGGCATGCAGGGCTTCACCAAGACGCTGGCATTCGAGCTCGGCAAGTTCGGCGTCACCGCGAACGCGATCGCGCCCGGCTTCATCGAGACCGAGATGACCGCCGCGACCGCCGAGCGGGTGGGTGTCGGCTTCGAGGACTTCAAGAAGGCGGCGGCGTCGCAGATCCCGGTGAACCGCGTCGGGCAGCCCGAGGACATCGCGCACACCGCGTCGTTCTTCGTCAGCGAGGGCGCCGGATTCGTGTCGGGTCAGGTCGTCTACGTCGCCGGTGGACCGAAGGACTGATCGATGAAGGCGTGGCGTGTACACGAATTGGGGCAGCCGAGGGACGTTCTGACGTTCGAGGACGTCCCCGACCTCGAACCGAAGCCGGGGGAGTTGCTCGTCAAGGTGCTCTCGGCGGCCGCCAACTTCCCGGACGTGCTGTTGTGCCGCGGTGAGTACCAGATCAAGCCGCCGCTTCCGTTCACTCCCGGTGTGGAGCTGTGCGGCGAGGTGGTGGGCCTGGGCGAGAGTGTCACCGAGTTCTCCATCGGCGATCGGGTGATCGGCATGCCGAGCCTGCCGAACGGCGGGTTCGCCGAGTTGGCCGTCATGTCCTCGGCCACCGCGTTCCCCGCTCCGGAGGCCCTCGACGACGCCGAGGCGTCGGCGCTGTCGATCGGGTACCAGACGGGATGGTTTGCGCTGCACCGCAGGACGCAGATCCAGCCCGGCGAAACCCTGCTCGTGCAGGCTGCGGCAGGTGGTGTGGGCAGCGCGGCCGTGCAGCTGGGTAAGGCGGCAGGCGCCAAGGTGATCGGCGTCGTCGGCGGGCCCGAGAAGGCGGCCTACACGCGGGAACTCGGTGCCGACCTGGTGATCGACCGGCACAGCGAAGACTTCGTCCAGGCAGTGAAGGACTTCACGGACGGTCGCGGTGCCGACGTCGTGTTCGATCCGGTGGGCGGCGACTCCTACATGAAGTCCACCAAGTGCATCGCGTTCGAGGGCCGCATCATCGTGATCGGATTCGCGAGTGGCACCATCCCGTCGCCCGGGCTGAACCATGCGCTGATCAAGAACTACTCGATCATCGGGCTGCACTGGGGGCTGTACAACGCCTACAACCCCGCCGCGATCCGGGAGTGTCACGAAGAGCTGACGAGGATGGCGGCGGCCGGCGAGATCAAGCCGATGATCAGTGAGCGGCTCGGGCTCACCGACGTCGCGGACGGCATCGCGCGACTCGGCGAGGGGACAACCGTCGGACGGCTGGCTTTCCTGCCCGGACGCTAGCGGTTGCGCTTCGCGTACAGCTCCTCGAGGTTGTGCCGCAAGGTCGCCTCGGTGTTCTTCACGGCCGTTTCGACGAACGGTTCGACGATGAGACCGAGGGCCTTGCCGGTGAGACCGCCGGGGAGTTTGTACGCGAAGTCCACGCTGATCTCGGTCTTGTCCTCACCGTGAGCGGTGAACTCCCAGGTGGAGGAGTTGGCGGCGCCGTCGAGCGACGCCAAGGTGATGACCCGGTCCTGCTCCCACTCGGTGACCTCGAGCCGGGACCGCAGCGTGCTGGGGCCGATGTGGATCGCGGCGTCGAATGTCGACTCCATCCCCTGGTCGAATTCCCCGATCGGACGGAACTCCGAGACTCCGAACATCCAGTCGGGGACCGTCCGGTAGTCGTCGATGTACGCGAAGGCCACGTGGATGGGCACGGCTGCGATCGCAGAGTGACGGACGTGGATCATCAGGTGGTCCCTGGCTCTCTGTCGGAGAAGGCTGTCGATCTGGGCGACCTCGTTCGACTCTAGTCAACTCCCGCGACCACAGCAGGGGAGCGGCGGGTGCCTGTTCTACCGTAGGACCCATGACGGTAGAGGGCACCCAGCGCGGTAGTTCCTGGCGTGAGTACACCGACCAGGGTTTGTCCAAAGTTCTGGCCGCGGCGCTGGCGGCGTTCGTCGAGAAGGGGTACGACGGTGCGTCGATCCGTGAGATCGCGTCCCGCGCCGGTCTGTCGGTCCCCGGTCTCTATCACCATTACCCCTCCAAGCAGGCGCTGCTGGTGGGGCTGACGAACGCGGTAATGCGCGAACTCCTCGATCGCAGCCACGCGGCGGTGGCCGAGGCGGGTCCGACACCGGGCGAGCGGTTCGACGCGGTCGTCGAGTCGCTGCTGCGGTTCCACATGTACCGGCGTGAGCAGGCCTTCGTCGCGTCCCGGGAGACGCGGAGCATGGAACCGGAGAGCCGGAAGGCGTACATTGCGCTGCGCGACGAGCAGCAGGAGATGCTGGACGACATCGTCCGCGAGGGGGTGGCGGCCGGGCTGTTCCGGACGCCGTTCCCGGAGGACGCGAGCCGTGCCGTCGTCACGATGTGCGTCGCGGTGTCCACCTGGTACCGGGAGGACGGGCCGCTGTCGCCCGACGAACTGGTCGAGCGGTACCTGGCGATCGCGAGGAGCACGGTCGGCGCGTCCGACTGAGTCTTGACCGGCTTCCGAACGTGTGGAATTGTCGGGGACGACTTCGACCGAGCGAGTGATCGGTCGGTACCGGAGTCGTCGTACTGACTGGAGGTAGTTGTGGCGATCGATCTGTCCTACGCACCCGAGGTGACCGCGCTCGTCGAGAAGACCGAGGCGTTCACCCGCGAAGTCGTGCTGCCCATCGAGGACGAGCACGGCGGCGACATCACAGCGGCCGGCGGCGACACCCTGCGCGTCGAGCTGCAGAAGGCAGCCAAGGACGCCGGTGTCTTCGCCCCGCACGCGCCCGTCGAGTACGGCGGGCACGGCCTGAACATGACCGATCGCGCGCCGGTGTTCGAGGCTGCGGGATACTCGCTGTTCGGTCCGACCGCTCTGAACATCGGGGCGCCCGACGAGGGCAACGTCCACATGCTCGCGCACATCGCCAGCCCCGAGCAGAAGGAGCGGTTCCTCGCCCCGCTGGCGCACGGCGACATGCGGTCGGCGTTCGCCATGACCGAACCGTCGCCCGGCGCCGGCTCCGACCCCTCGGCGCTGACCACGCGCGCCGAGAAGGTGCCGGGCGGGTGGAAGATCAACGGCCACAAGTACTTCATCACCGGCGCTGACGGCGCAGGGTTCTTCATCATCTTCGCCCGCACGTCCGGCGTTCCCGGCGACCGCGGCGGCGCCACGATGTTCCTCACGCCGGCCGACGCCGAGGGGCTGAGGGTGGGGCGTCACATCGACACCCTCGACCGGGCGATGATCGGTGGGCACTGCGAGGTGTTCTTCGAGGATCTGTTCGTCCCCGACAGTGGGGTCCTCGGCGAGGTGGATCAGGGATTCGCCTACGCCCAGGTCCGGCTCGGGCCCGCCCGGATGACGCACGTCATGCGCTGGCTCGGTGCGGCGCGCCGCGGCCACGACGTCGCCGTGGCCCACGTCGCGCAGCGTGACGGTTTCGGAGGCAAGCTGGGCGATCTCGGCATGGTCCAGAAGATGGTCGCGGACAACGAGATCGACATCGCCGCCACCCGGGCACTGTTGACGCGGGCGTGCTGGGAACTCGATCAGGGCGGCCACGCGAGCAACTCCACGTCCATCGCGAAGACCTACGCGTCCGAGGCCATCTTCCGCATCGTCGACCGCTCCATCCAGATGTGCGGAGGTCTCGGCGTGTCTGGCGACCTGCCCCTCGCCCGGCTCTCCCGCGAGGTGCGACCGTTCCGCGTCTACGACGGACCGTCCGAGGTGCACCGCTGGGCCATCGCCAAGCGTGTCGTGGGCGCCGCGAAGAAGGCTGCGAGGGAGGCGGGCGCATGACCGAACATCGTGGGCTCGATCTCGTTGCGCTGCGGAAGTTCCTGTCCGAATCGGACGTTCCCCTCGACGGTGAGTTGCGGGCCGAGTTGATCGCCGGCGGCAAGTCCAACCTCACGTACGCCATCTTCGACGACTCCTCGCGGTGGGTGCTGCGAAGGCCGCCCACCGCGGGGCTCACGCCCTCGGCGCACGACGTGGCCCGCGAGTTCCGCATCACCTCGGCGCTGCAGGGCACCGACGTCCCGGTGGCCGCCACCGTCGCGTTGTGCGAGGACGACAGTGTGATGGGCGCGTCGTTCACCGTGGTGGAACACGTAACGGGCCAGGTGATCCGGACCAAGTCGGATCTCGAGGCGCTGTCCGACGACGACATCGACTCGTGCACCGACGAACTGGTCCGGGTGCTCGGCGCGTTGCACAACGTCGACTACGACGCCGTCGGGCTGGGTGAGCTCGGCCGCCCGGACGGGTACGTGGCCCGGCAGGTCAAACTGTGGGCGAGCCAGTGGGGGCGGGTGAAGACGACGGACTCCGCGGACGTCGACCGCCTCCATGCCGCGCTGGTCGAATCGATTCCGCAGCAGTCGGAGTCGTCGATCGTGCACGGCGACTACCGCATCGACAACACCATCCTCGCGTCCGGCGACGTGAGCACCGTTGCGGCGGTCGTGGACTGGGAACTCTCGACCCTCGGCGACCCGCTCACCGACGTCGCCCTGATGTGCGTCTACCGGCATCCGGCTCTCGACCTGGTGCTCGGCGAACCGGCGGCCTGGACGAGCCCGCGTCTGCCGTCGGCCGACGATCTCGCACAGCGTTACACCGTGGCGTCGGGGCGCGAACTGGTCCACTGGAACTTCTACCTGGCGCTCGCGAACTTCAAACTCGCCGTCATCGCCGAGGGCATCAACCACCGCTACCGGGTCGGCGCCACCGTGGGTGAGGGTTTCGACAAGGCCGGCGACGCGGTGCCCGAATTCATCGCGGCCGGCCTGCGCGCCCTGAAAGGACAGACCGTATGAGTCGCACCGCACTGATCACCGGCGCCTCGCGCGGTATCGGACTCGGTATCGCCACCCGCCTCGCCGAGCAGGGGTACGGGCTGACGATCACCGCCCGCGATCGTGATCGGCTCGAGTCCGTGGCCGCCGACCTGCGGACCGCAGGCGCGAAGGATGTCGTCGTGGTCGCGGGGGACCTCGCCGACGAGGAGTCGGCGGGACGCGTCGTCGAGGCACATGCCGACGCCTTCGGTTCACTGAACGCGCTGGTACTCAACGCCGGGGTGGGAACCGCGGGCCCCATCGGCGAGTTCCCCCTGCACCGATTCGACAAGAGCCTCGGAGTCAACCTGCGGGCGCCGTTCAGCCTGCTGCAGCAGTCGCTGCCGCTGCTGCGGACCGGTGCGGCGGAGAACCCGGGACGTGGGTCCAAGGTCGTGGCCCTGGCATCGATCACCGGCGTGTACGCCGAGGCGGGGCTCGCCGTCTACGGGGCGACCAAGGCCGCGCTGATCTCCCTGACCGAGACGCTGAACGTGGAGGAGTCGGGCAACGGCGTCTCCGCGACCGCGCTCGCCCCGGCGTACGTCGACACCGACATGTCCGCGTGGATCCACGACACGATCCCGCCGGAGGCGATGATCGAGGTGAACGACATCGTCGAACTCGTCGACGCCCTGCTGCGATTGTCGTCGCGGGCGGTGGTCCCGAAGATCGTCGTCGGACGCGCCGGAACGGACGGCTACCGCGCCTAGTCCTCGTCCTCCTGGGCCTCGCCGCGCTTGCGGAAGAACTTGAACCCGGGGACGCCCTGGATCGCCTGACGCACGCCCTGGACCTCCTCGAGGAGCTGGTGGATCTCCGGCGACACGGTGTCGAGGGTGGCCAGGATCGGCAGCAGCCCCTCCATGCGCAGGGTCAGCTCCGGGAGGTGGTTCACCAACCCGATCGCGGCGTGAATCTCCTCCTCGGTGAGGTCGTCGACGAAGCGCTGTGCCAGTGGGGCGGCCTTCGTTGCCAGCGGCTCGTACAGACCGATGAGGGTCTGCGCCGACGCGGACGTGTCCCCGGCCGCGGAGACCACGGTGGCCGCCGCTTCCGCAACCGCGTTCGCCCTCGACACCGCGATCTCGGCGCCGTCGCTGATCGCCTCGATGCGGGAAATCAGCACCTCGACCTGGTCCAGGAGGGTGCCGATCCGGCCGGGAAGGGAGACGACGAGTTCAGCGGTATCCGCCGACCACCGGGCGATCCCGGTGACGGTACGCACCAGGTCGCGGGTGCCGAGTTGTACGAGAGCCATCGGCCCATCCTGCCTGATGCCTCACGCACCTCACGTTTCGGTCGTGGCAGACGTCTACCTTTCAGAGGCCCGCACACCTGGAAGGATTGGCACCGTGAATGCCGACCGAGCAGCACACGCAGTCATCGATTCACCGATCGGCCCCCTGACGCTGGTGAGCGTCGACGGGGTGCTGAGCGGCATCTACATGGTCGAACACCGGCATCATCCGAATCCCGCGACGTTCGGGGAGCGCGACACCGCAGGTTTCGACGAGACCACCACCCAGCTCACCGAATACTTCGACGGTCGGCGCACCGAGTTCACCGTCCCGCTCGCTGCGCGCGGCACCCTGTTCCAGCAACGGGTGTGGGACGCCCTGCGCACCATCCCCTATGGCGAGACGTGGACGTACGGTCAGCTGGCCGACTCACTCGGCACCCCGACCGCGGTTCGAGCGGTGGCGGCGGCGAACGGCAGAAATCCGATCAGCATCATCGTTCCGTGCCACCGCGTCATCGGGAGCAACGGCAACCTGACGGGGTACGCGGGCGGGCTCGACCGCAAACGGTTCCTGCTCGAACGCGAAGCGGAACGGGCGGGGCTCCGGCTGAGCTGATGACCCTGAAGCCGTTCGAAGACGTCGTGGCCGAGCACGGGCCGACGGTGCTGCGGGTCTGCCGGGCCGTCGTCGGTCCGGTAGACGCCGAGGACGCCTGGTCGGAGACGTTCATCGCCGCGATGCGGGCGTATCCCGACCTGCGTCCCGGGAGCAACGTCGAGGCGTGGCTGGTGACGATCGCGCACCGGAAAGCGCTCGACCACATTCGTGCGCGCGACCGGCGGCCCGTCCCCACCGACGAGCTTCCCGAACAGACCACCGACCGCGGACTTCCCGGCGGTCACGACCCCGAGTTGTGGAACGCGGTCGGCGCCCTGCCGATGAAGCAGCGGGCCGCGGTGGCGTATCACTACCTGGCCGGGTTGCCGTACGCCGAGATCGCGGTGATCCTCGGCAACTCCCCGGACGCGTCGCGGCGGGCCGCCGCCGACGGCATTGCCGCGCTACGCAAGACCCTCTCGATCTCTGTGAGTGGAGACATCACATGAACATCCCCGACATCGTCTACGCCCTGTCCACGTCGGACTCCGCGGTCGAGCAGAATCTGCGCGAGCGGCTCGCCGCCCTCGCCGCCGAGGCAGGGCTCCTCGACGTCGCGTACCGGACACTCGACACCCCCGTCGGTTCGCTTCTGCTTGCCGCCACAGATCGCGGGCTGGTGCGGGTCGCCTTCCCGAGCCAGGATCACGACGCCGTACTGCAGACCCTCGCCGAGCAGATCAGTCCCCGGATCCTGCGCGCACCGGCCCGGCTCGACCGGGTGGCCCACGAGATCGACGAATACTTCCTCGGCGAGCGCACAAGCTTCGACATCCCGCTGGATTTCAGGCTGTCCAAGGGATTTCGGCTCGAAGTTCTTCATCATCTTCCCGAGATCGACTACGGGCACACCGCAAGTTACGCCGCGGTCGCGGCGGCCGCGGGCAGTCCGAGAGCAGTGCGCGCGGTCGGAACGGCCTGCGCCCTCAACCCGCTCCCCGTCGTGGTTCCCTGCCACCGGGTGGTCCGCAGCGACGGCAGTATGGGCCAGTACGCGGGTGGGCCGGAGGCCAAGTCGATTCTGCTGACATTGGAGGCAGCGGCATGACTACCTTGACGCAACGCGTGGACGACTTGGATTGGCAGGGTCTCCACACCGAGACCGATGCCGCGGGATGCGCGCAATCGGAGCGGATCCTGACCGCCGAGGAGTGCGGGCAGATCGCGGACATGTACGAGGAGGTCGGGCGTTTCCGGTCGACCGTCGACATGGCCCGGCACCGTTTCGGCTCGGGACAGTACCGGTACTTCGACTACCCGCTACCGGAGGTCGTGGCCGAACTCCGTGCCGCCTTCTACCCGAAACTGCTTCCCGTGGCACGGGACTGGGCGGCCAGGCTGAGACATCCCTCGCCGTGGCCGGACACCCTGGACGAATGGCTGGGCATGTGCCACGACGCCGGTCAGAAACGGGCGACGCCGATCCTGCTCAGCTACCGGGCGAACGATTGGAACGCGCTGCACCGCGACCTCTACGGTGACCTGGTGTTCCCGTTGCAGGTGGTGATCGGCCTCGACCGTCCGGGAGTGGACCACGAGGGCGGGGAGTTCATGCTCGTCGAGCAGCGGGCCCGCGCGCAGTCCCGGGGCACGGTGACGACGCTGCAGCAGGGGCACGCGCTGATCTTCACCACCAGGGACAGGCCCGTGCGCTCGACCCGCGGTTGGTCGACGGGACCGGTACGGCACGGTGTCAGCACCGTTCGGCGCGGCACCCGCCGGACCCTCGGCCTGGTCCTGCACGACGCCGAGTAGCCGTGATGTCCGCCTTGATACCCCGGCCCCGAACTGTGGTGGCGCCCGGCGCCGTCCACGTCCCCGACTGGCTCACGCTGGACGAGCAGCGCCACCTGGTTACCGAATGCCGGCGCTGGGCCACCGCACCGGTCCCGATGCGGGCCGCGCAACTGCCGACCGGACACCGCATGTCGGTGCAGACGGTGTGCCTCGGCTGGCACTGGAAGCCGTATTCCTACTCGCGCACCGCCGAGGACGCGGGCGGTGGCCGTGTCGCGCCGGTGCCTGATTGGCTGGTCGAACTCGGCCGTCGGGCGGTGAACGAGGCCTACGGGCAGCCCGCCGACCGGTACACACCTGATGCGGCGCTGATCAACTTCTACGACGTCACCGCGAAGATGGGCATGCACCAGGACAAGGAGGAACGATCGGACGCACCCGTCGTGTCGTTGAGCATCGGCGATACGTGCACATTCCGCTTCGGCAACACCACCACCCGCACCAAGCCGTACACCGACGTCGAGTTGCTGTCGGGCGACCTCTTCGTGTTCGGTGGCGAGTCGCGCTTCGCGTATCACGGCGTGCCGAAAGTGTTTCCCGGCACGAGTGATCCGGACTGCGGACTGACCAGGGGCCGACTGAACATCACGCTGCGGGTGACGGGACTCGAGGACGCATGAGAGTCCAATTGGCGTACCGAGGCCCGTTCACCCATGCGCCGCTGTGGGGCGCGCTTCGCGCCCACACCGTGACCGGGCTCGAGCGACACGACCCCGACGGCACCCACACCCGGGTGGTGAACGGTCCGCACGGGCCCGCGCTGGTGTCCGTCGTCGTCCGTCCCGCCGACGGGTACGTCGAGGCGTACCTGACACCAGCGGATCCCGGAGACGTCGAGGCGCTGACCGCCGCGGTCCGCCGCTGGCTCGACCTCGACGCCGATCCGGTGCCGATCGACGCCGCGTTGAGCCGCCACCCGCAACTGGCTTCGCTGGTGGCGCTGCGTCCGGGTCTGCGGCGGCTGGGGAGCGTGGACGGGTTCGAGACAGCGGTTCTGACCGTTCTCGGACAACAGGTTTCGCTGGCGGCGGCCCGGACGTTTGGCAGCCGACTCGTGTCCGCGTACGGCCGGCCCGTCCACGACGGATTCTTCGCGTTCCCAGAACCGGAGACCTTGGCGGCGCTCTCACCCGAACAGTTGCGCTCGACTCTCGGCCTCACCGGCGCCCGGGCAAGGACGGTGCTCGCGCTGGCCGACGCGGCGTCCGACGGACTGAGCCTCGGCGCGGACACCGATCCGGCGGAGTTCCGGGCCGGTCTGCTCGCACTCCCCGGCATCGGTCCGTGGACGGCGGACTATCTGACGGTGCGGGTGCTGGCCGACCCGGACGCGTTCACACCCGACGACCTCGTCCTCAAACGCGCGCTGGGTGTCAGCACCGGCAGGCAGGCAGCGGAACTCGCCGAGTCGTGGCGACCGTGGCGGGCCTACGCGCTGTTCCACCTGTGGACGGACGAAGCTTATTAGTCCGAAGTTACTGCTATGAGAACGAGCGAACCCCCGGTTGAGCTGGGGGTTCGTGGTTTTCGGTTGTGGTTGTTCTGGCTACCTGACCGTGT
>NZ_JBHXWI010000123.1:0-10967 GCF_042671975.1 Rhodococcus sp. NPDC127593 | reverse complement strand
GCGTCCACCGAGGAGGTGACACCGGCCTTGACTGCCTGACTCACCAACGAGGAGCCACGCGACGGCCCTCGTACACCACTCCCATGGACTTGACCACGACAGATATCGGTCACCTCGCACCGTCGCACACATGACAGCCGGCCGGGCCCTGCAGCCGGAGATCGCTCGTCGCCTCGCGGCGCTGGCGACCACCGGAGCCTGGACCAGGGCCGGCCTCATGCTCCGCTTCGAGGAAACCGGTGCGCCCGATGCCGGCCGGATCGCGACACGGCTCTACGACCTCATGCCCACGCCGCCGATCGACGGCGCCGACAGCGTCTATCGGCTGCTGTCGGATCTCCCGCAGATCGAGCAACCGGAGACGGTCGTCGAGGTGTCTGGCAGTCACTGGAAGTTCGACGTCCCGCGGTGGTCGCGCACGGCGGGGGTCGCCGAGGCGGTCGGTCTCACCCCCGCCGACCTCGACTGGTTCGCAGACCCCGGCGGATGGCTGCGCACGAAAGCGACTCCGCTGCAGCACTACCGCTATCGGATCCGATCGGACAACCGCCTGCTCGAGGCGCCCAAGGAACGCCTTCGAGAGGTGCAGCGCCGGATTCTGCGGTCTGTATTCGACCGCGTCCCGCCCCACGCCGCGGCGCACGGATTCGTCCGAGGTCGCAGCGTCCACACGTTCGCCGCTCCCCATGCGGGACACGACGTCGTGGTGCGCATCGACCTCCGTGCCTTCTTTCCCTCCGTCTCCCAGACGCGGGTGAGGGCGGTCATCGATGCCCTCGGCTACCCGACCCCGGTGTCACGTGTGCTCGCCGGGCTCTGCACGACGTCCACCCCGCCAGGTGTCCTCGCGCAGCTTCCCTTCGATGCGGCGAGTCGGCTCAGGGGTGCGCACCTACCGCAGGGCGCACCGACCTCGCCGGCGCTCGCCAATCTCGTCGCATACCGGCTCGACCGCAGATTGACCGGACTCGCGAGAACTCATCGCGCCGGCTACACGAGGTATGCCGACGACCTCGCGTTCTCCGGCACGGAACTGTCGGTGGACCGACTGATCCACGCCGTCGGCCGGATCGTGGCGGACGAAGGCTTCTCCGTGCACCCCGGTAAGACCCGGATCATGCGGGCGCACCGACGCCAGCACCTGGCGGGGTTGGTGGTCAACACTCGTCCGCAGGCGGCGCGAGCCGAGTACGACAACCTCAGAGCCCTGCTCTTCAATTGCGCTCGCTACGGACCTGATTCGCAGAATCGGGGCGGCAGACCGCATTTTCGCGAGTACGTCTACGGCCGCATTGCCTGGGTCGGGGAATCCAACGCGAGCAGGAATCGTTCCCTGCACGCGCTGGCCGCGCGGGTCGACTGGGCGGCGGGGTGAAGCTCGCGTGAAACCGATGCCGCGCGCACGGCGACTTCCGCCGAAGGAAGCGCTCAGGTATTGCCTGCGTGCTGGTCGAGCATCGTGCGAAGTCGCGCCGCTACGTCCGGTGCGTTGCGCAGGTCGGAGTGGATACAGAGTGATTCGACGGTGACGTCGATTTCGGTGCCGTGGATCGATGTCGTCTTGCCATCGACAAGCGCCCGGTGTGCTTTGGCTTCGATGTCGGCGAGGTCGTGGGGGGCGGCGGTCCGGTTGACGATGATGGTGCCGTCGTCGTTGTAGTCGAGATCGACGTAGAACTCGGCGACGAATTCCACACCGCGGCGGTCGGCCACCCGCTGGTGCGCGGTGTGGGGGAGGCCGAGGATCGGGACGCCGTACTGTTCGGCGACATCACAGGCGGATTCCATCAACTCTTCGCTGCGCGAAAGCATCCCGTAGAGGGCACCGTGCGGTTTGATGTGATGAAGCGGGGCGCCCACGGCGTCGAGAAATGCAGTCAGGGCACCGACTTGGTAGCGGATCAGATCCCGGATCTCGTTCGCGGTCAGCTTCATTTCTCGACGCCCGAAACCCACCGGGTCGGGTAGCCCCGGGTGAGCGCCGATCGTGACGTTCGCATCGAGTGCGGCTGTGACCGTGTGCGCCATGGTGCTGGGGTCCCCGGAGTGCATCCCGCAGGCGACGTTGATCGTGTCGACGTAGTCGAGCAGGGCGGTGTCGTTGCCGAAAGTGTGAATGCCGAAGGCTTCGCCCATGTCCGAGTTGAGGGTGACGGACATCAGGCGCCCGTTCCGGTGGGAGCATCCAGGGAGGGGGCCCTGCGCGCGCCGAGAACCCGTTCGACCCCGCGGGCGACCTGGAGCAGCGTCGTTTCTTCGAAGCGGGTGGACATGATCTCCAGGCCGACCGGGAGTCCGTCTGCGGTGAATCCCGCCGGGACCGAGACTGCGGGGAAGTGCAGTTGGGACGCGATGACGGTGTTGGTCGGATAGGTGAGGCAGGTCCAGCGGCCGCCGAGCACGTCGTCGTGCGTGGGTGCGGGGAGTTTCACGTCGGGAAAGACGATGGCGTCGAGGGCGCGTTCGACGAACAGTGCTGTGACGATCCTCGCGAACTCTTCGCGTGCGAGGACGCGGTCGAGGTAGTCGGGATCGGACTTGGGGTCCGCGGGGCCGTCGGTGATGCCTTCGAACAGATCGAGGTGTGGGTCGTACGTGCCGCTTCGGCGAACCTCGTCGACGCCGGCGATCCCGATATCGGGGTTTTCGGCGAAGAAGCGGTTCATGTCGTTGCGGGAGCGGGTGAAGTAGAGCGAGGTGAACGAGACGTAGTGGTCGAGTTTTGGGATCTCGATGTCGACGAGTTCGGCTCCGGCGGCACCCAGCTCCGCGAGTGCGTTGTCGATGACATCGTTGACGGCTGCTCCGGCGGAATCGTTCGCGTCGCCGAATGCGCTGCGCAGGACGCCGATCCGCTTGTCGACCACAGTGGCACCTTTGATGTTCTCGGCGAAGGAACCGGAGTGGCGGTGATGGCGAGCCACCGTGGTGAAATCGTCGGTGGGGTCGTAGCCGACCAGGACGTCGAGGAGTATGGCGGCGTCGGTCACGGTTCGGGTCATCGGGCCGGCAGTGTCTTGCGGTACCACCAGGGGAGACATGCCGTTGCGGCTGATCATGCCGGGTGTGACGCGGAAGCCGACGAGGTTGCAGAACGAGGCGGGGAGGCGGATCGAGCCGCCGGTGTCCTCACCGATGCCGACGAGGGCGAGATTTGCGGCGATGGCGGCTCCGGAACCGCTGCTGGATCCGCCCGGGTCCCGGGTCAGGTCGTAGGGGTTCTTGGTGACCCCGGAGACCGAGGAGGTCGAGAACCATGAGGTGGCGAAGTCGGGCATCGTCGTCTTGCCGAGGATGATCGCGCCGGCGGCCTTGAGCTTCTTGATCGCGGTTGCGTCCTCGGTGGGCACATAGTTCGCGGCGTTCTTGTTGCCGAAGGTGGTGCGTATCCCCGCCGTCGCGGCCTGATCCTTCACCAGGACGGGCACCCCGTGCAGCGGTCCTGCCAGCTCCCCGGTCAGACCGAGGGAGCGGTCGAGCGCGTCGGCGTCGTCGAGGGCGGTGTCGGACACGGTGATGACCGAGTTCAGTCGAGGCCCGTCCTGGTCGAGACCCGCGATGCGGTCGAGGTATGCCTGCACGACGTCGCGCGCCGTTGCGGTGCCGTCGCGATAGGCCTGCTGAACGCTGTCGATGGTGGCTTCTTGGATATCCCAGTCGAGGCTCATCTGTGGTCACTTCCGTGATGCCCGGCGGGCAGGCCGGGGTGGCGGTTGGGTTGTTTCTGTCGGTGTGTGTGCTGGAGGTTTGGTCAACGTTCAATGTTGGACATTGAACGTTGGGCGTTACTGTAATGCAGAGCACAACATCAGGCAACGGAGAGGTGTCCCGCAATGGATCGAGCGTTCAGGCCGACGGCGTTGACCCGAAAGGACGCCTCGGGGCAGATCGCCAGGCAGCTCAGATCGGCGATCGCCGACGGCGTCTGGGTCCCGGGGGAGCGGCTGCCCACCGAACTCGATCTCGCGGACACGTTCGATGTGTCACGCAACACCGCCCGCGAGGCCCTCAAACTGCTGACCGCGACGGGACTGCTCACGTCGGTTCGCGGCGGCGTAGGAGGCGGCACGTATGTGGCGGTCCCGGACTCGGACGACATCGCCGAGTTGCTCGGCGACGCCATCCGCCTCTGGTTCCGCGCCGGCGACGTCACCGTGCACGACGTGGACGAAGCGCGCCGGGTACTGGAGGAATTCAGTGTCGCGATGGCGGCGCAGCGTCACACCGAAGAAGACCTCGAGGCCATCCGGAGGCCGGTCCTGGCGTCGCGAGATTTCGAGATGGATATCGAGGAGTGGCTCGGCCTCGACCTGGAATTTCACACCGCGATCACCCGGGCGGCGCACAACCCGATCCTGGAGTTGGCGATGACCTCGGTGCACCTGATCCGCCCGGTGACCAACCGTGTCTTCGTCGATCGACTGGATCGACGCCTGGTGATGGAACAGCACGAAGGCATGTATCAGGCGATCGCCACCGGCGACCCGGTAAAGGCCCGCGAGGCATTTGCGACTCACATCGGCTACCTCGATTCGGTACGCAGCGAGGTGCTGCGCGACCTGAACACCGACGACGTGCGGATCTCCGACATCCCGGGTGTGTAAGGGCAACCGCTTCCACTGCAGCGCGTCTGACGGTCGGCTCGGTCAGCCGCGGCCGATATACGGCATCCCGGCGGCCATGATCGTCATCGTCGGCACGGTGACGTCCAAGGGGAGTTCGACCAGTCGGGTCACCGCGTCCGCGACGTACCGCGGATCGAAGGTGGGTTCCGCTCGCAATGATCCGTCCGGTTGGCGGGCGGATTGGCCGATGCCGGCCGTCATGGCGGTTGCGGCGTTCCCGATGTCGATCTGAGTGCAGCAGATGTCGTGGTCGCGTCCGTCGAGCGCGATCGACTTGGTCAGCCCCGACACCCCGTGTTTGGTTGCCGTGTAGGCGACGCTCGCGGGTCGTGGCGTGTGCGCGGACAGCGAGCCGTTGTTGATGATGCGTCCGCCGCGAGGTGTCTGCGTCTTCATCATTCGCACGGCCTCTCGGGAGCAGAGGAAGACCCCCGTCAAATTTGTGGCGACTGTCCGGTCCCAGTCTTCCGGTTCGATCTCGTCCACTGCGCCGGAGGGGCCGAATGTGCCCGCATTGTTGACGAGTACGTCCAGGCGGCCGAATCGTTCGGCCACGGCGGCGAAGAGACTGTGCACCGACTGCGGCGACGAGACGTCGGCCGGCACCACGAGCGCGTGTTCGTGACCGTTCGCTGTCTCGTCCAGCTTTTCCCGCGCCCGGCCTGTCAGCACCACGTGATGTCCGGCATCGAGCAGTCCGGTCGCCATGGACCGACCGATCCCCGAGCCGGCACCCGTCACCACGATGACCCGTTCCGTCACGTCCACTTCCTATTCGCTTTCGTCACGTAGTTCCCGAACAGATGTCGGCAGCCCTCGAATTGTCGCCGATCGGTGGCTTCGCTGTGGCTATCTCCGGAATCACGGTGCGCCTAACACTGGAATCGGGGACGGCGGTCGGCTTTCCTGACCGGGTGACCATCGCAGACATCGCACCTCGCACGGCGCTGCAGCAGCGCTACTGGGACGCCGCCCTCCCCGAACCCGCGCAGTGGAATCCGGTTCTGGAAGCCCTGCACTCGCACAGGTCGGTCCGCCGATACCTACCCGATCCGCTGACCGACGAGACGCTCGATGTCCTCGTCTCGGCTGCGCAGTCGGCCGCCACGTCGTCGAACCTGCAGGCGTGGAGTGTCGTCGCGGTCCGCGACCCCGACAGCAAGGCTCGACTGGCCGCGCTCGCGGGCGACCAGGCCCACATCGTCGAGGCCCCCGTCCTGCTGGTCTGGCTCGCCGACTTCGCCCGTGTCCGCCAGCTCGCCGGCGACCGCGACGCGCCGATCGCGGGAGCCGACTACCTCGAGAGCAGCTACATCGGGTGCATCGATGCAGCCCTGGCGGCGCAGAACGCCGTGACCGCGGCGGAGTCGCTCGGGCTGGGAACGGTGTTCATCGGGGCACTGCGCAACAAGCCCGAGGAGGTCGCGGTGGAACTCGGCCTGCCGCCCCACGTGTTCGCGGTGTTCGGGCTCGTCGTCGGACATCCGCATCCGGACGCCGACGCCCAGATCAAACCGCGCCTGCCCCGAGCGGCGGTGTTGCACCACGAGAAGTACGACCTGCCCGCCCAGCGCGACCACGTCGACGCCTACGAGGGGCGGATCGCAGCCTTCTACTCGGCGCAGCAGCTCGAACATTCCTGGATTGAAAGGGTTCTGGACCGACTCGCGTCCGCGGCGCGACTGAACGGGCGGGATCGGCTGAAGGAATCGCTCATCCGTCTCGGGTTCCCACTTCGCTAGAGTCGTCTCGCGCTACACGTGCGATGCGGCGTTCGAAGGCAGAAACCCGGTGGGTGGCTCCGCGGGAGAGCCCACCGGGAGTCCTGCCGTGGAGACCCTTGACTTCGTGAGCCATTCCACTACAACTGACTCCATGGAGCGGATCCGCAAGGGATGCCGTGGATAGCTTGCGGCTCGGTGACGTCGAACTGGCCTATCAGCTGCGCGAGGGCGGGGAGCGCGTCGTGCTCGTACACGCCAGTGCCTTCGTTTCGTGGTACGACCCACTGGTCGAGCAGCTGACGCAGTATTCGATCTTGCGGTACCGGCGTCGACTCCGAGAATCAGACAGCGGGGGATACCGGGCGCTCACGGTCGCCGAAGATGCCGCAATCTGCGTCAGGCTGATGGATCACGTCGGCTGGGACACTGCCCACATCGTGGGTCACTCATACGGTGCGCTCGTCGCGCTCCAGTTGGCGACGGAGAAGCCCGAGCGCGTCGGCTCGGTGGCGCTGCTCGAACCCGCCGTCCGTGGAATCTCCAGCTCAGAGCAGGTCACTGCCGCGCTGCAGCCCGTCATCGCCGCCTACGAATCAGGCGACAAGGCCGCCGCGGTGGACGGTTTCCTGCGACATGTGTGCGGCGATGGCTACCGTGCCGCGCTGGACCGAGTGATTCCAACTGCTTTCGACGAGGCGCTCGACGAGGCCGACATGTTCTTCCAAGCTGAGATGCCCGCCGTGCAGCGATGGAGTTTCGGGGCAGGGGCGGCCGGACGCATCACGCGGCCGGTGCTCAATGTGCTCGGCGCGGAGAGCGCACCGCGATTCGTTGAAGGGAGCGAGCTCGTGCAGTCCTGGTTCCCCCGGGCCGAGCGCCTCTCCGTGCCGGAGGCCGGGCACCTCCTGATGGTGCAAGACCCGACGGCAGTGGCCCAGGGCCTGAAGGATTTCTTCTCACGCCATCCGATCGGTACGGTCGGGCAACCCGAGGTGAGGTAGTGGCGACCAGCATCGTCGTGCCGAAGCCGCTGCGCGGGTTTCCACGATTCGGCACCAGACAGCCGCGGCGCCGCCAAGCGAACGGATGTTGTGCGGAAGCGCGGAAAAGATTGATGACACAGGCCCCGGGGGGAGTCCCCGGACCGATGCCGGGGACTCCCTTACGTTCGAGGGTCTCGCGCTTCGGTCAGTTGCCGAACCGGAACCGGAGGCGAATTACGCGCCCGAATGCAGCGAGCACCTTCGCGAAGTCACGGAGGCCGGCAGTGCTGCCGGTGACGATGACGATGACGATGACGATGACCAAGCAGGCGGTCACGAAGAAAATGAAGCAGGCGGCGATCAGCAGGGCGATCAGGACTGCGGGCTCGACCATGTGGACCCCTTTCTGTTGTGGACACACGACGACAGCGACCGTTCTGGTGCTGCCCGATGAGTGATCTCCAACAGAGGGGCGGACCCTCTCCCCACCTCGAGGTGGGATACCTAAATCATCACCTGGACCTGGTGCTTTCGTCAATAGCGGACATCGGAAACGGTGTGCCGTGCGGCGCAAGCCTGCACGGTTGATGTCCGTCGCGTGATCTCCTGGAAAGGACTCGCAAGTCCAGAACAACGTAGTTCGCGCGGGCAGGTCAGCGGGCCGAGGCAGCGTTGACAGTGATACTTGTCCGAAAACGGAGCGTCTGTCCGTGCAGTGCCAAACCTTCCGGGGGCAAGCGCGTTTCGACACTTCCGCGATCCGCGGCAAATCGACACCTCATCACCCGGCCTTGTCGTACGGATGTGCGTTTCGTCGCCGCACGCGCGTGCCTCCACCGACGCTTCCTGCTCCGCTCAGCGGGCCCCGGGCCTCCGAAAGCCGATCCGCAGTCTCCGTTGGCGTCAGCAGGGCCCGGATCGCGTCGCGGACTGCCGCGCCCGGTTCGGTGCCTGACGGCCACCATCCGGCCGGCGCCCCGTCCGGGCGCGCCAGGAGTGCCCCGCCGTGGGGGATGCCCATTCCGCGGGCGGTGATGGCGTCGAGGTCGTGGATTGCGAGCGGAGGCCCGGGGATGGAGCTCGCGGCGCGCTGCCAGGACGCGCTCGGGCCGTTCGTGAACAATGTCAGTCCGGGTCCGAGTAAGTCGAGGGTGGACACGGCGTCGCCTCGGGAGCGCAACCAGACGTGCGGGATTCGGCCGCCGAGGTCCGCGGGTAGTTCGTGCGCGGCGAGTCGGGCTCCGCCGTGCGGGTCGGCCGATCGGGCCACGTTGTGCGCGGCCACCGGTCGCCGCTCGGCCTCGTAGGTGTCCAGTAGCTGCGGTCCGGTCCAGCCGCGCAGCACCCAGGCGAGTTTCCACCCGAGGTCGTAGGCACTCTGGATGGCGGTGTTCATGCCGGTGCCCCCGCGCGGAGTGATCTGGTGTGCGGCGTCGCCGACGAGAAACACGGCGCCGTCCCGCCAGCGGTCCGCGAGCTGCGCGGCGAAGGTGAACGTTCCGATGCGTTCGATCCTCGGCTCCAGATCGGCTAGTCCGCTGCCGAGCCGGATGAGGCGGGCGGACTGTTCCTTCGTCAGACTTGGCGAGGGATCCTGCGCGAGTTCGTGTTCCACGCCGTAGACCCATCGGTCACCGCGGCCGGCCGGGACGAAGACCCCCGCGGCTTCTGGGTGGGTGACGGCGTAGATGTAGTAGCGGCGGTCGCCGAGCAGTTCCCACAGTGGGGCGTGGAACTCGGTCCCGATTGCCTGGGACAGACGCCCCGGCCCCCGCATCACGATCCCGAGGGTGGCGCGCACCGTGCTGCGCGCGCCGTCCGCCGCGACGAGGTAGCGGGCGTAAACGATTCGGGTTTGGCGGGTTTCGGCGTCGCGCAGCGTCACCTGGACGTCATCGCTCCGGTAGTCGAGGCCGACCACCTCGGTGCCCATCTCCACCCGCGCGGTGCCGAACGAGCGCAGGTGGTCCAGCAGCACGGGCTCGAGGTGATCCTGCGGAACCGAGGCAGGGGCGGTCGGGCTGAGGACCGCGCTCTGCTCCCGGGTCGGGAAGCTGGTCAGGTGGGTGTCGCCGGCCGCGGTGAGCGTAGGACCGACCCATTGCTTCCATTCGACCTCGACTCCGCCTGCCCGGATCTCCTGCTCCAGCCCCCAGGACCGCAACAGCTCCATCGTGCGGGTACTGGCCGAGGCCGCCCGCGGCAGCCCCGATAGGGCGGGCCGCCGCTCCACGACCATGACCTCGATCCCGTGGCGAGCCAGCGTGATTGCCGTGGTCAGTCCCGCCGGACCCGCTCCGACCACGAGTACAGGCGTGGACGCCGGGGGAATCGGCGGACGGGTGGGTGCGGTCAGGCTGTTCATGACGTCAGCTCCTTCGTCGGAAGGCTGGTTGTCTCGACGTCAGGGGAGGGCGGCTGGCTCTTCGCAATTTCGCCGGACAATATGTCTTTCGATTAATAGCGTGAACTTCACGAGACGACATGTCAAGTGAAAATGTTAGAGTGACGGCTGTGGCCACCAGGAAGTACGAGCAGCGCCTGCGCGCGGAGGCGGCCGAGGAAACGCGCCGCAACATCCTCGACGCGGTTTATGAGCGGCTGCGCCGAGCACCGTCCACGCCGGTGAGTGTCGAGCAGGTGGCCCGGACCGCGGGTGTCTCCCGCTCCACCGTCTACCTGGTCTTCGGTTCACGATCCGGACTGTTCGACGCACTCACCACCGACCTGTGGTGGCACCGGGCAGGGTTCCAGGCGGTGGTGGACGCGGCGGAGCACCCGGACGCGCGCGAGCACCTGCGCGGCGGAATCGACTCCGGCGTCCGGGTGTTCGCAGCCCACCGCGACGTCTTCCGGGCACTGTTCTCGATGGCCCAACTCGACGCGGATGCAGTAGGTGGGGCTGTTGCGCGGATCGAGGAGAACCGGGCCGGCGGGATGGTCCACCTCGCCCAGCGACTGGCCGAGCAGGAGGTTCTGCGGCCGGACGTTACCGTCGACGAAGCCGCCGACCTGCTCTGGCTGTTGGCGAGCTTCGACAGCTTCGACCAGCTCTACACCGGGCGGAATCTTCCCGTCGACGACGTCTCTCGCACCCTGGTCGCCACCGCCGAACGCACCCTCTGCCGGTGAGTGGTCGGCCTCGTACCCGCCGCCCGGTCCGTTTGCGGGTAGGTTCACGCCGGGTCGGTGTTTCTGCGGGGTTGGCGGCGCCGGTGGAACCGTGCACGCTGGAGATCCAGGAGTTTCGCGCTCTCGGCATCTACTCGCTCATGTCGGCGGGCGATTCCGACCCGAACGGCAGTCGTATGTCGGCGCAGTTCTGCCGCACGGCCGACGGCGTTGTCGTCGTTGAGAAGATAGCCGGCCGCCCGATCGCACTGAATGAGCAGCTGTTCGTAGGCGAGGCGCGCGGGTGCCTGTTCGTCGAGTTGCGCGACCGCGATGTGCTCCACGAATTGCAAAGGCATACGGAGTAATTGGTAATTGATACGCAATAGTGTCATCGGCACGCCGCGCAGTGTTGTCACGATCGGCGATGCTAGGGCATGTCTCCCAATAGTTTGAGCCATTCGACGATGCCGGCGAGGAGGAATCCGGCCCGGTAAGTCAGGGCAAGCTTGTCATACCGAGTT
>NZ_JBHXWI010000122.1:0-11034 GCF_042671975.1 Rhodococcus sp. NPDC127593 | reverse complement strand
CGATCCGGAGCACGCCGCAACTCCAACGCCTCCGGCGCCGCCTCGGCCACCACCGGAACGATCTTCACCGCCTCCGCCAACAGATCCCGAGTATCGCGCGGCATCGCTGTAGCAGTCACTTTGTCCTCCGTATTTTGATTCGTTGATGCGGCTTCAAGAAGCCGCACATCTTGGTGTACGTCCAGTTTCGCGAGGCACTTGCATCGATTTCCTCGATCCCGAGCCTCCGGGAGAGTCATTACGCCAGCTGCGTGCGCTAGACCACACTATGCTGACATATGTTATAACGTCAAGACCTGAATGACTTTCGCGTACAATTTTCTTCCCGAAGCCTCCGTTGTAATATTCTGCGCAGCAATGGATGTGGTGTCTTTTCGGAGTTTTCTCGGTACGGAGCGCACCGCGCAGTGACGCCCTCGAATGCGGCCCAGTGCGCGGTGACGACGCCGCGTCCGCGTCGCCGCGACCTCGAAGCAGCGAATGCGGTTGCTTGCGTCGACATAGAACGGCATGCGAGTAGGTGCATCCAAATCGACTGATAATCAATGTAATAGAAACGATCCTGGCTGCTCGCCAGCGTTATCCGGGAGCGGCGGCTGACGGTCCGCTTTTCACAAATCCCTATGCGGCGGCCGAACTCGTTGCGCCGCCGGTCACAACAACGCGACCGACAGTGTGCCTATTCGGATGAGATTCACTTGCCGGACTCGGAGGCGCGGCCGGCATGCACGGTGACGATTCCATGTTGGTGCGCAAATCTGGCCGCTTCCTCTGAGTCGGCCAGTTCCGTTGGGGAATAAATGCTTTCGAGTTCAGCGAACACTGCGCCGGAATGGGACGGATGCGCCCAATCGGTCAATTCCAGTGCGAGAGCGGGGACGGTCCGGGCATTCCGGTTCGATGCCATGACGCGGACGGGGACGAGGTGGCCCGGCCGCGTGAGACCATTCGGTTCGGTGGTGGGATCGGCCAGCACGCGCGCTGTACGGGCACGGTCTGCACCGGATATTCCCGTGGTCGTTCCCACAGCAGCATCTACGGCAACACACTGTCCGCGGGCGTGTGCGGGAGCATACCGATCCGAGGGAATCGCCTCGGCGAGGAGGAGTCGGTCGCACACCATCTCGTGAAGGGCAATCTGCACAAAGCCACTGGTATGGCGGATGATGAAGGCCATCTGCTCAGTGGTGACGGTGCCGGCGCATGCCATTAACACGATGCGTGAATCGTCAATCATCACGATCGTCTCGCCTGCCGCCAGGGCTCGACTACCGCTTTCGAAGCCGTCGTGCTGCGAGTCATGTTCACGGGTTTCGATCATCGAGGTTGTCATGGCGTCGTTCCGTTCTGTCCGGTAGGGGGATTGGCATGCCGTCACGGGTGCTCTGCGCACGCGGTGATTCCATCCTTGAGCACAAGGGCAGTCCACGTTTCGAGCGCTCGTTCATCGAGCGAATGCCCGATAAGTTGTTCGATCTTTTTCAGGCGATAGATGACGGTGTTACGAACCACGTAAAGTTCGTTGGCTACCGCGAGAGGACTGTGCTTGAGGCGTAGGTACGCTTCTGCGGTCTGCCGCAATGTCAAGCTCTGCGGGTCGTCGGCGGCGAGCTCGCCGAGCTCAGCTTCGAGAAAGCCGCGGGCCTTTTCCATGTCTTGCACCAGGACGGACAGCAGGTGCACATCAGCGAAGTCGACGCTGCGCTTCCTCAGTCCCGGCAGGGCGTCGAGTACTCCTCGCGCCTGCTGCGCCTCGTGATGAGTTCGTATGAAGCCTGCCAGTCCTTCGTGCGCTCGTCCGATCACTACCCGTACCGGGGCGTCACCGTCGAGGTCGACGTCGACGTGCAGCGGGAAGGGCGACCGTGGGTGATTTCCCCATGCATACAGTGTGGATTGACCGTGTGGGACCAGGAGTACTTGTTCCGCGCCGCAGGCCCTGAGCGCGGAATCGGCGATCTTGTTCAATCTCGAGTTCCGCCGCAGGTCGTTGGTATCGGACCACAGGATCAGGCCGATGTGATGACTGTGCGCCAACGAGTATTGGAGTTCTTTTTCTGCGCTCGAGAGGTCATACCCTTCACGACCGAGAAGGGCTCGCACGACCTGCTCACGTGCAGCGGCGGTTGTCGTCATCCACCGCCCGTATTCGGTCTCGTACTCGCGTCCGATGGCGTCGGAGAAGCGGTCGATGAAGCGCAGCAGAACCTGCGAAATCAATTGAAGCTGAACCGGTTGCTCTTCCACGGGAACCATTTCCATGCACGCACGCATGTACTCGTCTGCGAGCCATTGGTGGCCCTTGCGGACAGCCGCCCAAATCGTCAACAGTGAGACTCCCCGTTGAACCCACTCTTGGACTGCCCGAACCGTATCGTCGTTGATCTCGGGCATCTGGAAGTCGTGGCCGTCGATTGCCAGCATGGTGATGATCGCCCCCGATTCGGTGCCGAGACGAACCGTGGCCACTTGAGCCGGCCGGTCGCCGAACTCGGGAAAGATCTCGACACACCGCTGCGCGAGCTCCTTTCCCACCGCGACAGCCCAATCCAATGCTTCCCACCCAACCTGGCCAGCTGCCAGTTCGAGTAACTCGGTCGAGCAGACCGATTGGATCCGCTTCGAGTCGCTCACTGCGAGCCGGCTGACCCAACGCCCTTCCACGGTGGCCATCACCTGCTCCTTCGGCTATGTGCCGTCAACATCCGCCTCACGATCGGCTCGCAGGCACTCCGGCGGTACTGTTCATCCAGTCGACGGCAATCCACCGGGTGGGATTGACCTGGTCCGATTGGCGTCTCGATCGACATCTTGAAGACTACGTGACGCGCAACACATGCCTCTAGGACTCAACGCCAAAATTTGACGGTAGGCATTGCGCGGTATTGTCCTCGGTGGATCCCCACCCGGCGATCCCGGGTTCACGTGGAGGCGTCATCCGGGGTTTGCGCCTCGGGTGACGCCTCCGCGTGAATCGGACTCTGGTCAAATGGTGTTCAGATCGACATGGTGCCGGGCGAACTCACTCGGCCTTGTTCACCAGGACGATCTTACCGAGGTGTCGACGCGACTCGAGGTGCTGGTGAGCTGCGACGATGTCATCGAGAGCCCACGTCGAGTCGATGACCGGCCGAATTTGGTGTTTCTCGACGAATTGAAGCATCTGACCGAAGTCTGTCGGGCTGCCCAGCGTGGTGCCCAAGATCGTGAACTGGCCGAAGTAGAGGCTCGGCACCTCGAACGTCGCCGTTCTGCCGGCGCTCGATCCGAATACGGCGATCCGACCACCCGGCTTGAGGCATCCGAGGGCCTCGGCCAGGTTGGCGCCGGTTCCACTGATCACCACGTCGACTCCACCGCCGGTGGCCTCGACGACCTGCTCGACCCAGTCCGGATCGGTGTAGAGGAACCCGCGCTCCGCGCCGATCGCCCGGACGGATTCGATCTTGTCGATACTCGACGACGTCACCAGCACGTGTGCGCCGGCCGCAGCACCGAACGTGACCGCAAACGTGGACACTCCACTTCCGGCGCCGAGGACCAGAACGGTCTCACCTTCCTGCAGGTCGGCACGAGTGAACATCGCACGGTAGGCGGTCAACCCTGCACAGGGCAGGGCTGCGGCCTCCTCCCAGGACAGGTGCTCCGGCTTGGGAAACAGGTTGTCGACGGGAACGGACACCAAATCCGCATATGTTCCGTCGGTGCTATCACCGAGGATGGCAAAGTCCTTCCCCGGTGCCGTCTCGGCGCTACCCCAATTCAGGCAGGGGTAGATGATGGTGTCGTCGCCGGTGTCGAGCCGTGTTCCTGCACCGTCCATGCCCAGGATGCTCGGCGTCGTGAAACCTCGTCCGGTTTGGCGGAGAATCACGTCGTGCCAGTTCAGGGAGCTCGCACGCAGCTCGACCAGCACCTCGCCGTCGTTGGGGGTGGGATCGGGAACTGTTTCCACGCTGAGCTGGTCGGCGTCGCCCCAGCTGTGCACTACTGCCGCTTTCATCGATTTCTCTCCTCAGGTTGTCCGAACATCCGAAGCAGTCCGTGGTTGGTGTGACGACGTAACCGACTTCATCGGTTCAGGAGCAGCCGGGTGGTGAACACCTCGTCGCGGCCACCCTCCACGGTGAGTGGTCAGTCGATTCGTCCTATGTGCGATCACCGACACGCATCGAGCTCAACGAGCCGTGTGCGTCGAACGGAGTCGAGTTGCTGGCATCGTGAACGCCGCTGCCGTACATCTTCGGCATCGCGTTTTATGTTATAACACTGCGCGGTGGCGGGAACTGCAAACCCGGAGGCGCCGGCGCAGCGCCGGTCGATATTCGATTTGGCGCAGAGCGCAAACATGCGCCCGATCTCCTCATATTGAGCCCAAGAAATATGTGCTCCGCATCACAACAATGGAGAAAGGGAGATCGCATCGCGGTCCGGAGCATCAGAAGGAAGTGGCAAGTCGGATGAACGCCATAGCAGCCCCCATCGACCCGGAGGCGCGAGAGGGTTCGCCGCGTTCAGCAGGGCAGCCGGACTCGATGGGCGATAATATGCCCCGATCGGCACCGCGGGTATCACTCGATGAAGAGATATGCCTCGGAGTCGAGCGGGCCCGACTGGTCGCGGTCCAGGACAGCAGCGAACGTGAGTACACGTTCTTGATCGTTGGGACGATCGCACACATCGAGCAAGCGTCCGTGCGGGTGGTCGACCCCGAACGAATCCTCATTGAAGGTGGACGGCCTCACGCCGGACCGGAAGTTCTGGTGGGCGTCTCCACCCCCTTCGTTTCTCGCGCATCCGTAGCGAGGGACATCGCTCGGCTACTACATCGTGGTGGCCCGGTATTCGATCGGATCGCAGCTCGTCAGGCGCCCGCATCACCCGATACACCCACCGGCCCTCGTCGATCGTTCGTGAGACCTCCGGCAAAAACGTGTGACGCAAAGCAGATTCGGGGACATCGCCTTACAGGGCCGATCGGCGCGGCAGCTATGGCAAAACCTCGACGGACCGAGTCTTGGCAACCCGTGTAACCTCTGTTATAACATATTACACGCAGTGATCCGTTCCACACTGAC
Source organism: Rhodococcus sp. NPDC127593 (assembly GCF_042671975.1). Classification (NCBI taxonomy): domain Bacteria; kingdom Bacillati; phylum Actinomycetota; class Actinomycetes; order Mycobacteriales; family Nocardiaceae; genus Rhodococcus; species Rhodococcus sp. NPDC127593. The sequence continues at coordinate 5,956 of NZ_JBHXWI010000122.1, read as the reverse complement.
GCGCCGCCAACCTCGGACCGGCGCTCGTTATGAGCTTCAGCGAGTGAGTCAGGTATCAGCAACCCTGTGCCACATCGGTCTCAGCGCCGACTGGCCATTGGACACCCAAAGGAGTCAACGATGACCGCCACACCCAAGTTCGCACATGTGGTGCTGCAGACGAGCCGTCTCGAAGAGATGCGCGATTGGTACTGCACCGTGCTCGATGCTCACGTCGTCTACGAAGGGCACAGTCTGTGCTTCATCACCTTCGACGAGGAGCACCACCGCGTCGCACTGCTGGGCGCACCCGTCGAGCTCGCGCCGCGCAACCCTGGTGCCGCCGGCATGCACCACACCGCGTACACGTTCGATACGCTCGACGATCTCCTGAACCGGCACGATGCGTTGAAGGAGAGGGGAATCGAGCCCAAGGTTCCCATCCAGCACGGCGTGACGACGTCGCTGTACTACCAGGATCCCGACGGGAACTTCGTCGAGCTACAGATCGACAACTTCGCCACACCGGAAGAGGCAACGGCCTACATGAACGGCCCCGAGTACGACGGCAACCCGATCGGGGTTGCGTTCGATCCCGCGCTCATGCGACAGGCCATCGTGCAGGGCACGCCGATCGAGAAGATCACCACCCATTCGTGGGCAAAGGAGACCAGCCCCGACCTGCCCGATCCCATGGTCGCCCTGACCAACTGATCGACTCCGGGCCCGGACGAGCGCTCCGGGCCCATTTCACGACCGGCACCGTTTCATCATCAAAGGACTCCCCATGCGAGTGGCAAATCAATCCGGGCGCCTCAAGATCGTCGTCGACGGTCGCGCGGTCGATGTCGAAGAAGCCAGCGACCACAAATTCTCCGCCGATCCCCACGCCGTCCTCGACCGGTGGGACGAGTTCGTCGAGTGGGCGAAGTCGGTCGACACCACCGGAGGATCACCGGTCGTCGAATCGGAACTCCAGGCCCCTGTCCCCCGACCCGGACAGATCTTCGCGGTCGGCGTGAACTACCGCGATCACGTGGAAGAGGCTGGCCTGCAGTTGCCGGAGACTCCTTTCGTGTTCACCAAGTTCCCCGGTGCGGTTACGGGTCCCTACGACGACATCGAGCTCCCACCCGGCTCGGTCGACTTCGAGGTCGAACTCGTTGCCGTCATCGGTCGGCACGCCCGGCACATCGATGCCAGCAATGGCTGGGACTACGTCGCAGGGTTGACGATCGGCCAGGACCTGTCCGAACGAGAACTGCAACTCTCCGGGCCGGCGCCGCAACAGTTCAATCTCGGCAAGTCCTTCGCCGGCTTCGCGCCCATCGGTCCTGTGCTGGTCACACCGGACGAGTTCGCTGACCGCGACGACATCGAGGTCAGTACCATCCTCTCCGGGCAAGAGATGCAGAAATCACGCACCCGCAATCTCGTCTTCCCCATCCCGGAGCTCGTGGCCTACTTGTCCACGATCCTGCCCTTGCGCCCCGGTGATCTGATCTTCACCGGCACTCCGGGAGGCGTGGGATGGGTTCGCGAACCCAAGCGTCTGATCGGCCCGGAGGACGAACTCGTCACCCGCGCCGAGGGTATCGGCGAAATGCGCCACCACTTCGTTCCCGTCCGCGACGGCGACCTCACTTCCGCTAGAAGGAGCACCACCCATGCCTGACATCACCGTTCCGGTCCTCATCGTCGGCGGTGGAGGATGCGGCTTGTCGTCCTCGATCTTCCTCTCCGAGCTCGGCGTCGAGCATCACCTCGTCGAACGTCACAGCGGCACCTCTCACCTTCCGAAGGCGCACTATCTCAACCAGCGCACCATGGAGGTCCTCCGTCAGTACGGTGTAGCCGACTCCATCTACGAGGTAGGCACCAAGCCGAAGAACATGGGCAAGACCCGATGGGTGACCTCGCTCGGTGGCGACGGCGAACTCGACGGCCGCACGCTGTTCTCCATGGAGTCCTTCGGCGGCGGCAGCCTCGAGGCGAAGTACGCCGTCGACAGCCCGTGCCCGTCGAGTAACTACCCGCAGATCAGGCTCGAACCGCTGCTGCGCGAGCACGCAGAACGCCGGGCCCCGCAGTCGATCCACTTCAACCGCGAACTGTTGACCTTCGAGCAGGACGACGACGGCGTCCATGCCCTCATCAAGGACTTGGACACGCAGGAGACGTACACCGTCCACGCCAAGTACCTGATTGCCGCCGACGGCGGCAAGACCGTCGGTAATGCGCTCGGGGTCAAGATGGAGGGTCCGAGCGGTCTCCTCGACATGGTCAGCACCCACTTCACCGCTGATCTGTCGCAGTATTGGGAAGACGATGTCCTGATCACCTGGCTGCTCAACCCCGAAGGCGCCGGTTCGTGGGCCAGCGGAGCCATGGCCGCGATGGGACCGACCTGGGGCAAGAACTCCGAGGAGTTCGTCCTCCACTTCACCTTCCGGCCCGACGATCCCGCCCGGTTCGACGAGGAGGCGATCGTCCCCCGCCTGCGCGAGCTCCTCAAGCTGCCCGATCTCGAGCTCGAGATCCACCACGTCAGCCACTGGATCCTCGAAGGAGTGCTCGCCGACAAGTATCAGGTCGGCCGCGTGTTCCTCGCCGGCGACGCCGCGCACCGCCACCCGCCGACTACCGGTCTGGGACTGAACACGGCTATCCAGGACGCACACAATCTGGCATGGAAGCTCGCGGCCGTGCTCCGTGACGACGCCGCGCCCGCACTGCTCGACACCTACGAGGCCGAACGCCGCGTGGTCGGGATGCGCAATGTCGACTGGGCGATGTTCACCTTCCTCAACCACCTGGTCATCGATTCCGGTATCGGGGTGATTCCCGGACAGCCCCTCGAAGCGCAGATTCAGGTGTTCCGGGACTATTTCTCCGACACACCCCTGGGCGAGACCCGCCGAGCGCGCGCCGCGGAAGTCATCAATACCCAGCGCACCGAATTCCAGGCCCACGACCTCGAGATCGGCTTCTCCTACCCGAGCGGTGCACTGGTCCCGGACGGAAGCGAAGCCCCGCCGCGCGATCCGCTCGGCACCGTGTACTTCCCCACCACCCGGCCCGGGCACCGGCTCCCCCATGCTTGGATCGGCCACTCCGAACAACAGATCTCCACGCACGACCTCACCGAGAACAGTGCCTGCTTCGTGCTGATCGTCGGAGCGGAAGGCGAGACGTGGGCTAACGCAGCCGCGGTGGTCGAGGAAAAGTTCGGCATCCGGCTGAAGATCGCCCAGATCACCGAGAGTGGACCCTTCACCGACAGTCAGGGCACGTGGGCTGATCTCCGCCAAATCGACGACTCCGGCGCCATCCTGGTTCGCCCGGACAACCACGTCGCCTGGCGCAGCACCGGTGGCAATGCTGATCCGGTCGGGGAACTCACACGCGTCTTCGGCGCCGTGCTCGCACGCTGACGACACCCTCCGAAACATGCTGCTCACGGACGTGGACGCACCCGGCGCCCGCGTCCGTGAGCTCCCGAAACCCAGGTGAAAGGAACGACACCGATGTCCGAGTCTGGACGTGAGGTGCTGTGGTCACCGTCGGCCGAGCGCATCAGCGCATCCCGACTGGCGCAGTACCAGCGCTGGTTGGCAGCTGAAAAGCAGGTCGAAACCACCAATTTCGACTCCTTGTGGCGGTGGTCGGTCCACGACCTCGACGGATTCTGGTCCTCGATCTGGGAGCACTTCGACGTGATCGCCTCGGCGCCGTCGACCGCGGTGTTGACCGATCGGACAATGCCTGGGGCGCAGTGGTTTCCGAATGCCCACCTGAACTGGGCCGAAAATCTCCTTCGCGACAGCGAGCGCGATGGTGCCGCGATCATCTCGGTCAACGAGAACGGGATCAATGGTGAGCTGTCCCGGCGAGAACTGGTGGCGCAGGTCGCCAACCTCGCAGCACACTTCCGCCAGGTCGGGATCCGCCCCGGTGATCGAATCGCGGCGGTACTTCCGAACATTGCCCCTGCGATCGTGTCCGTGCTCGCCGCCGCCAGCGTGGGAGCGATATGGTCTTGCTGCGCACCGGATTTCGGGCTCAAAGGACTGACGGACCGATTCGCACAGATCGAGCCAACCGTGTTGATCGGCGTCGACGGCTACCAGTTCAACGGGAAACGAATCGACCGGATCGACCTGCTCGCCGACCTCCGGGAACAGCTCCCGTCCGTCCGTCACACCATTCTGGTCCGCAATCTCGACGAGGCGGTCCCGTCCCCGGACGGCGTCGCAGACTATGCAGATCTCGTTGTGGGCGATGCACAGCCGCACTACGAACAAGTACCGTTCGATCATCCATTGTGGATCCTGTACAGCTCGGGTACGACGGGCCTCCCCAAGGGCATCGTGCATTCACACGGCGGCATCCTGCTCGAGGCGCTCAAGGCCAACGCCCTCCACTACGACCTTGGTCCCACCGACCGAGTGTTCATCGCGGCGAGCACCGCCTGGGTCGTGTGGAACATGCTCGTCGACGCCATGGCCACCGGCGCAACCCTCGTCACCTATGACGGAAGCCCGACGTACGGGCGACCCGACCATCAGTTCCGGATCTGCGCCGAGCACCGTGTCACCCGGTTCGGCACCGGGGCGGCGTACCTGACCTTGTGCGAGCGGGCCGGCACGCGGCCCGGGGACGAGTTCGACCTTTCGGTGCTGCGTTCGATCATGTCGACCGGTTCGCCGCTACCGGACACCACCTGGCGGTGGGTCTACGACGCGGTCACCGACGATGTGCATCTGGGTTCCGACAGCGGTGGTACCGATGTGGCAACCGGGTTCATCGGAGCCAACCCCTTCTGTCCGGTGCGGACGGGGGAACTGCAAGGCCCCTACCTCGGAGTCGATGTTCAGGCGTGGAACGAAGCAGGCGAGCCGGTGACGGGCGAGGTCGGTGAGATGGTGATCGCCGCTCCGATGCCATCCATGCCGATCTACTTCTGGAACGACAGCGATGGCCACCGCTACCGGGAGGCCTACTTCGACGTCTACCCCGGCGTCTGGCGGCACGGGGACTGGATCACGATCGAGGCCGACGGGGCGTGTGGCGTTCACGGCCGGTCGGATTCAACCATCAACCGTGGCGGAGTGCGGATGGGTTCCGCGGACATCTACCAAGCGGTCGAGACCCTCCCCGAGATCGCCGAATCCCTGGTGATCGGTGCCGAATTGCCCAACGGGGGGTACCACATGCCACTGTTCGTCGTGTTGCGCCCCGGGTACACACTCGACGAGGCACTGCTTGACAAGATCCGCACCACCATCAGAACGCAGGTCTCCCCACGACACGTGCCCGACGAGGTGATCGACGTACCGGCAGTCCCGGTGACCCGCACTGGTAAGCGACTCGAAATCCCGGTGAAGAAGTTGATCCAGGGTGTGGCGCCGCAGGTGGCGATCAATCGCGCGACCGTGGCCGACCCAGGAGCACTCGACTGGTACATCGGCTACGCCGAGCGATTCCACCACACCGACACCGGACACGCTGCCGCCCGCAAAGCGTGACCCCGCCCGGGTCGCCGCGAGGAGATCAGAGTACGTGGTGGCCCGGCACGACCGTCTTCCTGGTGCCACCACCGGTGGTGGTTGTACACCCCCCGCGGAATCGACGACAGAACAGGCTCTGGGCCGCAAGGAATCTACAAGCGTGCACGCAACAGTTGGGATCAGACAATGACACAGGTTCGGCCACAGACCACGCCCGATATTCACACGACGGCGGGAAAGCTCGCCGACCTGCGTAATCGTCAGGCCGAGGCGCAGCACCCGAGCGGTGAAGCCGCGGTCGAGAAGGTCCACGCCAAGGGCAAGCTCACCGCCCGCGAACGCATCACCGCCCTATTGGACGACGGCTCGTTCGTCGAACTCGACGCCCTCGCCCGGCACCGCTCGGTGAACTTCGGCCTCGCCGACAACCGCCCCGTCGGCGACGGCGTCGTCACCGGCTACGGCAC